>NZ_VBZC01000110.1:0-16011 GCF_005786655.1 Streptomyces montanus
GGTAAGGCTCCCAGTAGACGACTGGGTTGATAGGCCAGATCTGGAAGGCGGGTAACCGCTGGAGGTGACTGGTACTAATAGGCCGAGGGCTTGTCCTCAGTTGCTCGCGTCCACTGTGTAGTTCCCAGACAACGAACGGTTGTGCTGGCTGAACAGTTCCACTTATCAATTGAAGAGTGTGCTTGTTCGCTGCCCTGTTCAAGACCTCGTTTATCGCGAGGTGTCTGAAAGGGTTTCGGTGGTCATAGCGTGAGGGAAACGCCCGGTTACATTCCGAACCCGGAAGCTAAGCCTTTCAGCGCCGATGGTACTGCAGGGGGGACCCTGTGGGAGAGTAGGACGCCGCCGAACAATCTTTGGAGGACCTCTGGTCCCAGCGACTCGCTGGGACCAGAGGTCCTTTTTTGTTTTCCCGAACCGCGCAGGGTACCCGACCTGCGCGAGAATGACTTGCAGTACCTAAGACAGGAGTCACCATGTCCCCCAACTCTCCCGACGAGCGACCGGAGCGCGATCAGCGCCGCCGGGACAGTGGTGACCGCGGCGGCTACCGCGGGGGGCCGCGCCGCGACAACGACCGACGTGACGACAGTCGTGGTGGTGGCGAGCGTGGCGGCTTCCGCCGTGACGACCGCCGTGGTGATGACGGTCGTGGTGGCGGCGAGCGTGGTGGCTTCCGTCGTGATGACAACCGTGGCGGAGGCGGCTTCCGTGGACGCGACGACCGGGATCGCGGAGGTCGTCCGCCGTTCCGTCGTGACGATCGACCCGGTGGACCGCGTCGCGACGACCGCGACCATGGCGCGGCCCGGCGTGAGGGGGACCGGCCGGCCTTCCGCCGCGACGACCGGCGTGACGACCGGCGTGACGATCGCCGTGATGACCGGCGTGGTGACGAGCGGAGTGGTTTCCGTCGCGATGACCGTCGTGGCGATGACCGCAGCGGCTTCCGACGTGACGACAGTCGCGGTGGTGGCGATCGCGGTGGCTTCCGCCGTGACGATCGCCGTGGTGATGACAGTCGTGGTGGCGGCGAGCGTGGTGGCTTCCGTCGTGATGACAACCGTGGCGGAGGCGGCTTCCGTGGACGCGACGACCGGGATCGCGGAGGTCGTCCGCCGTTCCGTCGTGACGATCGACCCGGTGGACCGCGTCGCGACGACCGCGACCATGGCGCGGCCCGGCGTGAGGGGGACCGGCCGGCCTTCCGCCGCGACGACCGGCGTGACGATCGCCGTGATGACCGTCGGGGTGACGACCGCGGTGGCTTCCGTCGCGATGACCGTCGGGGTGACGACCGCGGTGGTTTCCGTCGTGACGACAACCGTGGTGCTGGCGAGCGTGGTGGCTTCCGTCGTGACGACAGCCGTGGGGGCGGCGACCGGCGTGATGACCGTCGGGGTGACGACCGCGGTGGCTTCCGTCGTGACGACAGTCGCGGTGGTGGCGAGCGTGGTGGCTTCCGTCGTGACGACAGCCGTGGGGGCGGCGACCGTCGCGATGACCGTCGGCAGAGTGACCGTGCCGGTTACGCGCGCCGTGACGACCGTCGGGACGGCGACCGCGGAGACCGTGGTGGTTTCCGGCGGGACGATACCCGCGGTGGCTTCCGGGGGCGGGACGAGCGGGGCGGTCGTGGGCCGCGCCGCGAGGACGGCCGTGGCCGTCCGGGCGGCTTCCGTCGTGACGACCGTCGGGGCGATGACCGCCGGGGAGGCGGGCGCTTCCGTGACGAGCGGGAGCGGGACCGCGAGCCGATCAAGCGGCTGCCCATCCCCGACGACGTCACGGGTGACGAGATCGACAAGGACGTACGGCAGGAACTCCAGAGCCTGCCGAAGGGGCTTGCCGAGGATGTCGCCAGGAACCTGGTGATGGTGGCCAGGCTCATCGACGAGGATCCCGAGGGCGCGTACGGCTACTCGAGGGTCGCGCTGCGGCTGGCGTCGCGGGTCGCCGCCGTGCGCGAGGCGGCCGGTTTCGCGGCGTACGCGAACCAGAAGTACAGCGAGGCGCTCGCCGAGTTCCGGGCCGCGCGGCGGATGACCGGAAGCGTGGAGCTGTGGCCCGTCATGGCGGACTGCGAGCGGGGTCTCGGGCGGCCCGAGAAGGCCCTCGACATGGCCGGGGCCCCCGAGGTGCAGAAGCTCGACAAGGCGGGCCAGGTCGAGATGCGGCTGGTGGCGGCCGGGGCCCGGCGCGACATGGACCAGATCGACGCTGCCATCGTGACCTTGCAGAGTCCCGAGCTGGCCTCGAACTCCGTGCAGCCCTGGACGGCACGACTGCGCTACGCGTATGCGGACGCATTGCTTGCGGCCGGTCGCGAGGACGAGGCGCGCGAGTGGTTCGCGAAGGCGGTCGAGTCCGACAAGGACGGCAGCACGGACGCTTCGGACCGGCTCGCGGAGATGGACGGCGTCGAGTTCGTGGACGCCCTCGACGAGAATGACACGGAGACTTCCGAGGCTCCGGCACCCGAGTCGGTCGACACCGACTCCGAGGACGACGAGGACGACGACAAGGGCGACAACGACGACAGCATCGACAGCGACGCTGACGAGAAGGACGCCCTGGACGGCTGACGCCGGCATCAGGCGGCGCGCGAGTGGATGAGCGGGACCCCCGGGACACCCCGGGGGTCCCGCTCATCCGCGTCTCAGGGTTCGAGCGCGCGTAGCACCAGCCCCGTCGCCGGTTTCGGGCCGAACGACGTCGACTTGCGGGGCATCGTGACCCCTTGGCCCGCCAGTTCGCGTACGACTTCTTCCTGGACCGGGTGCATCAGGACAGCCGTCCCGCCGTCGCGTTCGGCCTTGGCGACCGTGGCGGCGGTGTCGTGGATGTACGCGATGTGCTCAGGCACGTCCGGGATGTGCCAGATGTGGTCGATGAGCGTGGCGTGCAGGACCGTCGCGTCGAGGGTGCGCCAGGCCTCCGGCTGGTCGGCCGGAATCGTACGGGCGAGAAGGTCCCGGGAGGGGCGGTCGACGAGGTGGAAGGCGCCGTCGCCGGCGAGGAGGAAGGCGTTTCCCTCGGCGGCCGCCACGGCGAGGACTTCCCTCGCCTCGGAGAGAGGGCCGTCGACGCGGCGTACGCGGAAGGAGTCCCCGAGGGCGGTGAGAGCGTCGGGTACGGAGAGGCGGTGCAGGAGGCGGTGGATCGCCCGCACGCGGAGCGGGTAGCGCACGGTGTCGACCAGCAGCACCAGGCCGAAGTCCCAGGCGCTGGGGGAGGGGTGTTCGGTGCGCAGGCGCAGATACGTCGCCCAGCGGTGGTGGCCGTCCGCGATGAGGGCCTGGTGGCCGGCCAGGTCCGCCCGGATCGCGGCCAGGTCCGCGGGGCGGGTCACCGACCACAGACGGTGGCTGAAGCCGTCCTCGGTGGTGGTGCGCAGCAGGGGCGGATGCTGGACGGTGCGCTCGATGACGGCGGTCGTGCCGGTGGCGGAGCCGTCGCCGCGGTAGGTCAGGAGGAGGGGCTCGAGGTTCGCGGACGTGGCGCGCATCAGGTCCGCGCGGTCGGCGACCACGTGCGGCATGACGTCCTCGTGGGGCAGGACCACGCCCTCCGCCGGCTCGGAAAGGCGCAGGGCGCCTATGACGCCGCGCTGCAGCATGCCGTCGCCGTCGCGCTGCTCGTAGACGTACAGGCCCGGTTCGGGGTCGGTGACCAGGACGCCCTCGGCCAGCCAGCGGTGCAGGGTGACCGCCGCCTGCTTGTTGCGGGCGGTGGGGGTGGCGGCCTGGGGGAGGATCAGGCGGACGATGTTGTGCGGATCGGCCGATTCGAGGTGGTGCAGTCCGTCGGGCCGCACGACCACGTCGTACGGCGGGGATGTCACGGCGGAGAGGCTGCCGACCCGGTCGGGGTCGTAGCGCAGACCCCGGAACGGGGTCAGATCAAGGCCCATGCGAGCCGGTACGTCCGCGGGACCTGCAGTGTTCATTGATGCATCGTAAGTGTGTCAGCGGCATGCGGGATGATCGGGGGAATGGGATCGAACGAGGAGCGATGCGTAATGAGCCAGACCGTGAGGACGCGGCCCGCGGGCAGTGAGCGGCCCCTGAGCGAGGCGTACGACACGGCGCTGCTCGACCTGGACGGGGTGGTGTACGCAGGGGGGAGCGCGATCGCGTACGCCGTGGCGTCGCTCGGCACGGCTCGTGCGGGCGGAATGCATCTCGCGTACGTCACGAACAACGCGCTGCGGACGCCCGACACCGTGGCCGCGCACCTCACGGAGCTGGGGGTACCGACCGAGGAGTCGGACGTCATCACCTCGGCGCAGGCCGTGGCCCGGCTGATCAGCGAGCAGGTGCCCGCGGGGGCGCGGGTGCTGGTGATCGGCGGGGACGGGCTGCGGGTGGCGCTGCGCGAGCGTGGACTCGAGCCCGTCGAGTCGGCCGAGGACGAGCCGGTGGCGGTTGTGCAGGGGTACGGCGGGCCGGAGCTGCCGTGGGGGCGCTTCGCGGAGGCCTGCTACGCCATCGCGCGCGGAGTGCCGTGGTTCGCCTCCAACACCGACCTCACGATTCCGAGCGCGCGGGGGATCGCTCCCGGCAACGGGGCGGCCGTCGAGGTCGTACGGATCGCGACGGGCGCCGAGCCGCAGGTGGCCGGCAAGCCGCTGCCGCCGATGCACCGGGAGACGATTCTGCGCACGGGGGCGGTGCGGCCGCTGGTGGTCGGGGACCGGCTCGACACGGACATCGAGGGGGCGTTCAACGGCGAGGTGGACTCGCTGCTGGTGCTGACGGGGGTGACCGACGGCGCGCAGCTGCTTGCCGCGCCGCCGGAGCACCGGCCGACGTATGTGGACGCCGATCTGCGGGGGATGTTGACCGGGCAGCCCGAGGTCGTCGCGGAGGGCGAGGGTTTCCGCTGCGGCGGATGGACCGCCGTTGCGGGGCGTGAGCGGCTGGAGCTGGAGGGGGACGGCGGGGCGCTCGACGGCTTGCGGGCGCTGTGTGCCGCCGCCTGGACGGCGGCAGGGGAAGGCACTTGCGGACTGGACGGGGGCAAGGCCCTGGCGCGGCTGGGGCTTTGAAGGCCTGCCCGGCCTCCGGATCGAACCCGGAGGGGAGGGTAGGCTAACCTAACTGGGTGTTGGTCGACAGTCCCCCCGAACCAAGCGCGGAGACCGCCGCCGCGCCCCCAACCCGCCGGGCCGTACGAGCAGCTGGGCTCCTCGTGTCCGTGGCCGTGCTGGTGCTCGTCGCGCTGGCGAGTATCGCCATCGGCGCGAAGGAGCTGTCCCTGGGCCAGGTCTGGCACGGCCTGTTCCAGGATTCGGGGACGTATGGCGACGTCGTGGTGAGCGAGCGCCTGTCGCGTACCGTCCTCGGACTGCTCGTCGGCGCCGCCCTCGGCCTCTCCGGGGCCGTCCTCCAAGCGCTCACCCGCAATCCGCTGGCCGACCCCGGACTCCTCGGCATCAACGCGGGCGCGTCCGCGGCGGTCGTCACGGCCATCACCTACTTCGGCGTCACCTCACTGAGCGGGTATGTGTGGTTCGCCTTCGCGGGCGCTGCCGTGGTCGGGGCGCTGGTGTACGTCCTCGGCGGCAGCCGGGGCGCGACGCCGGTGCGGCTCGCACTCGCCGGCACCGCGATCAGCGCCGCGCTCTACGGCTATCTGCAGGCCGTGATGATCATGGACGATGCGGCGCTCGGCAAGATGCGCTTCTGGACGGTCGGTTCGCTGTCCTCGGCCACCGACACGACCATCGAGCAGGTGCTGCCGTTCCTCGTGGTCGGTACGGTCCTGGCGCTGGCCCTCGCCCGGCCGCTGAACGCCATGGCCATGGGCGACGACACCGCCCGCGCGCTCGGCGCGCATCTGGGCCGCACCCGCGCGCTGGCCATGGCGGCCGCGACCCTGCTCTGCGGGGCCGCGACCGCCGCATGCGGGCCGATCGTGTTCGTCGGGCTGATGATCCCGCATCTCGTGCGCTCCTTCACCGGACCCGATTTGCGCTGGATCCTGCCGTACGCCACCGTGCTCTCGCCGGTGCTGCTGCTCGGCGCCGACGTCATCGGCCGGATCGTCGCGCGGCCGGCCGAGCTGCAGGTCGGCATCGTCACGGCGATCCTCGGCGGCCCGGTCTTCATCTTTCTCGTACGACGGCGGAGGACGGCGCAGCTGTGAAGGCCGCAGACAACAAGACCCAGGCCGGTTCCGCCCGGCCGTTCCGCGCTCGGACCGTCCGTGCCCGCGGCGGGCTGTCGGTCCGTCTCGACGTGCGCTCGTTCACGGTCGTCGCCCTGCTGCTGGTGGCCGCGCTCGCCGCGAGCGTCGTACTGATCGGAACCGGCGACTTCCCGATCCCGGCCGGGGACGTCCTCAAGTCGTTGCTCGGCAACGGCGACACGGGACAGGAGTTCATCGTCAACGAGCTACGGCTGCCACGGGTCCTCGTCGGCCTCCTGGTGGGGGCCTCGCTCGGGCTCGGCGGCGCGCTGTTCCAGGCCATCTCCCGCAATCCGCTGGGCAGTCCGGATGTGCTCGGCCTCGGGCAGGGCTCTACGGCCGGCGCGCTCACCGTGATCGTCCTGTTCTCGGGGAACGCGGCCGAGGTCACCGTCGGGGCGCTCGTCGGCGGACTGGCGACCGGGCTCGCCATCTATGTGCTCGCCTGGAAGCGGGGTGTGCACGGCTATCGGCTGGTCCTGGTCGGTATCGGCGTCTCCGCGATCGTCACGGCCGTCAACGGCTATCTGCTCACCAAGGCCGATCTCGTCGACGCGGCCCGCGCGGTCGTGTGGATGACCGGGTCGCTCAACGGCCGCGACTGGCCCCAGGTCTGGCCGCTGCTCTGGCTGTGCGCCGCCCTCCTGCCGCTCGTCCTGGGCAACGCACGCGGGCTGCGCATGCTGGAGATGGGCGACGACGTCGCGTACGCGCTCGGGGTGCGGGTCGAGCGGACGCGGATGCTGCTGATGCTGGCCGCCGTGCTGCTCACCGCGGCCGCCACGGCCGCCGCGGGACCGGTCAGCTTCGTCGCGCTCACGGCGCCGCAGCTCGCCCGGCGCCTGACCCGCTCGCCGGGACCGAACCTGATGGCCGCGATGTGCATGGGCGCCACCCTGCTGATCGTCGCGGACTGGGCCTCGCAGCGGGCATTCGGCGCCGACCAGCTGCCCGTAGGAGTGGTGACCGGAGTACTGGGGGGCGTCTATCTGCTGTGGCTCCTGGTCACCGAGCGCAAGGCGGGCCGGATATGAACACCAAGAGGAGCACTGGCACTGTGAACCGCACGTCCGCGAACAACCCGTCCGCGAACAACCCGTCCGCGAACCGTCTGTCCGCCGAGAACGTCACCCTCGCCTACGACCAGCGCGTCATCGCCGACCATCTGTCGGTCGAGATCCCCGACAACTCCTTCACCGTGATCGTCGGCCCGAACGCCTGCGGCAAGTCCACGCTGCTGCGCGCGCTGTCCCGGATGCTGAAGCCGAACCAGGGCCGGGTGCTGCTCGACGGGCAGGTCATCCAGTCGATGCCCGCGAAGAAGGTGGCCAGGACGCTCGGGCTGCTGCCGCAGTCGTCGATCGCGCCCGACGGAATCACCGTCGGTGACCTGGTGGGCCGCGGACGCTACCCGCACCAGGGGCTGCTGCGGCAGTGGTCGTCCGAGGACGAGCGGATCGTACGGGAGTCGATGTCCTCGACCGGGGTCGCCGAACTGGCCGACCGCTATGTCGACGAACTCTCCGGCGGCCAGCGTCAGCGCGTCTGGATCGCCATGGCGCTCGCCCAGCAGACCCCGCTGTTGCTGCTCGACGAGCCGACCACGTATCTCGACATCCAGCACCAGATCGACGTACTCGATCTGTGTGCCGAACTGCACGAGCAGCAGGGCCGGACGCTGGTCGCCGTGTTGCACGACCTCAATCACGCGGCCCGGTACGCCACCCACCTCATAGCCCTGCGCGACGGTTCCGTCATCGCCGAGGGCGCGCCGTCGGACATCGTCACGGCCGAACTTGTCGAGGAGGTCTTCGGGCTGCGCTGCCAGGTCATCGACGACCCGGAGACGGGTACGCCGCTGGTGGTGCCGGCGGCGCGGAAGACGCGGGTGGCCGCGGCGGTCGGCGTGGCGGATACGACGAACACGACGAATGCGATGAATGCGATGAATGCGATGAATGCGGCGAAGGGGTCCTGAGCCGGAAACGCCTGGTCAGAGCAGCTTCCTGAGCCGGAGCAGGTCCCGTAGGCCCGCTTCGAGTCTGACGCGGCCCGCACCCCACGCCTTTGCGAAATGCAGCTCGCCGTTCACCAGGGCGACCAGGTCGTCGCCGGCCATGGTGAGCCGGATCTCCGCCTTGTTCGGCGGAGGGCCCTGCACCGTGTCGAGCACCTCGATCCGGCCGTCCTGCAGACGGCCGGCGAAGGTGATGTCGAGGTCGGTGATGTGGCAGCTCAACGAGCGGTCCAGGGCGGCGGCGCTGCGCACGTCGCCGTCCGCGCCGGCCATGTTCTCCGAAAGCTTGTCGAGTGCGCTGCGGCACTCCTCAATGGTCGCCATCGCGACCGACGGTACCCCAGAGCTTCGCGGTAGCGTCGGGGGCATGAGCGACTCCATGACGGGCTCGGAGGCGAACGCCTTCGGTACGGAGGCTGACGTTCCGGTCGAGTCCGTGCCCTCGCCCGAATCCGAATCCGAGGTCGAATCCGAGACCGGAGCCGAGGCCGGACCCGAAGCCGGGCCCAGCTACGACGCTGCCGCCCCCGCCCCGCTGAACGTGCCGCGTACCCCCACCGGGAACGCCGACGTGGACGCTCAGCTCGACCGCCTGGCCGATGCCGACCACCTCGCCCCGGACGGGCACGTCGAAGTGTACGAAGATGTGCACAGGGGGCTGCGTGACGCGCTGACCGCGCTGGACGCCCGCCCGGACCGTACAGCATGAACAACAGGAGCTGAACCGAACGTGGCAGGAGTGGCACGCCGCCGCCTCGACGCCGAGCTGGTACGCCGGAAGCTCGCCCGCTCGCGCGAGCACGCCGGCCAGCTGATCGCCGCCGGGCGGGTCACCGTCGGCAAGACTCTCGCGACCAAGTCCGCCACCCAGGTGGAGACCGCCGCGGCCATCGTGGTCACCGCGGACGACAGCGACCCCGAGTACGTCTCGCGCGGCGGCCACAAGCTCGCCGGGGCTCTGGAAGCGTTCGTTCCGCTCGGCCTCGGGATCAAGGGGCGGCGGGCCCTGGACGCAGGCGCCTCGACCGGCGGTTTCACCGACGTACTGCTGCGTGCGGGAGCCGCGCATGTCGTCGCCGTCGACGTCGGCTACGGGCAGCTGGCCTGGTCTCTCCAGAGTGATGAACGGGTCACCGTCAAGGACCGTAAGAACGTACGCGAGTTGACGTTGGAGGAGATTGATGGGGAGCCGGTGGATCTTATTGTCGGAGACTTGTCCTTCATCCCGCTCGGCCTGGTGCTGCCCGCCCTCGTGCGGTGCGCGGCGCCCGATGCCGACCTGGTGATGATGGTCAAGCCGCAGTTCGAGGTGGGCAGGGAGCGGCTGGGCAGCGGCGGTGTCGTACGCAGCCCCGACCTGCGGGCCGAGGCCGTGCGCGGTGTGGCCGCGCACGCCGGGGAGCTCGGTCTCGGGGTGAAGGGTGTCACCGCCAGCCCGCTGCCCGGGCCCTCGGGAAATGTCGAGTACTTTCTGTGGCTGCGTGCCGGAGCACCCGCTCTGGACCCGGCCGATGTTGACCGCGCAGTGGCGGAGGGGCCGCGTTGACACAGACCCGAGCTCGTACTGTTTTCCTGCTCGCCCACACCGGACGGCCCGCGGCCATCCGCAGTGCCGAACTCGTCGTCCAGGGGCTGCTCCGCTCCGGGCTCGGCGTGCGGGTGCTCGAGGCTGAGGCGGCCGATCTGCCGCTGCCGCCGACGGTGGAGCTCGTCAAGGAGGCGACTCCCGAGTGCCTCGACGGGTGCGAGCTGCTGATCGTGCTGGGCGGTGACGGCACGCTGTTGCGCGGCGCGGAGTTCGCCCGCGCCTCCGGCGTCCCGATGCTCGGCGTCAACCTCGGACGCGTCGGCTTCCTCGCGGAGGCCGAGCGCGACGACCTCGACAAGGTCGTCGACCGGGTGGTCACGAGGGCCTATGAGGTCGAGGAGCGCATGACCGTCGACGTCGTCGTGCACAGCAACGGCGATGTCGTACACACCGACTGGGCGCTCAACGAGGCCGCCGTGCAGAAGGTCTCCGCCGAGCGGCTCCTCGAGGTGATCCTGGAGATCGACGGACGGCCCGTGACCGGCTTCGGCTGCGACGGCATCGTCTGCGCGACTCCCACCGGATCGACGGCGTACGCCTTCTCCGCCGGCGGTCCCGTGGTGTGGCCGGAGGTCGAGGCGCTGCTCATGGTGCCCATCAGCGCGCACGCCCTGTTCGCCAAGCCGCTGGTGACCTCGCCGGACTCGGTGCTTGCCGTGGAGGTCCAGCAGCACACGCCGCACGGGGTGCTGTGGTGCGACGGTCGCCGCACGCTCGAACTCCCCCCGGGAGCACGGGTGGAGGTGCGCCGCGGAGCCGTACCGGTACGGCTCGCCCGGCTGCACCACGCGTCGTTCACCGACCGGCTGGTGGCGAAGTTCGCACTGCCCGTGGCGGGTTGGCGGGGGGCGCCGCACTAGCCGGTCCTCGCCGTATCACGTACGTCATGTGGCGCCGACCACCGAGATGGCTCGGCGTCGCATGACCGATCGCACCGGGAGCCCGGTGGCGAGCAGCGTGAGGAGCAGGGTGCCCGATCCGATGCCGGCGAGCACGGTCCACGGTATGTACGGGACCGGGGAGCCGAAGGCCTCGTCGAGGACCGGTGCGAGGGTGATGAGGGCTGTCGCGCCGCCCAGCAACAGGGCCGTGCCGGCGACCACGACGGCCTCCCAGGCCGCTATCGCACGGACTTGGCGGGCCTGGGTGCCGATGACACGCAGCAGCGCGATGTCCCGACGCCGCTCGAATGAGATCATCGAGAGCGTGTTCGCGGCGGCCGCCAGCGCCTGGCCCGCCACCGCACGTCGCACCTGCCGGGGCTTCGCGCCGATCGAGCGGACCATCGCCAGTTCGCGGTGCTGCTGCGCCACGGCCGTGCCCATCGTCGAGACGACCACGAAAATCGACATGTAGATGGAGCCGATCAACAGGACCGCGGCCATGTCACCGACGCCGCTGCTCCTGAGCTGTCTGCGGGCGTCCGCGGAGAGCTCGTCCGCATGCGCCGTGCTGGTCGCCATGAGCACCGACGTCGCCGCGCTCACCACCGTCGCCGCGAAGAGCGCGGCGACCGCCGTGCCCACGAACGCGGGGCGGTGCGCCCGCAGAGCCGCCTGGGCCAGTCCCGTCCTCATGTGTCCAGACTGGTGCGAGAGGCGGATCTCCCACCATGAGGGGCGCCGCAGGATCAAGCTGAGGAAAACCCCACTCCCGAGGGTGAACAGGGCCTCGCGACGGGCTCCCACCACCTGCGCCTTCGTGGAACGAGGGCAGGGGCCGTCGCACACCGGGCCCGTGACCTCGTAAGGTCGTGTCCGTGTTGGAGGAGATGCGGATACGGTCGCTCGGAGTCATCGACGACGCGGTCGTCGAGCTGTCGCCCGGCTTCACCGCCGTGACCGGTGAGACCGGCGCGGGCAAGACGATGGTGGTCACCAGCCTGGGGCTGTTGCTGGGCGGACGCGCGGACGCCGCCCTCGTACGGATCGGCGCCAAGAACGCGGTCGTGGAGGGCCGGATCGCCTTGCCCGACGGCACCTCCGCCGTCGTACGGGCCGAGGAGGCCGGAGCCGAACTCGACGACGGAGCGCTGCTGATCAGCCGTACCGTCTCCGCTGAGGGGCGCTCGCGGGCACATCTGGGCGGACGTTCCGTGCCCGTCGGTGTGCTCGCGGACCTCGCCGACGAACTGGTCGCCGTGCACGGCCAGACCGACCAGCAGGGTCTGCTCAAGCTGTCCCGGCAACGGCAGGCGCTCGACCGGTACGCGGGCGATGCGGTCGCCGTGCCGCTCGCCAAGTACGCGAGCGCCTACCGCCGGCTGCGCGCCATCTCGACCGAGCTGGACGAGATCACCACACGCGCGCGTGAACGCGCCCAGGAAGCCGACATGCTGCGCTTCGGGCTCGACGAGATCGCGGCGGTGGAGCCGCGCTCGGGCGAGGACGTGGAGCTCGCGGCCGAGGCCGAGCGACTCGGGCACGCGGAGGCGCTCGCCTCCGCCGCCACGGCGGCGCACGCGGCCGTGGCGGGCAACCCCGAGGACCCCGAGGGCATCGACGCCGCGACGCTCGTCGCGGGCGCGCACCGTGCCCTGGAGGCGGTCCGCTCGCACGACTCCGCGCTCGCCGCGCTCGCCGACCGGATCGGGGAGATCGGGATTCTGCTCGGCGATGTGGCGGGGGAGCTCGCGGGGTACGCCGACGACCTCGACGCCGATCCGCTGCGGCTCGCGGCGGTCGAGGAACGGCGGGCCGCACTCACCGCGCTGACGCGCAAGTACGGCGAGGACGTGGGCGCCGTACTGGCCTGGGCCGAGCAGAGCGCCGCGCGGCTCACGGAACTGGACGGCGACGACGACCGGATCGGCGAACTCACCGCCGAGCGGGACGCGCTGCGGGCCGAACTGGGCGGACTGGCCCAGGCCCTGACGGACGCGCGGGAGGAGGCCGCGGCGCGGTTCGCCGCGGCCGTGACCGCCGAACTCGCCTCGCTCGCCATGCCGCACGCGCGGGTGTCGTTCGAGATACGGCAGACGGAGGACGCCGACGGCGTCGAGGTGGGCGGTCGTACGGTCGCGTACGGACCCGCCGGTGCCGACGAGGTCGAGCTGCTCCTCGCGCCCCACCCGGGCGCACCGCCACGGCCCATCGCCAAGGGCGCGTCCGGCGGTGAGCTGTCCCGCGTCATGCTCGCGGTCGAGGTCGTCTTCGCGGGTACGGATCCGGTGCCCACGTACCTCTTCGACGAGGTCGACGCGGGCGTCGGCGGCAAGGCCGCGGTCGAGATCGGCCGCCGGCTCGCCCGCCTCGCCAAGACCGCGCAGGTCGTCGTCGTCACCCACCTGCCGCAGGTCGCCGCCTTCGCCGACCGGCAGTTGCTCGTCGAGAAGACCAACGACGGTTCGGTCACCCGGTCCGGTGTGAAGGTCCTGGAGGGCGAGGAACGGATTCGCGAACTGTCCCGCATGCTGGCGGGCCAGGAGGACTCCCAGACGGCTCGGGCCCACGCGGAGGAACTGCTGGCGACGGCTCGCGGGGACGGCTAGCTCCGCCTGGTCCTTAGGGTGACGGCATGAGCACCCCCCTGAGCAGGAGCATCGCGAGCAGGAGCATCGCGTTCGGCCTCGCCGCTGTGGCGACACGCGCCGGAATCACGGCTCTGCGCGCCAAGCCCCCGCGCTCTCACGACCATTGGACGCGCGAGAATTACGCTGGCCGGACCGTCGAGTTGTATGCCGGGCCCGCCGCCGCACTGGCGGCCGCGCTCGGGAGCGGGCGGGTCCGTCCCGCCGCCGGGTTCGCGGTGCTCGCCGCCGGGGCGTGCGGGGCGTACGACGACGTCGCCGGGGCCGATGACCCCCGACGGGGATTCCGGGCGCACCTTTCCGCCTTGCGGGGCGGCGAGGTGACCAGCGGGGCCGTCAAGCTGTTCGGCATCTCGGCCGCGGCCCTAGTCTCGGGCGCACTGCTCAAGGAGCGGCCCGTGGACAGGTTGCTCGCGGGTGTCGTGATCGCGGGGAGCGCGCACTTCGTCAATCTCGTGGATGTCCGCCCGGGGAGGGCCGCCGGTGCCGTGCTCGCCCTGGCGATGCCCGGGCTGGTGCGGGAAGGGCGGGCGGGGGAGTTGTCCGCGGTGGCGGCGGGGGCCGCGGTGGCCGTGCTCCCGGACGACCTCGGTGAGCGCGCGATGATCGGTGACACGGGAGCCCACGCCCTCGGGGCCACGCTCGGCGCCGCCATCGCCGTCGGCAACGGCCGTGCGGGTCTCCTCGCGCACGCGGCGGCCCTGGTGGCGGCGGCCGTGTACGGCGACGAAGTCAGCCACGTGGCACGTTCGTCGGTGCGCGGGAAGAGGGCGTGAACCGGAGCCGGAGGATCCCGGCCCCGGCCCCGGCCCCGGCCGCGGCGCTCGAACGGCTCTCGAACATTCCGCCCCGAACATGCCCGCCCGTTCACCCATGTGAGTGACCATGAGAGTGATCAACGTCACCGCGCCTTCCCGCCCACCACCGCAGCGACCCTCCGATGGTCCCGGAACACCTGCGCGGCCTGGCATCCTTGGAACCGGGACCACGCGCGGTACACCCCCACTGCCCGTCCCCCTCTGTACTTTTCTTCGTGACCGCCCGACGCCGAACCAGGAGCCCCGGCCACGTGATGCCCGTGAGCAGCCACTCGCCGCACGGACAGCCGCCGCTGCGTACCGTGCAAGTGCTCGGCGGCGGCAGCGTGGGCAGCAGCGCGCATGTGCGCTCGCTGGCGTCGGGGCTCGTCGCCCGGGGAGTGCGCGTCACCGTGTGCGCCCCGGCCGCGGCCGACCGGACGTACGACTTCACCGGTGTGGGTGCCCAGCACGTGTCCGTGCCGCGGCGCAGTGACCCGGCTTCCGTGGCCGCGCTGCGGACGGCCTGCGCGGACGCCGACCTCGTGCACGCGCACGGCCTCCATGCCGCGCTGCGGACGGCGATGGCGCTCGGCGGGCGGAGCCTCCCGTTCGTCGTGACCTGGCACTCCCGCTCGCGCGCCGACGGTGCGCGGGCGCGTCTGGTGCGACTCCTGGAGCGACGTGTCGCGAAGGCCGCCTCGGTCGTCCTCGGGTCCTCGTCCGAACTCGTGGACCTGGCCCGCCGCAGCGGTGCGCGGGACGCTCGGCTCGCCGCGGTGGCGCTCCCGGGGTATCGCCGGCCCGCCGACGGAAGCGAGGACCGCGACCGGCTGCGCGCCAAGGCCCGGGCCGAACTCGGGGCCACGGACCGGCCGTTGCTCATGGCCGTCGGCGCCCTCGACCGGTACCGGGGGTACGACACGCTGCTGGACGCCGCGCGCGCGTGGCGGCGGCTGGACACCTTGCCGCTGCTGGTGATCGCCGGGGAAGGTCCGCTGCGCGGGGAACTCCAGCGGCGTATCGAGGACGAAGGGCTGCCCGTCCGCCTGATCGGCCGGCGCGACGACATCGGCGAACTGCTGGCGGCCGCCGATCTCGCGCTGCTGCCCGGCAGCCGGGAATCGCGCTCCGTGCTGGCCCAAGAAGCGCTCCACGCGCGCGTGCCGCTCGTCGCGGCAGCCGTAGAGGGCATTCCGGAACTGGTCGGCGACGCGGCCGAGCTCGTCCCCCACGCAGACGCGGAAGCGCTCGCAGAAGCCGTCGTACGCCTCCTCGCGGATCCGGAACGGCGTGAGCTCCTGCGGGACAAGGGCACGCGCCAGGCCGCGTCCTGGCCGACCGAGGACGAGACGGTCGCTCAGGTCCTGAGCGTGTACGACGAGCTGACGAAGCCTCTGCCGCTTCAGTAGCGGATCGCACGTTACGGCACGAACCTGCGCGCCTGGAGCGCCAGGCTCAGCGCCAGCACCGTCTGGGGGTCGTCCAGGTCCGTTCCCAGCAGCTCCCCGATCCGGGCGAGCCGGTTGTAGAGCGTCTGCCGGTTGAGGTGCAGCTCTCGCGCCGTCTCCGCCTTGCGGCCGGCGTGCGCCAAGTACGTCTCCAGGGTGGGCAGGAGCGGCGGCTTGGAGCGGTTGTCGTGGTCCCGGAGGGGGCCGATCGCGCGGTCAACGAAGGCGGCGAGGTCGGGGTGGTCCCTCAGACGCCACAGCAACAGGTCGGTGTCCAGACGCCGGGCGTCGTACCAAGGGCGGTCGGACAGCCCCTGCGCCGCCGTGGCGGTCTCGGCCGCGTGCCGCAGACCCGCCGACGCCGCCGCCCAGCCGCCGGGGACGCCGACCACCACGACCGGCGGCTGCGCCCCCGGCCGTCGCATGCCCGCGCGCTC
>NZ_VBZC01000111.1:0-15901 GCF_005786655.1 Streptomyces montanus
CGCCCGGCGCGGCGGCGCGGCCGGCCGCAACGCGGACCGCGACCTCGACGCCGTGTGCGCGCTGTTCGCGACCGCGGCTCGCGCGGAGGAGCGCACGGGCGGCCGCGGTGCCCTCAACTTCCTGGAGGAGGTCGAGGCTCAGGACATAGCCGCCGACACGCTCACCCGCAGAGCCGTACGTCCCGACGCCGTACGCCTCATGACGGCACACCGCTCCAAGGGCCTCGAATGGCGTCTGGTCGTCGTCGCGGGCGTCCAGGAAGGCCTGTGGCCGGACCTGCGCCGCCGCGGCTCGCTACTGGAGGCCGACCGCATCGGACGCGACGGGCTCAGCGAACCGCTCACCCCTGGAGCGCTGCTCTCCGAAGAACGCCGTCTGTTCTACGTGGCCGCCACGCGCGCGCGTGAACGCCTCGTCGTCACCGCGGTGAAGGCCCCCGCCGACGACGGCGACCAGCCGTCCCGCTTCCTCACCGAACTCGGCGTCGAACCCAAGGACATCACCGGCCGCCCCCGCCGCCCCCTGTCCGTCGCCGCTCTCGTCGCCGAGCTGCGCGCCACGACCGTCGATCCCCGGGTCTCGGACACCCTCAGGGAGGCCGCCGCCCGCCGCCTGGCGCGGCTCGCCGCACTCGGCGACGAGGACGGCCGTCCTCTCGTGCCGTCCGCGCACCCCTACCGCTGGTGGGGCATGTACGAGCCCACCGAGAGCAAGGTGCCACTGCGCGACCGCGACAAGCCCGTCGTGCTCTCCGGAAGCGCCCTCGACCAGCTCGCCAACACCTGTGCCCTCCAGTGGTTCCTCGGCCGCGAAGTGAAGGCCGACGCCCCCGCCACCGCCGCCCAGGGCTTCGGCAACGTCGTGCACGTCCTCGCCGACGAGGTCGCCTCGGGCCGCACACCCGCCGACCTCGACGTCCTCATGGAGCGCCTCGACTCCGTGTGGAACGCGCTCGCCTTCGACGCGCCGTGGAAGTCGGCGCAGGAGAAGGAGCACGCGCGCGTGGCGCTCGAAAGGTTCCTCAAGTGGCATGTCGATCCGAACGGTGCCCGCGCGGGCCGTACCCCGGTGGCCAGCGAGCACGACTTCGACGTCACCCTCGAAGCGGGCTCCTACGAAGTACGCATCCGCGGCTCCATGGACCGCGTCGAGCAGGACACCGAAGGCCGCGCCTACGTAGTCGACTTCAAGACCGGCAAACAAGCACCGAGCGCCGCCGACGTGGCCCACCACCCGCAACTCGCCGTCTACCAGCTCGCTGTCCGCGAGGGCGCCGTCGACGAGGCCTTCGACGGTGAACGCCCCGACTCGGGCGGCGCCGAGCTCGTCCAACTCCGCCAGGGCGCCCCCAAGAAGGACGGCGGCGACACCCTCCCCAAGGTGCAGGCGCAGCAGCCTCTCTCGGGGGAGTGGATCGGCGACCTCCTCGCCACCGCCGCGGGCAAGGTCCTCGACGAACGGTTCACACCGACCACGGGACAGCACTGCACACACTGCGCGTTCCGCGCCTCGTGCAGCGCACGGTCCGAGGGACGCCACGTGGTCGAGTGACCCGGCACCAGCGGACCGCGTCGTCAACCGACACCAGGAGTGACATACCGCACCACACGCGCTGACCAGCGCATCCTCCGGCCCGGCGGCCGATGCGACCTCCGCTGTCAGTGGACGCGGCTAGCCTCTCTGAGGTGCCCGCCCGTATCACCGATCCCGAACAGCTCAAAGAGCTCCTCGGCATCCCATTCACCCCGGAGCAGACGGCCTGCATCACCGCACCGCCCGCCCCGCAGGTGATCGTGGCCGGAGCGGGCTCCGGCAAGACGACGGTGATGGCCGCGCGCGTCGTGTGGCTGGTCGGCACCGGGCAGGTCGCCCCCGAACAGGTACTCGGCCTGACGTTCACCAACAAGGCGGCCGGAGAGCTCGCCGAGCGCGTCCGCACCGCGCTCGTCAAGGCCGGCGTCACCGACCCCGACGTGATCGACCCGGACAACCCGCCGGGAGAGCCCGTCATCTCCACCTACCACGCCTTCGCGGGCCGCCTCCTGACCGAGCACGGCCTGCGCATCGGGCTCGAACCCACCGCGCGCCTCCTGGCGGACGCCACCCGCTACCAACTCGCCGCACGTGTACTGCGCGAGGCTCCAGGCCCCTACCCGGCGCTCACCCGCTCCTTCCCCGACCTCGTCAGCGACCTCCTCACACTCGACTCCGAACTCGCCGAACACCTCGTGCGCCCCGAAGAGCTGCGCGCCTACGACGCCTCGCTGCTCCGCGACCTGGAACGCGCCAAACTCACCAACGCCGACCTGCGCAAGGTCCCGGAAACGGCCGCCGCCCGCCGGGAACTGGCCGAACTGGTGGGCCACTACAGAGCGGCCAAACGCGAGCGCGACCTCCTCGACTTCGGCGACCAGATCGCCCTGTCGGCGACACTCGCCCGCACCCGCCCCGAGGTCGGTGCCATCATGCGCGACGAGTTCCGGGTGGTCCTGCTCGACGAGTACCAGGACACGTCGGTCGCTCAACGCATCCTCCTGGCAGGCCTGTTCGGCGCAGGCACGGGCCACCCCGTGACTGCCGTCGGCGACCCCTGCCAGGCGATCTACGGCTGGCGCGGCGCCTCCGTCGCCAACCTCGACGACTTCCCGCGGCACTTCGCACACGCCGACGGCCGCCCCGCGACCCGCCAGGCGCTCAGCGAGAACCGCCGCAGCGGCGGCCGACTGCTCGACCTCGCCAACGACCTCGCGGAGCCCCTGCGCGCCCTGCACGCGGGCGTGGAGGCCCTCCGCCCGGCTCCCGGTGCCGAGCGCGACGGCATGGTGCGCTGCGCGCTGCTGCACACCCACTCCGACGAGATGGACTGGCTCGCCGACTCCATCGCCCATCTCGTACGCACCGGAAAAGCGCCCGGCGAGATCGCCGTCCTGTGCCGCACCGCGACCGACTTCGCCGAGATCCAGGGCGCACTGGTCGCCCGCGACATTCCGGTCGAGGTCGTCGGCCTCTCCGGGCTGCTGCACCTCCCGGAAGTCGCCGACCTGGTCGCCGTCTGCGAAGTACTCCAGGACCCCGGGGCCAACGCCTCGCTGGTCCGCCTGCTCACCGGCCCGCGCTGGCGCATCGGCGCCCGCGACCTCGCCCTCCTGGGACGTCGTGCCCGACTCCTCGTGTCGCACGCGCGCGTGGGCGCCGACGACGACCCGGACCGCCGGCTCGCCGCGGCCGTCGAGGGGGTCGATCCGGCCGAGGTGATCTCGCTCGCGGACGCCCTCGACACGTTTCTGGAAACACCCCTGGGAGGCAGCGGGGACGACGACGGCCTGCCGTTCTCACCGGACGCGCGCGTGCGGTTCGCACGACTCGCCGCCGAACTGCGCGACCTGCGCCGCTCGCTCGCCGACCCGCTGATGGACGTCCTGCACCGAGTCCTCGCCACGACCGGCCTGGAGGTGGAACTCTCCGCGTCCCCGCACGCCCTGGCCGCCCGCCGCCGCGAGACCCTGTCCAACTTCCTCGACGTCGCCGCGTCCTTCGCCGCCAACGACGGCGAGGCCACCCTTCTCGCCTTCCTCGGCTTCCTGCGCACGGCCGCCCAGTACGAGAAGGGCCTCGACAACGCCCTGCCGGGCGGCGAGAACACCGTCAAGGTGCTCACCGCCCACAAGTCCAAGGGCCTGGAGTGGGACGTCGTCGCGGTACCCGGACTCGTGACCGGAACGTTCCCCAGCACCCAGGGCCGCGAGAAATGGACCGCCCAGGGCAAGGTCCTGCCGCACGAACTGCGTGGCGACGCCGACACACTGCCCGACATCGACGCCTGGGACTCCAGGAGCATGAAGGCCTTCCACGAGGCCATGAAGGACCACCAGCACACCGAGGAACTCCGCCTCGGCTACGTCACGTTCACCCGCCCCCGCTCCCTGCTGCTCGGCTCCGGCCACTGGTGGGGCCCCTCCCAGAAGAAGCCACGCGGCCCCTCCGACTTCCTGCGAGCCCTGTACGAGCACTGCGCGGCCGGGCACGGCGAGATCGAGGCCTGGGCGGACCAACCCCAGGAGCATGAGGCCAACCCGGCGCTGCACAAGGCCACCGGCGAGCACGCCTGGCCGCTTCCGCTGGACGACGCGGCAATGGCCCGCCGACGGGCGGCCGCGGAGACGGTGCTCGCCCACCTGGAGTCCGGCCACTCCCACGAGGCGGCCCACCCGTCGGCACAGGACGAACCCATTGGCGCGGAAGACCGTTTCGAAGAAGAACCGCCCTTCGACGACGACCCCCCGTACATGGACGAGCCCCCTTACGAGGAGGCCGACATCGCGGACGAGGACCCGGGCGACTGGGAGGCATGGACCCGGAACCGGCCGAAGATCCCGCACCCCACCCCATCCCCGGACGCCCACCCCGCCCCATCTCCGGACGCCCGCCCGCACCCTCCCGAAACCCCGCCCCTCACCCCCGAGGAAGCCCGCACCATCGCCTCCTGGGACCGCGACCTCGACGTCCTCACCGGAGAGCTCCTGCACGCCCGCGAGAGCGTCACGGACGTGCCCCTGCCGCCCGCCCTGACCGCCTCGCAGGTGCTGCGCCTGGCCGCCGACCCCGACGGCTTCGCACAGGAGCTGGCCCGCCCCATGCCGCGTCCGCCGCAGCCCGCCGCACGCCGCGGCACCCGGTTCCACGCCTGGGTCGAGGCCCGCTTCGAAGAACTGCGCCTCCCCATGCTGGAGCCGGACGAGCTGCCCGGCAGCGAAGCCGAGATCGCCGACGAGCGCGACCTGGAAGCCCTCAAGGACGCCTTCGAACGCACCGCCTACGCCCACCGCACGCCCCACCGCGTCGAAGCCCCCTTCCAGCTCGCGATCGCGGGACGAGTCGTACGAGGCCGTATCGACGCCGTCTACAAGGAAGGCGACGGCGACGAGACGACGTACGAGATCGTCGACTGGAAGACCAACCGCACCCGCACCGCCGACCCCCTCCAGCTCGCGCTCTACCGGCTCGCCTGGGCCGAGCAGCAGGGCGTACCCCTGGAGTCCGTCAAGGCCGCTTTCCTGTACGTGCGCAGCGGCGAGCTCGTCCGCCCCGATGCCCTGCCGGACCGGGCCGCCCTGGAACGGCTCCTCCTGGAGGAACCACAGGAAGAAGCGGCCCCCGAAGAACCGCCGGACCGGCACGCGCCCGTGGACGGATAGGCTCGTGGCCATGAGCAAGACTCCGGACAGCGCCGTCCGCCCGTACATCGCACACCACCGCGCCGCCTTCCTCGACGACCTCGCCGACTGGCTGCGCATCCCGTCCGTGTCGGCCCAGCCCCACCACGCGGCGGACGTACGGCGCAGCGCCGACTGGCTTGCCGCGAAACTCCACGAAACCGGCTTCCCGACCGCCGAAGTATGGGCGACACCAGGCGCCCCCGCCGTCTTCGCCGAATGGCCCTCCGACGACCCGCAGGCGCCCACCGTTCTCGTCTACGGGCACCACGACGTGCAGCCCGCCGCCCGCGAAGACGGCTGGGACACCGACCCCTTCGAACCCGTCATCCGCGGAAACCGCCTCCACGCGCGCGGGGCCGCCGACGACAAGGGACAGGTGTTCTTCCACACACTCGGCGTCCGCGCCCACCTCGCCGCCACCGGCCGCACCACCCCCGCCGTCCACCTGAAGCTGCTCATCGAGGGCGAGGAGGAATCAGGCTCCCCGCACTTCCGCGCCCTCGTCGAGGAACACGCGGCCCGGCTCACCGCCGACGTCGTGATCGTCTCCGACACCGGCATGTGGTCCGAGGACACCCCCACCGTGTGCACCGGCATGCGCGGCCTCGCCGAATGCGAGATCCAGCTGCACGGACCCGACCAGGACATTCACTCCGGCTCCTTCGGCGGCGCCGTCCCCAACCCGGCGACCGCCGCCGGCCGCCTCGTCGCCGCCCTGCACGACGAGCACGAGCGCGTGGCGATCCCCGGCTTCTACGAAGGCATCGTCGAACTCACCGAGCGCGAACGCGCACTCTTCGCCGAACTGCCCTTCGACGGGGATCAATGGCTGCGTACGGCCAAGTCGTCGGCCGCCCACGGAGAGGTAGGACACACCACCCTGGAGCGCATCTGGGCCCGCCCGACCGCCGAGGTCAACGGCATCGGCGGCGGCTACCAAGGCCCCGGCAGCAAGACGATCATTCCCGCCTCGGCCATGGTGAAGCTCTCCTTCCGGCTCGTCGCCGGCCAGGACCCCGACCTCATCGAGAAAGCCGTGCGCGCCTGGGCCGCCGAACAACTGCCTGCCGGAATCCGCCACGAGATCACCTTCGGCGCCGCCACACGCCCGTGCCTGACACCGCTGGACCACCCGGCCCTCCAGTCCGTCGTACGCGCCATGGGCCGCGCCTTCGAGCAGGAGATCCGCTTCACCCGTGAAGGAGGTTCAGGACCCGCCGCGGACCTCCAGGAAGTCCTCGCCGCGCCGGTGCTCTTCCTCGGCATCTCCGTCCCGTCCGACGGCTGGCACGCCCCCAACGAGAAGGTCGAAATCGACCTCCTCCTCAAGGGCGTCGAAACAGCCGCCCACCTGTGGGGCGACCTCGCGGACAACTGGCGCGATGCACCCTGAAAACCCTCCCACCCGCCGCCGAAAGCCGCCGATTCCGGCCCTACGTCCCGCTGACATACCCATTCCACCGGGGGAGTTGGAAGCACCCGTGACCACCTGGACCGATCACACCGCCGACCGTCCCATCACGCTCACCGCCCCGAGCGGCATCGACCGGGCCGCCCACCACCGGCTCGACGAAGCCTGGCTCGCCGCGGCGTGGAGCCACCCCACCACCCGCGTCTTCGTGGTCTCCGGCGGCCAGGTCCTCATCGACGAGACGGAGGACGGCACCACCGAACTCGTGATGACCCCCTCCTTCGAAGCCCCTCTCACCGAGGCACACCGCTACTTCCTCGGCACCGACGACGACGGCGTCAGCTACTTCGCGCTCCAGAAGGACGCACTCCCGGGCCGCATGGACCAGTCCGCGCGCGCAGCGGGACTGCGCGAGGCAGGCCTGCTCCTGTCGCCCCGCGACGCGGGCCTCATGGTGCACGCGGTCGCACTGGAGAACTGGCAGCGCCTGCACCGCTTCTGCTCCCGCTGCGGTGAACGCACCGTGATCGCGGCGGCCGGCCACATCCGCCGCTGCCCCGCCTGCGGCGCCGAGCACTACCCGCGCACCGACCCTGCCGTGATCATGGCCGTGACGGACGACGACGACCGCATCCTGCTCGGCCGCCAGGTGCACTGGCCCGAGGGGCGCTTCTCCACCCTCGCCGGCTTCGTCGAGCCCGGCGAGTCCATCGAACAGTCGGTGCGCCGCGAGGTCTTCGAAGAGGCCGGCGTCACCGTCGGCGAGGTCGAGTACGTCGCCAGCCAGCCCTGGCCCTTCCCCTCCAGCCTCATGCTGGGCTTCATGGCCCGCGCCACCTCGGCGGAGATCAACGTCGACGGCGACGAGATCCACGAGGCCCGCTGGTTCTCCCGCGAAGAACTGCGGGCCGCCTTCGAGTCCGGGGAAGTACTGCCCCCCTACGGGATCTCGATTGCGGCCCGCCTGATCGAGCTCTGGTACGGCAAGCCCCTACCCAAGCCGGGCACGGCCCTCTAGCGACTAGGCGGCGATCTTCTGCTTGACCTGTGCCAGCGAGGGGTTCGTGAGCGTCGAACCGTCCGGGAAGAGGACTGTGGGAACCGTCTGGTTACCACCGTTCGCCTTCTCCACGAACGCCGCGGACGCCGGGTCCTGCTCGATGTTGATCTCGTTGTACGCGATGCCCTCACGGTCCATCTGGCTCTTCAGCCGACGGCAGTAGCCACACCACGTGGTGCTGTACATCGTCACAGTGCCCGGCATGTCTCTCGTGCTCCTTCGCTGCTGGGGGGTGCGTGTTCGCAGTGGGTGGAACGCACGTGACGGGGCGCCCATTCCCGCATTAGTACGACTGCAAGCAGCTCCCTGTGGACAACCGCCGCACCCGTCCCCGCCGACCTGGCAGCATGGCGGGGTGACAGCAGCAACGCACTCCACCCTCTTCCCGCAGGTTCCGGACGCGGCCGACGCGGTGCTCGAAGGGCTCGACCCCGAGCAGCGCGAAGTCGCCACCGCCCTGCACGGTCCGGTGTGCGTGCTGGCAGGAGCCGGCACGGGCAAAACCCGGGCGATCACCCACCGCATCGCCTACGGCGTACGCGCCGGGATACTCCAGCCCTCCAGTGTGCTGGCCGTCACCTTCACCAACCGCGCCGCCGGCGAGATGCGCGGCCGCCTCCGTCAGCTCGGCGCCTCCGGCGTCCAGGCCCGCACGTTCCACTCCGCCGCCCTGCGCCAACTCCAGTACTTCTGGCCCAAGGCGGTCGGCGGCAGCCTGCCCCGGCTCGTCGACCGCAAGATCCAGCTCGTCGCCGACGCCGCGGCCGCCTGCCATGTCCGCCTCGACCGGGGGGAACTGCGCGATGTCACGGCCGAGATCGAATGGTCCAAGGTCACTCAGACCGTCCCCGCCGACTACGCGGCGGCCGCCGCCAAGGCCGGCCGCGACGTGCCCCGCCACCCGGCCGAGATCGCCCAGCTCTACGCCGCCTACGAGGACCTCAAACGCGACCGCACGGTCATCGACTTCGAAGACGTCCTGCTGCTGACCGTCGCCATCCTCCAGGACCGGCACGACATCGCCGAAGAAGTCCGCGCCCAGTACCAGCACTTCGTGGTCGACGAATACCAGGACGTCAGCCCCCTCCAGCAGCGCCTCCTGGAACTGTGGCTCGGCGAGCGCGACAACCTCTGCGTCGTCGGCGACGCCAGCCAGACGATCTATTCGTTCACCGGTGCAACCCCCGACCACCTCCTCGACTTCCGCACCCGCCACCCGGGGGCCACCGTCGTCAAGCTGGTCCGCGACTACCGCTCCTCGCCCCAGGTCGTGCACCTCGCCAACGGCCTGCTCGCCCAGGCCCGTGGCCGCGCCGCCGAACACCGCCTGGAGCTCATTTCCCAGCGCGCCCCGGGCCCCGACCCCGTCTACAGCGAGTACACCGACGAGCCCGCCGAGGCCGAGGGCGCGGCCCGCCGTATCCGCGACCTCATCGCTTCCGGTGTCCCCGCGTCCGAAATCGCCATCCTCTTCCGTACGAACTCCCAGTCAGAGATCTACGAACAGGCCCTCGCCGACGCGGGGGTGCCCTATCAACTGCGCGGCGCCGAGCGGTTCTTCGACCGCCCCGAAGTACGAAAGGCGGGCATCGCGCTCCGCGGCGCAGCCCGCTTCGGAGGCAACGACGCACTCCTGGACGACACCGTCGACCTCCCCTCGCAGGTAAGAGCCGTGCTGTCGGGCGAAGGCTGGACCAGCCGGCCCCCCGCCGGATCCGGCGCGGTCCGCGAGCGCTGGGAATCCCTCGCCGCCCTGGTCCACCTCGCACAGGACTTCGCCGCCGCCAAACCCGACGCCACCCTCGGCGACCTCGTCGCGGAACTCGACGAGCGCGCCGGCGCCCAGCACGCCCCGCCCGTCCAGGGCGTCACGCTCGCCTCGCTGCACTCCGCCAAGGGGCTGGAGTGGGACGTCGTCCTCCTCGTCGGCGTCGCCGAGGGCATGATGCCGATCACTTACGCGAAGACCGACGAACAGATCGAAGAGGAACGCCGCCTGCTCTACGTCGGCGTCACCCGTGCCAGAGAGCACCTCTCCGTCTCCTGGGCACTGTCCCGCTCACCCGGCGGCCGCGCCAACCGCCGCCCCAGCCGCTTCCTCGACGGCCTGCGCCCCGGCTCCGGCAACGCCGTGACCCGAGGCGGCACCGGGGGCACCGGGGGCATCGAGCGGGGAGTCACAGGCGGTGTCGAGGGGGCGGTGCGGCGGGTGAACCGCAAGCCGGCCCGCTGCCGCGTCTGCGGCCGCACCCTCACCGACGCCGGTGAGATGAAACTGATGCGCTGCGAGGACTGCCCCTCCGACATGGATGAAGGCCTCTACCAGCGGCTTCGAGACTGGCGAGCGGCCCAGGCGGAGCGCAGCGGGCAGCCGGACTTCTGCGTCTTCACGGACAAGACCCTGATGGCCATCGCCGAAGCGGTACCGGCCACTCCGGCCGAGCTGGCCGGTATCCCAGGGGTCCTCACCCGCAAGCTCAAGCGTTTCGGAGCCGATGTTCTGGCTATCTGTGCAGGTCAGGACATCGAGGGAGTGGAAGATGACGACTGAATCAAACTCGTCGAAAAAATAGTTTGCGCATGCCCCAGCAATCCCCATAGGTTCTTAAGCACGGAAGCGGCGGCCTTCTCGAAGGCCCCGGTTTCGTGCTGTACTTAACAACCGACGGACCGGCTCAACCCGGTCCCAGAGACGCCGAGAGGAGGCGATTCCAGTGATCAGCATCAACACCAGCTCCACCACCGTCAGCACCGCCAAAATGACCGATCGCTCGGTCGTCTCCACGTGCCTGCTCGGCTTCTCGAACCAGGGCACCGGTGTGTTCGGCATTCCTGCCGTCCGACCGGCGTCCGCCGTGTCTCTCGCGGGCCTTCTCGTCCGTGAGCGCAATGAGCGACCGACTCAGGCACTGGAAGCAGTAGAGGCACAGGCGCATGCCTATGCCTTCGCGGCCGCCGGTGCCGGATCCCGCAAGCAGACGCACCACACGATGTGGGCCTTCCGTGGGCCTGAACCCTGGAGTGATCCAGCCTGATCGGCGATCAGGCCGGCGCCTTCAGGGCCGCGGAACCCCACCCGGGATCCGCGGCCCTTCTGTTTGTCCCCGACCAGGGACAACAGAGCGAAGGGGCCTCGGGACAAGAAAAGAACCCGGTACCAGCCGACACCCGGCCCACCCGGCCGGAACGACCAGACGAGGAAGACGAACCGTGCAACTCGAAGCGCACGCCCCGTCCGTACCGCCTTCCGAAACGATCCCCCCGCCCGGCCTCACGGAGGACTCCACCTTGACCCCGCTCACTGCGCTCACCGCGCTCGACGACGCCATCGAGAACCTCGGCGTGCCCGTCCCCTGCCGTTCCTACGACCCGGAGGTCTTCTTCGCCGAGTCGCCGGCCGATGTCGAGTACGCCAAGTCCCTCTGCCGCACCTGCCCGCTGATCGAGGCCTGCCTCGCCGGCGCCAAGGAGCGGCGTGAGCCCTGGGGCGTCTGGGGCGGCGAGCTCTTCGTCCAGGGTGTCGTTGTCGCCCGGAAGCGGCCGCGTGGCCGCCCGCGCAAGAACCCGGTTGCGGCATGAACCTCACAGGAACGATCGATCGCCCCCTGACGCACGACCCCAAGAAGCAGGCCCCGATGAAGCCGTCCACCAACGAGCCCGCCGGCTCCGCGATTCCAGACTTCACCACCACCGGCGCGAACGACTCGCGTCAGAACAGGACCCGAGAGATGCAACTCATCCCAGAAGCCCTGGCTCGTGCGCATATGCACGAGCGGCAGCGCGCCGCCGCGGCCGAGCGCCAGGCGATCCGCCTGGTCGTGGCCCGCCGGATGCAGCGTCGCGCCGAGCGCGCGTCGCTCCGCGCCCGCCGCGCCCTGGCCATGGCGGTCATGCAGTAAGGCGCGTTGACGCAACAGCGACAACAGCGACCACAGCAGAGGCAAACCGCTGCTCGCGGGGGCCGGTCCGAACGGACCGGCCCCCGCGGTGCGTTGCGCCCGCTCAGCGGAGAAAGCCGCGGCTCAAGCTCAGGCCTCGGCCGCCGACTCTCCCTCCTCCAACGCGCTTTCGTCCTCCGCGAGGAAGCCCGGCAGCCACTCCTCGAGTTCCTCTCGCAGCCGTACCGTGGCGCCCAATTGGCACAGCACGCCGATAGTGCTCAAGGTCACCCGGTGGATCAGCAGATACGACGGAGGCAGGTTGAGCTGCTTGCCGAGCTGGTACGCCGGGGAGCGGGGGTCGGCGATCCGGGCCGCCTGGCTGCGTATCCAGCCTCGGGTGAAGGTGAACTCGTCGGCCTGGGCCGGCTCGATGATGGGGAGCAGATAGTCCAGGACGGCGTCCGGATCGAGTTCTATGGACTCCTTGACGAAGCCCTCCTCGCACAGCAACTCGTAGACCGTTTCGGCCTCGCCGTCGAGCGTCATCCGCAGCGAGTCGCCGATCGTCGACGGCAGGCCGCCCGGGAGGCGGTCCACCGTGCCGAAGTCCAGTACGCCCAGGCGCCAGTCGTCCTTGCTGCCGCCGTCGAGGTCACCGGAGTCGCCGGGCAGGAGACGGAAGTTGCCCGGGTGCGGGTCGGCGTGCAGCAGGCCGGTGCGGGCCGGGCCGGAGAAGAGGAAGCGGGCCAGGAGCTGACCTGCGCGGTCCCGCTGCTCCTGGGTGCCGTCGGCGATCACCTCCGACAGCGGTATCCCGTCGATCCACTCCGTCACCAGTACCTGCTCACACTGGTGCACAACAGCCGGTACCAGTACATCCGGGTCGTCCGCGAACTCGTCCGCGTGCGCCTGCTGGGCCTGTGCCTCCAGGCCGTAGTCGAGCTCCTCGGACACCCGGTCGCGCAGCTCCGCGATGAGCGGCTTGATGTCCATCCCCGGAATCAGCGGCCCCAACAGGCGGGCGAAGCGGCTGAGCTGGTTCAGGTCGGAGAGCAGTGCCTCGCCCGCCCCCGGGTACTGCACCTTGACCGCGACCTCCCGGCCGTCGTGCCACACCGCGCGGTGCACCTGTCCGATCGAGGCAGCCGCCGCGGGCTTGTCCTCGAACTCCAGGAACAGGTCGAGCCAGTCCTCGCCGAGCCGCTCCTCGAGCACGGAGTGCACCGTGCGCGTCGGCATCGGCGGCGCTGCCTCCTGGAGCTTCGTCAGCGCCGCGCGATAGGGGCCCGCGACCTCCTCGGGCAGCGCCGACTCGAAGACGGACAGCGCCTGCCCGAACTTCATCGCGCCGCCCTTGAGCTCGCCGAGCACTTTGAAAAGCTGCTCCGCCGTGCGCTGTTGCAGTTCGCGGCCCACGATCTCCGCCGACTTCCCGCCGATCCGTTTGCCGAGTCCCCAGGTGGCCCGCCCGGCGAAGCCGAGCGGCAGGGCGGCGAGCTTGGCGGTCCGGGTGACCGCCTTTCGGGGAAGATCAGACATGCGCCCTCCAAGTACCGGCCAGCCGAGCCGCGTCCGGCTGTTGCCCCGCCATTGTCTCCTGCGGACTCTCGTCCCCCGAGATCTGCTCCCCCTTAGCCTTCTCCACGGTCCCGCAGGGGCATGCCGGATGCGGCCACACCGGCCGTGCGTGCCAGCTGAAACCGGGTACCGAGGCCTCCCAGCGAGCCCCCGCACTCGACGGTAACTCCCCGTCGAGAAAGGCGAGTGCGTGCCCAGCGGCCAGCCCGGCGACCGTGGCCGACAGCGTCAGATCGCACGCCGGCACCTGGTCGGGCTGCCGCCCCGAGCGCCACTGCGCGAGCAGGCGCGGCCAGGTCGGGTCCCGGTCGCCGCGGCCCCGGTCCAGACAGCCCGCACAGGCCGTGTCGCCGGGCAGGACCAAGGGGCCGACGATTCCGGTGCCTTCCACGACCCCGGCGTACAGATGGGGTGTTCCGGAAGCGATCAACGGTTCGGCGGCGGTCGGCTCGGGCGCATGGGCGGCAAGGCCGTCCCGCGGCGCGATGATCACCAGAGAGAATCCGGGGTCCGCTTCCTCGGAAGGCGACTGTCCGCCGCGCCGTGGCGGGCGGTCCGGTGCCGCCCGGCGCACCGCCCGCCGTGCCGCCTCTTCCCGGCGCTCGCCGATGGAGTCGGCGGACAGCCCGCCGGGGGCCACGTCCCATGGCTCGACGCAGCCGCCGTCGCGTACGTCGACATGGCCCACGCCCGCGGCCGCCAGCGCGGCGGCCAGGACCACTCCCACTCGCCCCGCACCACGCACCTGCACACGCAGGGAGCGGCGGGCCGCCAACCGGCGCATGCCGTCGCCCGGTTCGGGGGCGACCAGGGAGAGCGAGGCAAGATCGGGCCGCAGCCGGTCCAGGACAGCCTTTTTCGCGCGCAGGGCATCGGCGTCCGGGCCGCCGCCCGTCGCGTCGTCCAGCAGTCCCGCCCCGGCCAGCCGCTCCACGAGCCCGTCGACACGGCGGTCGGGCAGGCCCATGCGACGCCCCTCGTCCCGTAGGAGGGGAATCCCGCGTGTCCCGTCGAGCAGGGTCAGAAAACTGCCCGTCGCCGTGTCCATCGGGCCGAGCACCATCGCGTGTGCGGGTGCCATCCCGAACTGCACGGTGTTCAGATCCCGCCAGGCGCGCCGCAGCGCGGGTTTCACCATCGGATGCATGACAGACCCCGTACTTCCCCGTTGTGCCGGCGGTGTTCGTCGTGCTTCGTCGTGTTTCGCCGGTCGAGTGCCAGCATGCCCTTGTCGCCCGTCGTGTGCCGGAAGTTGTCCACAGGTGGTGGGTGTTCGTCGTATAAAACGAGCGCGCAGGGCGCGGATCGGTATCGAACCGTTCTGGAGGCGGGACTTCCGCCATGTGCAACAGGTACGGTCGGGGCGTGCCCGCCGACCCACTGCACCGCGCAGGAAAGCCACAGCGCAGCACGACGAGCCTGCCGCCGAGCGGCTCGCGGACGAGCGCGATCGAGGTCCGCAGGAGCACGCGCCGACGCAGAACGGTCTCCGCGTACCGCGAGGGCGATCGCACCGTCGTGCTCATCCCCGCCCGGATGTCCGAGGCGGAGGAGCAGCGCTGGGTGAGCGTCATGCTCGACAAGCTCGCCGCCCAGGAGAGCAAGCGGGTACTCGGTGACACGGAGCTGTCCGAGCGTGCCGCGCGGCTCTCCGACCTGTACTTCGACGGCCGGGCCCGGCCCGTCTCGGTCCGCTGGGTCACCAACCAGAACACCCGCTGGGGTTCGTGCACCCCCGCCGAGGGCAGCATCCGCCTTTCGCACCGGTTGCAGGGTATGCCCGAATACGTGGTCGACTACGTCCTCGTCCACGAACTCGCACACCTCCTCGTGCCCGGCCACGGGCCGCGCTTCTGGGAGCTCCTCGAGGCCTATCCGCGTACGGAGCGGGCCCGCGGCTACCTCGAAGGAGTGGTCGCCGCCGACCGGCTGCCCCATCTGCCCGCCGCGCGCGACGAGTGACGGCGTCTTCCCACGGCGACCGTGCTGGTCCGGGCGGGAAGAAGGGATTGTGTACCGGGTCTGTACCGGCTTCGCCCGCGGCTGGATTTTGCCGTTAGCCTGGCGCGACGCACTCGCATTCGGGATGGGGGACGGTCGTTACGCATGGCCAGGGAATTCCAACGCGGCCACAAGGCCAAGATCAGTGACCTCACCGCGGGCACCGATCTGTACATAGGTGTGCAGATCACCGGCCCCGGTCTGACCTTCGACATCAGTTGCTTCGGTCTGGACGCCGACGAACGGCTTTCGGACGACCGGTACTTCGTCTTCTTCAATCAGCCGAAGACCCCCGAGGAGGCCATTCAGCTCCTGGGTGCGCAGGCGGGGGACACGGAAGCCTTCCGTGTCACGCTCGACAAGATCCCGTCGCAGATCCAGAAGCTGTCGTTCACGGCGACGATCGACGGCGCCGGGCAGATGTCGCAGATCGCTCCCGGCTACCTCCGCATCGTCGCGGGCGGCGAGGAGGTGGCCCGGTACTCCTTCAACGGCGGCGAGTTCTCCACCGAACGCGCCGTGATGCTGGGCGACTTCTACCTCAAGGACGTATGGCGGTTCGCCGCGGTCGGGCAGGGCTTCGACGGCGGGCTTGACGCGCTGCTGCAGAACTTCGGCGGCGAGGTCGCCGAAGAGGAGCCCGCCGCTCAGCCGCAACAGCAGGCCGGCGCCCCGTCCTTCGCGCCGCCCGCCCAGGCCGCCGCGCCGCCACCCGCGTTCGGTGCGCCGGCAGGACCCGCGGCCCCGGCCCCG
>NZ_VBZC01000112.1:0-381 GCF_005786655.1 Streptomyces montanus
CGTGTGCCGGTGCGTCCGCCCGTCGCCGCGGGGGCGTACGGCTCGGGGTTGGTAAGTCGGTACGGGTTTCCTGAGACAGGCTGTAAGCGACGGCCGATGACGCACCGGCACACGCCCCCTCCCGTGCGTGGGCGGCTGCGGGAGCGTGGGGGTGCGCCCCTCCAGGGGCCGCTGGGTGACTGACGGTGACTGGGACGCGCCCCTTCAGGGCGCGGGGAACTGCGCGATCAGCCACGGCGGGCCCGCAGTCGAAACGCGACTCATCCCCGCCCCGCCCGCGCGTGGGCGACTGCGGGCGGGGGGTCCGGGGGCGGAGCCCCCTGTTTCGGGAAGGGGTGGGGTGGGGGAAAGGAACCCCCCACCCCCCACCGGAGGGCTCAC
>NZ_VBZC01000112.1:391-15654 GCF_005786655.1 Streptomyces montanus
CGACGCCCTCCACAGCCGTCGCCCCACCCCCCGCAGCACACCGATGTCGTCCAGGAAGTCGGTCAGACGCTTCGCCCCGGTCCGCATGACCTCACGACGATGCCCACTGGCCCGCACCTGAGCCAGCGCCTCCCGCTGGTCGAGCCCGACATCCGGATACACCGCGGGATTGATGAAGGCGACGGAGAAGACACGCGCGAACTCACCGGAGGTGACCCGCGTGAACTCCCGCGACCACCGCGGCGCGGTCACCATCTGACGGCGCAGCTCCTCACGGGCGTAGCGGACGTGACGGGCCTCCTCGACGACATGGATACGCGTCACGCCCCGGATCAGCGGCTGGACCCGCTCATCCGGAAACGTCAGCCGCTGCATCCAGTCGAGGACCTCCTCGCCCAACAGCGTCGCCGTGAACGACCCCGGGGTCGTGGAGACCGTCTTGAACAGACGGCCCAGGTTCTGGTGCAGCCGGCTCACCGGGTAGTACGGCGCGCCGCTCCGGCTGATGAGCCGCGCGAACATCTTCGAGTGCCGGCACTCGTCCTCGATCTCCGTGAGCGCGTAGCGCACATGCGCACTCGTCGCCGCCTTGTCGTAGATGTGCCGCACCAGCAGCTGCATCAGGATGACCTCGAACCAGATCCCCAGCGAGGCCAGTGCGGCGGCCTCGTGCCGGGAGAGGAGGATGCGCTGCTCCTCGGACATCCGCCGCCACATCGGCGTCCCGTACAGCGACACCAGCTCCGGCGGCCAGAACCACTTGCCCTCCTCGAGGGGCGCGTCCCAGTCGAGCTCCTTGTCGGGATCGAAGGAGTGCTTCGCGGACGAGGCGAGCAGCCGCTCGGCCACCTGCTCCCGGTCCCTGAGCAGGCCGAGCGCGTCGCGCAGACCTTCGAGTGCGTCGGCATCCGTCACGGTCGTCATGGCCGAGCCACCTCTTCAAAGGTCCGGAGATGCAAGGGAGATGCAAGGGAGAGCAAGGGGGGTTACCGGCGGTCGCCTTGTATGAGACTAGATGTCAGCAAGGTCGTCAATCCCTTGTGCGAACTTGTTGACACCGTGTCTACCACGCGAGAGCCTGCGGACTATGCCGACGTATGAGCTCTACGCCAAGGACCCTGGAGACCCTCTCTGGCAGGTGCCCGCGAGCGGCGCGGCACGCTTCAGCTGGGAGTACGACGACGGACGAGACCGGCTGTTGGCCCTGTACCAGAAGGGCAAGGACAAGCAGTGGGACGGACAGCGGCGCATCGACTGGGACCTCGAAGTGGATCCCCAGGACCCACTCGGTATCCCCGACGAGTCGCTCAGCCTGTACGGCACCCGGCACTGGGCGAAGCTGACGGAGCGGGACAAGGGCGAGCTGCGCCAGCACTACGCCTCCTGGCAGTTCAGCCAGTTCCTGCACGGCGAGCAGGGCGCGATGGTGTGCGCGGCCCGGATCGTCGAGTCGGTCCCCGACCTGGACGCCAAGTTCTACTCCGCGACGCAGACGATGGACGAGGCCCGGCACGCGGAGATCTACGGCCGGTTCCTGCACGAGAAGATCGGGATGCTGTACCCGGTCAACGACAACCTGCAGTCCCTGCTCGAAGACACGCTGCGCGACTCGCGCTGGGACATGCCGTACCTCGGGATGCAGGTCCTCATCGAGGGCCTGGCGCTCGCCGCCTTCGGCATGATCAGGGACACCACCGACAAGCCGCTGCCCCAGCAGATCCTCGCGTACGTCATGCAGGACGAGGCGCGGCACGTGGCGTTCGGCCGGATGGCCCTGCGCGACTACTACCGGCAACTGTCCGACGCCGAACTGCGCGAACGCGAGGAATTCGTCATCGAGGGCTGCTACTTGATGCGCGACCGGCTGCGCGGAGTCGAGGTTTTGGAGAACTTCGGTATCTCCTCGGCGGAGGCCGAGGAGTACAGCGAACAGTCCGAATTCCTGGCGCTGTTCCGCCAGTTGCTCTTCAGTCGCATCGTCCCCTGCGTCAAGGACATCGGCCTGTGGGGCAAGCGCCTCCAGCAGGCGTACGTCGACATGGGCGTCTTCGAGATGGGCAACTCCAACCTGGACCTCCTCATGGCCCAGGACGAGGAGATCGCAGAGAAGCTGGACGCGGAGCGTTTCGCTCAGGAGGAACGGGAAAGGGTCGCGGAGGTGGACGACGCGATCGACGCGGGGGCTTCCTGAAAACAGTCCCGCTGTGGGGCGTCGCGGGAGCCGGATTTGCGCCACTCGTGACGCGTCGGCCTGAAAATCCGTTGTGCGTCACCGACCAAGGCCTTGCATCATCGCGACATGAACGAGCCGACATCCGCCGCCACGCCCACGCCGGCCCACCGCATCGCCGCCCGCCGCAGCCTCGAAGGCCTCGCCCTCGGGGACGCCTTCGGCGAGCGCTGGTTCCCCCTCTTCCGTGACCCGCAACAGGCGTACGAGGAGATCCGCGCCCGGCGTACGCCCGAGGAACCGCAGTGGCACTGGACGGACGACACGGCGATGGCGCTCGGTGTGCAGCGGGTGCTCGACGAGTACGGCGAGATCCGGCAGCCCGCGCTGGCGCGCGTCTTCGCCCTCGGCTACGCCGCCGACCCCGCGCGCGGCTACGGCTACGGCATGCATGAGCTGCTGCCCCGGCTCCTCGAAGAGCCCGACCGCTGGGTGGAGCTGGCGAGCGGGCTCTTCGACGGGGAGGGGAGTCTCGGCAACGGCGCGGCGATGAGAGCGGCGCCGCTGGGTGCCTGGTTCCGGGACAGCCTGCTGCGCGTCGTCGAGCAGGCCATGCTGTCGGCCCAGGTCACCCACGCCCACCCGGAGGGCATCGCGGGCGCGATCGCCGTGGCCGTCGCCGCCGCGCTGTCCACGCGGGGGGAGCTGAGCATCGACGCCGTGGCGGACTCGACGCCCGACAGCGCCGTACGGGAAGGCCTGCTGCGTGCCGCGCGGCTGGCCTTCGACACGGAGCCCTGGAAGGCCGCGGACCTTCTCGGCAACGGCGCGCGCGTGCGGGCCGACGACACCGTGCCCTTCGCCGTGTGGTGCGCGGCCCGTCACCCGGACGACCTGACGTCCGCGCTGTGGACCACGGCGGAGGGTTTCGGCGACGTCGACACGACGTGCGCGATCACGGGCGGCATCGTCGGCGCGCGGACCGGCGTCGACGGCGTCCCGGAGGAGTGGCTCCGCCGACGGGAACCGTTGCCCTAGCCGGGCGGGACGGGGGGTGGTGCGGTTGTGCGTCGGGTGCGGGTTGCGTGTGGCCGGGCGCGCCCACGCGGCGGAGCCGCATATGTCGCAGCCCCGCGCCCCTAAAGAGGCGCGGGCTCGTCCGCCCGTGGTGCCAGCGGGTGGGCCTGCTGCTCTGGGAACGTCGTGCGCAAGTTGAATGCGTAGGCAGTCGCGCCGTGCGCGCGCAGATGCAGCAGCCGCTCCTCCGCCTCCGCGACCGTCGGCCGGTGACCCGCCGGGACCCACCACAGTGCCGTGACCGCTTCCCGCAGGTGCTCGAACCACTCGCGGCGGCGGGCCAGCAGTTCCCGGTGCTGCCCCTGGTACATGAACGCCGTGAGCGCGTTGGTGTCCCGCCACACCGTCAGGTTGACGATCAGCCAGTCGTCGCCGAAGACCGGGACATCCGTCGCGTTGCCCGAGTCGCTCTGCAGACGCCAGACGAACCCGTCGGCCGCGTCGGCGACCGCGTTCACCGGGTCGAGCGCGTCGACGAAGTCCTTCAACTGAGGGGAGTCCAGCGGGGCCTTGAGACGGGCGATGTTGACCTGGGCGAGTTCGTACGCGGCAGATGTGGTCATGTACCGAACGATAGGTCGGTTGGGTGCGGTTGCCCCAGACCCGTCTCATCCCGCGAACAGTAACCGTCTCGGAGCCGTCAACGGCCCAGGCCGGCACGTGAGTTCAGCACCTCCTTCATCACGGCCCGGGCGATCGGCGCCGCGTCCCCGCCGCCGCTGATGTCGCCCCGGTCGGCCGACGCGTCCTCGACGACGACCGCGACGGCGACCCCCGGGGTCATGGAGTCGTCGGCCTGGGCCCAGGAGATGAACCAGGCATACGGCAGCCCCGCGTTGTCGACGCCGTGCTGCGCGGTACCGGTCTTGCCGCCGACGGTGGCGCCGCGGAGGGCGGCGTTCCTGCCGGTGCCCTCCCTCACCGCGTCCGTCATCAACTCCCGCATCCGCACGGCGGTGGCCGGGGTCATGGCCCGGTGCAGGGGGCGCGGCCCCGGGGTCGAGACCGTGGCGCCGGCGGCCGTGGTCGTCCGCTCCACCAGATGCGGTGTGCGCACCGAGCCGCCGTTCGCGACGGCCGCCGAGACCATCGCCATCTGCAGGGGCGTCGCCCGTGTGTCGAACTGGCCGATGGAGGAGAGCGCGAGCTGCGCCCTGTCCGCCCCCGTGCCGAAGGTGCTGGGAGACACCGGGAACGGGATCCTCATCCGGTGGTCGTTGAAGCCGAAGGCGGCCGCCGTGCCCGCCATGCCCGCCGGGCCCACGTCCACGCCCAGTTTGGCGAACACCGTGTTGCACGACCACTCGAACGCATAGCGCAGCGACGCGTTCTCGCAGCCCTCGACCGCGTTCGTCAGCTCGGCCGAACTGCCGGGCAGCCGGTACGGGTCCGGGGAGTCGGTGGGCGCGTCCACATCCGTCACCACGCCCGCCTCGAGGGCCGCCGCCGCGGTGACCACCTTGAACGTCGAACCCGGCGGATAGGTCTGCCGGATCGCCCGGTTGAGCATCGGCTTGTCGGCGGCACGGTTCAGCCGTTTCCATGCCGTCACCACCGTCGAGTCCGTTCCGGAGAGCTGCTCCGGGTCGTAGGAGGGGGTGGAGACGAGCGCCAGGATCCGGCCCGTCGACGGTTCGAGCGCGGCCACCGCGCCCCGCCGGCCGCCGAGTCCTTCGTACGCCGCCTGCTGCGCGGCCGGGTTGAGGGTCGTGACGATGTTGCCGCCGGGGTTCCGGGCGCGCGTGAGGTCGTTCCACAGGGGGACCGGGGACAGCATCGGGTCGGTGCCCGAGAGGACGTCGTCCTCGGTGTTCTCCAGGAGAGTCGTCCCGTACGCCTGCGAGGCGAAGCCGGTGACGGGCGCGTACAACGGGCCGTTCCTGTACGTCCGTTCGTAGCGGAGCTGCTCTCCCGAGTCCTCGGAGCCGGTGACCGGCTTTCCGCCGACCAGGATGTCGCCGCGCGGCTGGGCGTAACGGGCGATCAGCAGCCGGCGGTTGGCCGGATTCTCGTCGTACGAGCGGGCCTGGACGATCTGGATGCGCGCCGCGTTCCCGAGGAGGGCGATCAGGAGGAGGACGCAGAACACGGCGGCGTGCCGGATGGTGGGGTTCCCTCCTGGCCGAGCGAGGTCGAGACCCCGGGGGAGGGCGGTCATGAGGCCGCCCTCGCGGGTCGCCGGGCGGCTCTCTCCGGTCTTGTCGCCGGTCATGATGCGGCCTCTCTGTGGTTCTGGCGCCCGAGGTCCTGGTCACCTCCGGTCTGGTGCCCGGCGCTCATGTCCTCGTCGTGCCCGCCGCGTGCCGAGTCGCTGACGCGGATCAGCAGGGCCACGATGATCCAGTTGGTGACGACCGACGAACCGCCCTGCGCCAGGAACGGCATCGGCATCCCGGTCAGCGGGATCAGCCCCGTCACGCCGCCCGCGATCACGAAGACCTGGAGCGCCACGATCGAGGCGAGGCCGACGGTGAGCAGCCGTCCGAACTCATCGCGCAGGGCCAGGCTCGTCCGGTAGCCGCGTTCGACCAGCAGCCCGTACAGCAGGAAGATCGCGGACAGTCCGGCGAGGCCCAGTTCCTCACCCGCCGTCGCCAGGATGAAGTCCGACTTGGCGGCGAAGCCGATGAGGACGGAGTGGCCGAGCCCGAGGCCGGTGCCCAGCATGCCGCCCGCGGCGAACGCGTAGAGGGACTGGGCGAGTTGGTTCGGCCCCAGGCCCGCGTCGACCGATGCGAAGGGGTGCAGCCAGTCCTCGACGCGGGTGTGGACGTGCGGTTCGAACCGGCCGACCGCGAACGCGCCGAGCGCCGCGAGCAGCAGACCCACCGCGAGCCAGCCGGTGCGGCCCGTGGCGACGTACAGCAGGACCACGAACAGGCCGAAGAACAGCAGCGAGGTGCCGAGATCCCGCTCCAGGACCAGGACGGCGACGCTCAGCAGCCAGACCGCGACGATCGGGCCGAGTACCCGCCCGGTGGGCAGCTGGAGTTTCCAGATGCGGCGGCCCGTGTACGCGAGGGCGTTGCGGTTCGCCGCGAGGTAGCCGGCGAAGAACACCGCGAGCAGCACCTTCGCGAACTCGCCCGGCTGGAGGGAGAACCCGGCCACCCTGATCCAGAGCCGGGCGCCGTTCAGGGGAGGGAAGAAGACCGGCAGGACGAGCAGGACCAGCGCGGTGACGACGGAGAGGTACGTGTAGCGCTGGAGCACCCGGTGGTCGCGCAGGAAGAGCACGACCGTGATGAACAGCCCCACGCCGAGCGTCGACCAGACGAGCTGCGCGGTGGCCGCCCGGTCGGCCGGGGTCTCCAGGTCGAGCCGGTAGATCAGTACCAGGCCGAGACCGTTGAGCAGCACGGCGATCGGGAGCAGCAGCGGATCGGCGCGGGGCGCGCGCAGTCGCACCGCGCCATGCGCGAGGAGCGCGAGCACGCCGAGCCCGGCGCCGTAACCGACGGCGCCGGGCGGGACGGTGCCGTTCCTGGCGAGTCCGACGGCGCAGTAGCCGTACACGGAGAGCAGGACGGCCAGGACGATGAGGGTGAACTCGATGCCACGGCGCCGGGGGAGGCGTACAGCGGGAGTGGGCGGGTCTCCCTGCGCTGTCGTTCCGGGCGAGATCATGTCCGGAACGTAGCAAGCGAGGCACCTGATGTCCCGTTATGTCGCGATAATCGGGCTGTTCCGGTGTACCTTGCGGGCGCCGATTCTCAGCACCAGCGGGGCGACGGGCCGATGTTGTTGATGTAGCGCGCCGCGCCCCAGGCCCAGGTGCCGTCCGCCAGGAGGTACCAGAGTGGGTTGCCGTCGACGGTCTCGCCCGGTTGCTTGCAGTAGATCTGGACGATCTCGCCCTGTGCGGCGGTGCGGACCACCGCGCTGCCGCGGGTCGGGGCGTTGCGCAACAGCAGACCGCCGACGGCGGTGACGACGCCCTGGTAGGCGGTGGTGTCGGGGACGGAAACGGGATCGGGGCCGTCCGCGAGAGCGGGGCCGTTCGCGAGGGCGGGGCTCGTTGCGCCGAGGGCGAGTGCACCGGCGGCGGCAGTTATGCCGAGACGGATGAGAGCGGAACGCGGGGACATGGCGACTCCTCCATAAAGGGGCAAATGTGACTGATCGCCACATTAGAAGGAGGCCTCGGAGCGCGCCCGTCGCACTGCGCCATCGGGGGCGGTGGCTGGACCGGGCTCCGGCGCCACCGGGTTGCGCGGCCGTCATTCGGTCAGCTCTTCGAGGAGCCGGGCCGTGTCGAGGCCCGTGCTCAGGTACTCCACGAAGAGCTCGTTGTGCAGCGCCCAGGGAGAGCGGCGGGTGCGGATCAGACGGATCGCCTCTTCGGCGGTGCTGCCCGCGCCGATCAGGGCGTGGGCGACGACCAGTCCCGAGCGGTTGTACCCGTGGTAGCAGCGGACCAGGACCCGGCGGCCCTGCTCGAGCGCCTCCCCGGCGGCCCGCGCGAGCCGCATCACGCCCGCCAGCTGCGTCCCGTCGAGCGGTCCGTCCGGGATCGGCCACACATGGTGTTCGACGCCCGCGTCCGGGCCGTGGCCGGGCAGTCGGAGCAACGTCAGGACCAGGTCGAATTCATCGCGTACGACGGCGAACTCCGGGTGCCCGGAGTGGCCCGTGTACTCGTGTCCGCCCATCCAGAGGTTGGGCACGATCTCGCTCCACGGCCGGTCCGGGACCGGCACATCCGGTTGGTTCCCGCGAGTCCGCAAAGGCACCTCCCCGATCAACTCCTCCCAAAGGTAACCGGCTTCTTGCCCCTGGAGCACCCCGCCTGGTCCCATGGTCGTGGGGTGATGGTGCATGAGCGGACTGCGCGTTGTACCGACCTGGCGGCACGGTCAGGAGCGGTTGTACGTCTGTCTCACGGATGGCAGGAACGTCGCCTGGTACGACAGGGAGGCGGGCCGGGTCAACCTGCTCAGCGAGGACCGGCTGGAGGAGGTGCTCGACGCGCTCGGGCCCTTCCTGACGGGCCCGGTGGCCGTCGGGCCGCCACCGGTGCCGACGGCGGCGGAGCTCGCCCGGCTCACCCTGCACCCGGACGACGACCTCGCGCCGAACCGGCCCGGTGAGGCCCTCCAGATCGCGCTGGACCGTGACCCTTCGTCTCCGCGCCGGCTGCGCCCCGATCCGCGGCGGCGGGCGCTCGCCGCGGAGCAGGCGGTCGGGGAGACGCTGGACGGGCTGGAGGGCGCGGGCTGGCATGTTCTGCACTCGCTCCCGCTCCCGGGCGGCGACCGCATCCACCACCTGGTGATCGGGCCCGGCGGACTCTTCGCCGTCCACACCCTGTACGCCCGCAAGCAGCGGGTTCTGGTGGCCGACCCCATGGTCTCGGTCGGCCGGCGCGAGTCGCGTTCCCTTCTGCGGCGGGTGCGGGGGGACGCGGACCGTGCCTCGTACGCCCTGACGGCGGAGGTCCATCCGGTCCTGGTGCTCCATGGTGCGGCGGGTGTGTCCGTCGCTGATTCGCTGCGTGCGGTGCGCGTTCTGCGGGACGGTGATCTTGTGGCGCTGTCCCGTGCGGGGGGTGTGCTGAAGCCGGCGGATGTCGAGGCGCTGCATGCGGTGGCTCGGGATCGGAATACGTGGCTGCGGGTTTGAGGTGGGGGGTTTTCTTTCCCCAAGCCCACCCCTTCCCGAAACTGGGGGCTGTGCCCCCAGGCCCCCGGGTTGATTTTCGGGTGCGGGTTGTTAGTGGCTTGTCGCGCCCGCGCGGCGGAGCCGCAAATGTCACAGCCCCGCGCCCCTAAAGGGGCACTGGTGCTGCGTGGGTTTGGTCGAACAACGGGGACAGCAGGTCGCCGTGTTTTTTCAGGCGGGGGGTTATGTCGTGGGCGTAGAAGGTCAGGTCGGTGGGGTGGGTGCATCTGGTTAGCTCGGGCCATGTGATCGGGGTGGAGGCCGTGGGGGCGGGGGCGGCTCGGAGGGTGTACGGGGTTGCCGTCGTTTTGCGGGCGGCGTTCTGGCTGAAGTCGACGAAGACCTTCGCCGGACGGAGGCGGCGGGCCATGCGGTGGGTGACCAGGGAGGGGAACTCCGCCTCCGCTTCGACCGCCAGGGCCCTCGCGTAGGACGTGACCTCGTTCGACGGGGTCGGCTCCAGAGGGGCGAGGAGGTGCAGGCCCTTGGAGCCGGAGGTCTTCGCGTAGGCCTCCAGGCCGTCGGCGGCCAGGCGGTCGCGGAGCCACACCGCCACCCGGCAGCACTCGACGATCGTGGCGGGCGCGCCGGGGTCGAGGTCGAAGACCAGGCGGTCGGCGAGGGCCGGGGCGTCCGCGCGCCACTGGGGCGTGTGGAACTCCGTGACCAGGTTCGCCGCCCACATGAGGGAGGCGAGGTCCTGGATCAGGATCATGCGCGCGGGCCCCTCTGAGCGGGGGACCTCGGTCGTCCTGACCCAGTCGGGCGTACCGGGCGGCACGTTCTTGGCGTAGAAGACCTGCCCGTCGTGCCCGTCGGGGTAGCGCAGGAAGGACAGCGGGCGATCGCGGAGGTGGGCGAGCAGTGCGTCCGCCACCGTCGCGTAGTAGTGCAGCACCTCACCCTTGGTGAAACCGGTCGCCGGGTAGAGCACCTTTTCCAGGTTGCTCAGCGCGAGCTTTCGCCCCTCCACCTCGGTGATCGGCGTCATACGATGAGAATCCCACGTAATCGGGAGAAATCGACCTGAAAGGGGTCGAACGTGAGATCCATCTGGAACGGCGCCGTCTCCTTCGGCCTGGTCAGCATCCCGATCAAGCTGGTGAACGCCACCGAGAACCACTCGATCTCCTTCCGCCAGATCCATAACGAGGACGGCGGCCGCATCCGCTACCGCAAGGTGTGCGAGCTGGAGGATCGCGAGGTCTCGGCCGACGAGATCGGCAAGGGGTACGAGGAGGCGGACGGCACCATCATTCCGATCACCGACGACGATCTGGCCTCGCTGCCGATTCCGACCGCCAAGACGATCGACATCGTGGCGTTCATCCCGGCCGAGCGCATCGACCCGCTCCAGATGGACACCGCGTACTACCTGGTGGCCAACGGCGTTCCCGCCGCCAAGCCGTACACCCTGCTGCGCGAGGCGCTGAAGCGAAGCCAGAAGGTCGCCATCGCGAAGTTCGCGCTGCGGGGCCGGGAGCGGCTCGGGATGCTGCGGGTCGTCGAGGATGCCATCGCCATGCACGGGCTGCTCTGGCCGGACGAGATCCGCGCCCCGGAGATCGCCGCACCGGACGCGAGCGTCACCGTCCGCGACAAGGAACTCGATCTCGCGGACGCCCTGATGGACACGCTCGGGGAGGTCGACCTCGACGATCTCCACGACGACTACCGCGAGGCCGTCGAGGAGCTCATCGCCGCCAAGGCCTCCGGCGAGAAGGTCCCCTCCCCTCCCGCCGTCGAAGGGGCCGGCGGCAAGGTCATCGACCTCATGTCCGCGCTGGAGAAGAGCGTCCGCGAGGCCCGCGTCGCCCGCGGGGAGGAGGCTTCCGAGAGCGAGGGCGAAGCCGCCCCCCGTAGGGGCGCCCGTACCGCTCCCAAGCAGGTCAGCGGCAAGAAGTCGACGTCCACGGCGGGAAAGACGGCCGCCGGCCGGAAGACGGTCGCCAAGAAGGCCACCGCCAAGAGCACGGCCAAGAGCACCGCCAAGAGCACGGCCGGGACCGCCGCCAAGAAGACCGCGGCGAAGAAGACCGCAGCGAAGGAAACGGCCACCAAGAAGACGGCCGCCAAGAAGACCACGGCCCGAAAGCGCGCCTGACCCGACGCCCCCCACCGCGCTCCTCGGCACCCTCCGGTCGGACCCCTCGCTCTCACGCCGGGGCGAGCCGCAGCGCCAGTACCGCGTTGTGGCCGCCGAAGCCGAAGGAGTTGCTCAGGGCCAGGTCGCCGTTCGTCGGGAGGGGACGTGGGGTGTCGGTGACCAGGTCCAGGCCGATCGCGTCGTCAGGGTCGTCGCAGCCGATGGTGGGTGGGATCAGGCCGTGGTGGAGGGTGAGGGCCGTGGCCACGGCCTCCACGCCGCCCGCGGCTCCCTGGAGATGCCCGAGGTGGCCCTTGAGGGCGGTCACGGGGACGTGGGCGGTGCCCAGGACGCGGTGGAGGGCGGTCGCCTCGGCCAGGTCGCCGTCGACGGTGGCCGTCGCGTGCGCGTTCACATGGACGAGGTCCGCGACATGGGCGCCGGCGTCCGCGACGGCGCGACGGACGGCCGTGGTGATGCCGTGGCCGGTCGGGTCGGGGGCGGCCACATGGTGCGCGTCGGCGGACAGGCCCCAGCCGGCGGCCTCACAGTAGATCCGCGCACCGCGCGCCAGCGCATGCTCCTCGGCCTCCAGTACGAGGAACCCCGCGCCCTCCCCGTTCACGAACCCGTCCCGGCCCTTCGCGAACGGCCGGGACGGTGTCCCGGCCGCGATGTCGAGCGTGGACAGCGCCCGCATGGAGGCGAACGCCGCCATCAGCGCCGGCGTCACCACCGCCTCCGCGCCCCCGGCCAGCGCGATGTCGACGTGCCCGTACCGTATGCGGTCGATCGTCTGGCCTATGGCCTCCGTGCCCGAGGCGCAGGCGCTCGTCACGGTGCGCGCCTCACCGGTGATGTGCAGGCCGAGCGACACCTGGGACGCGGCCTGCGAGGGGACCGTCATCGGTGTGGTGAGCGGCGAGACCGCGCGCGGGCCCCTGTCGCGCAGCGTCCGGTCGCCTTCGACGAGTACGGGAGCGCCGCCGATGATCGTGCCGACACAGACGCCCACCCGGTCGGGGTCGAGCCCGCTCTCCCGGGTGCCCTCCGCGGCGAGCCCGGCGTCCTGCCAGGCCTCGCGCGCGGCGATGAGCGCGAGCTGGGCGGACCGGTTCATGCGCCGGGCCCGCGGCCGGGGCAGGAGGCCGGCGAGGTCCACGGGCACGGTCGCGCCGGTACGGACAGGAAGCCCGGCGAACTCCGGGCCGTCGAGCTCGCGGATGCCGTGGCGACCGTCGAGCAGCCCCTGCCAGAGCGCGCCGGCACCGACGCCCAGGGGCGTGATGGCGCCCAGGCCGGTGACCACGACACGGCGCCGCGCCTCGACGCTTCGGCGCAGGTTGCCCGGTGGGACCTCGGTGGCGGTGACCGTGTCGGGGATGACCGTGTCCGCGGTGACCGCGTCGGAGGTGAGGGGAGCGTCGGGGGAACGGTGCATCGGCCGGTGCTGCTTTCTGCTCGGGTGGAGTTGCTCGGTCCGGTTCCGGTTCCGGTCCGGTACCGGTCGCGGCGGGCGAACTCCAGTTTCCCCGAGTGGTGTTGACCCCCGGCGCCACCCTGGCCCCGGCGCTCAGCGCCCCCCGTTCCGCAGCTCCCGTGGGCTGACCCCGAAGCGCCGGCGGAAGGCCGTGCTGAGAGTGCTCGCGGAGGAGAAGCCCGAGGAGTACGCGAGGTCCGTGATCGTCAGATGGTCGCACTCCCGGCACTGGAGGCGGTCGCGGACGAGGCGCAGGCGTTCCTCGCGGATCAGTTCGCGCGGGGTGGTGCCGACGCGCTGGAGGGCCAGCTGGATCTGGCGCAACGACCAGCCGAGGGCACGTGCCATGGAGGTCCCGGTCAGGTCGGGATCGGCGGCGTGCTCGCGCACATGGAGGCGGACCATCGCCTCGACCTCCGTCAGTTGCCCCGTCGTGTCCGGGCGGTCGTCCCCGGCGGCGAGCATGAGCAGCAGCTCGACGACGCGGTCGGAGACGGCGTTGAACTCGGAGGCGGTGAGGTGGTCGCGCTCGTCGGACAGGCTCCGCAGCATGGTGTGCACGACGCGCCCCAGCCCGGTGGTCAGGTCGAGGCCGGTGGCCAGCGGCGACTTCCGGTTCAGTGGGCCGTCTATCTCCCGTGCGGGGATGGAGAAGATGATCCCCTGCAGCGACGCGTCGTGCAGCAGCTGAAAGGGCGCCCCCAGCGTCATCAGGCTGCCCGTCCCCGGGGTGAGCCGCGCCTCCTGGTCGTCCTGGCGCAGCACCAGCTCGCCGGAGAGCGGCAGGAGGAACCGGTAGTCCGGGTCCGGCTCGTGGCGCACCGACCGCGGTGTGCGGTTGTACTCGATCTGGTCGCACTGCCAGTTGACGAGCTGGTAGGTGTCGGTGCGCTGGCGGGTCGACCGGCCGTGGAAGGTCTGGGGGTCGGGGGTGGCGTATCTGAAGTCCATCTGGGTCTGCAGCGACTTGATGTGCTCGCTCCAGAAGTCGGTCCGCTCGCGCGGATCCACCTCACCGGTTGTCTGTGACTCCACGATGTAGCTTCCCGCGGGCATTGCTCTTTCCTCCGCCACACAGTGTCCCGGCCGTCGCTGAGAGCGGTCTTCGCCCGGTGACAACGGGCATGTCGGCTACGGCAGTTACGGCCTGTAAGCGTAGTGCATGCATTCCGCTTGCGTGGTCGAAGGATCGAACGCGGGTTGCATATGCCAACAGAAGTGGGGCGGATGTAAAGCAGGGCGTATGTAAAGGGGATGCGTGGTGCGCATGCGCGCCTCTGTGGCCCATGGTGCGCCTGAGGGCAACTTCCCTGCGCGCACACGAAAGTGTGCGCGCCCCCGCTCGCGCTACCGTCGTGCGCTCCGCCAACTCACGCCCGCGTTTGAGGACTTCATGAAGGAACTGATACCGGAGACGGTGTTCGGATGCGTGGCCGTGGGCCTGCTCGCGGTCACCGTGCTGCTGGTGCGCCAGCTCGGGATCACCGCGCGGCTGCGCCGACGCAACGCCGAGCTGTCGGAGGACGTGCGGCTCCGGGACGAGGAAGTACGGCACCTGGTCGCCGTCCGCCTTCCGGCGCTGGAGGAAGCGCCCCAGCAGCCCGTCCCCGTCCCCGGCATCGGCCTGTTCGACGCCCGGCTGTCCGGCACCGGCTTCGCGAAGTGCCTCGACCATGTCCTGGAGCGGTTCTCCACGGCGGTGGAGCACGCGCAGGCCCGCGCCGACCAGTCCGCGAAGGCCGCCCTGAAGTCGTCGATGCGCTCCATCCAGGCCCTGGCCAACGAGCAGCAGGTCGCGATCTCCGACATGCAGGACCGGCACGACCGCCCGGACGTGCTGCGCGACCTCCTCGAAATCGATCACGCCAACGCCCAGTTCGGCCGCCGCGCCCAGGCCATCGCCGTACTGTGCGGATCCTGGCCGGGCCGTCAGCGCTCCACCTCCGCACTGATCGACGTCGTACGCGGCGCCACCTCCCGCATCCGCGACTACCGGCGCGTCCAGATCCACGGGCAGGCCGACATCGCCGTGGAGAGCCGGGCCGTGGAGCCGGTCGTGCTCGCGGTCGCCGAACTGCTCGACAACGCCGCCCGCCACTCGCAGCCCAACACCAAGGTCGAGGTCAACGTCCGGACGGTGCACAACGGTGCCTGCGTGGTGATCGACGACGCCGGCGTCGGCATGGACGCCCAGGCGACGGAACGCTCCGGCGAACTGCTCTCGGGCCGCCACACGGTGGACGTCACCCGGCTCGACGACCCGCCCCAGTTCGGCTTCGCCGTCATCGGTGTGCTCGCCGCGCGCTACGGGTTCAGTGTCTCCGTGGACACGCGCTCCCCGTACGGCGGCGTCCGCACGGTGGTGTTCCTCCCGTCCGCCCTGCTCACGCACCGGGATCCCGCGGAGGAGCTGCCGCCCGTGACCGTTCCGCCGACCCGCCGCACACCCGCGCGTACGCCCGCCCCCGCCTCCGACTCCGCCTCCACGCCCGAACCCGTGTCCGAGGCGCCGGAGCCCGCGTCGGCCGCCTCCTGGGGTCGGCCCCCGCGCGCCGAGACGACCGACCAGGCGCCGGTGGAGGCGTCCTCGGACGGCGCGACCACGGCCGGTGGACTGCCCAAGCGCAGTCGGCGGGTCCCTGAGCAGCGGTCGGTCACCCAGGAGCCCGCGCCCGCGCCCGCTCCGGCACCCGCCTCCGCGGCGGAAGCGCCGGAGCCCGCGCCGGCGGAGGAGCCCTCGGCCGGCGCGACCACGGCCCACGGACTCCCCAAGCGCCGCCGGCGGGCCC
>NZ_VBZC01000113.1:0-398 GCF_005786655.1 Streptomyces montanus
CCGGTGCGTCCGCCCGTCGCCGCGGGGGCGTACGGCCCGGTGTTGGTAGAGCGTGCGGGTTTCCTGAGAAAGGCTGTACGCGACGGGCGATGACGCACCGGCACACGCCCCCTCCCGTGCGCTGGCGACTGCGGGAGCGTGGGGGTGCGCCCCTCCAGGGGCCGCTGGACGACTGCGGGTGAGCGGGGGCGCCCCTTCAGGGGTCGCTGGGTGACTGAGGTTGAGTGGGGCGCGCCCCTTCAGGGGCGCGGGGAACTGCGCGACCAGCCACAACCGACCCGCAGCCGAAGTACGAAACCCACCCACCCCCCCCCTCCCGCCCGAGGGCGACCGCGGGCACGGGGGGTCTGGGGGCGCCGCCCCCTGTTTCGGGAAGGGGCGGGGTTGGGGAAGGGAAC
>NZ_VBZC01000113.1:408-14097 GCF_005786655.1 Streptomyces montanus
ACCCGCGCCGGAAAACCCGAGCGGAGCGCCCCGCCCCGCTGCTACCGTCCCCCACATGAAGCGCGCCCATATGACGACGACGCCGGAGAGTGTCCCGGCGCGCTGACCGATGAGCCAGTCCGAAGCCCCGGGGCGAGTGCCCCGGGGCTTCGGCTTGCGCGGTGGGCACTCGGCCGGAGCCCTCACCGAGGAGACCACCACCATGCACGACCACCGCAAACTCGGCCGTGAACTCGCCCTGTTCGACACCGACCCGCTGATCGGCGCGGGGCTGCCGTACTGGCTGCCCGACGGCGCGGTCGTACGGCACGCCCTGGAGGAGTACATCCGCACCGCGGAGCGGAAGGCAGGCTACCGGCATGTGTACTCACCGGTGCTCGGCAAGCGGGAGCTGTACGAGATCTCGGGTCACTGGTCGCACTACAGCGACGACATGTTCCCGCCGATGGACCTGGGCGCGGAGCAGGTCGTACTGCGACCGAGCCTGTGCCCCCACCACGCGCTCATCTACCGCTCCCGATCCCACAGCTACCGCGAACTACCCCTGCGCATGGCCGAGTTGGGCGGCATGTACCGCGGCGAGCTGTCCGGCGTGCTGGGCGGGCTGACCCGCGTACGGGCCATCCAGCTCAACGACGCGCACATCTTCTGCACCCTCGACCAGGTCGCCGACGAGGCAGCCGCGGCGCTCGAGATGATCCGGCGGGCGTACGAGGCGCTCGGCATCAGCGCGGCCCGCTACCGGCTGTCGCTGCCGGGCCCGGGTGGGAAGTACGTCGCCGCCCCCGAGAAGTGGGAGCGGTCCATCGCGCTGCTGACCGAGGTCCTGGACCGCTCGGGTCTGCCGTACGAGGCAGCCGAGGGCGAGGCCGCGTTCTACGGTCCGAAGATCGACGTCCAGGTCGTCGACGGCCTGGGCCGGGAGTCCACCCTGTCCACCGTCCAGGTCGACTTCCACCAGCCCGAGCGGTTCGACCTGCGCTACATCGGCGCGGACGGCGCGAAGCACCGGCCGGTCATGGTCCACCGCAGCATCATCGGCAGTGTGGAACGAGCAGTCGCCCACCTCATCGAGGAGCACGGCGGCGCCTTCCCGGCCTGGTTGTCCCCCACCCAGGTGGTCGTCCTGCCGATCTCCGAGGCCGAGCTGCCGAACGCCGAGGCGCTCGCCCGGCGGTGCGCCGACCTCGGGCTGCGGGCCGAGCTCGCCGGTCCGGAGCGCGGCAGCCTGGGCGCCCGTATCCGGGAGGCCCGCCTCGTGCCGTACCAGGCGGTGATCGGTGCCAAGGAGGCCGCAGACGACCGGGTGGCCCTGCGTCTGCGGGACGGCCGGCGTCTGGATCCGCTGCCCGTCGAGGACGTCCTGGACCGGATCGGCGCACTGGTCGGCGCCCACCGCACCGACCTGTGGGACACCCTTCCACGCCTGGAACAAGATCACTCGGCCTAAGGCGGGCGGTGGTTCTTTGCCGCTTGGCGGCACGCCGTTCACGCATGGTTCATATATGTGGGGTTTGGTCGAATTATTCGAGTAGTGCACTTTGCCCGTCTCATGCATATTGGCCGGAGAAGCGGCCCACGCGAGGATCGGGGAGTCACGTGAACATTCACGCTTCGTTGCGCAGACCTGTTCCTGTGGCCCCCGTGGTCCTGACGGCTGTTGTGCTGCTGGCCGCGAGCGCGTGCGGTGGATCAGCCAGCGGTTCCGCTTCCGGGGACGGTGGTGTCGAGGGCGACCTGTCCGGCACGATCCGGGTGGACGGTTCCAGCACGGTGGCTCCGCTTTCCACGGCGGCTGCCCAGCTCTTCCAGGGGGAGAACCCCGGTGTCAGGGTGACTGTGGGCACCTCCGGCACAGGTGGCGGCTTCGAGAAGTTCTGCGCGGGCGAGACCGATATCTCCGATGCCTCGCGCCCGATCGAGGCCGACGAGAAGGCAGCCTGCCAGAAGAACGACATCACCTACGAGGAGCTCCAGATCGCCAACGACGGGCTGTCGGTCGTGGTGAACAAGGACAACGACTTCGCCGAATGCCTGACGGTCGAGCAGCTGAAGAAGATCTGGGAGCCCGGCTCCAAGGTCAACAACTGGAACCAGGTCGACCCCAAGTTCCCGGACGAGAAACTCGAGCTCTTCGGCCCGGGCACCGACTCGGGCACGTTCGACTACTTCACCGAGGCCATCAACGGTGAGGAGGGCGCATCCCGTACGGAGTACTCGCCGAGCGAGGACGACAACGTCACCGTGCAGGGCGTGTCCGGCTCCAAGGGCGGCATGGGCTACTTCGGCCTGTCGTACTACGAGGAGAACAAGGACGAGCTGAAGGTCCTGAAGATCGACGGCGGTGACGGCTGCGTCGAGCCGACCTCCAAGACCGTGCAGGACGGCAGCTACAAGCCGCTGTCGCGGCCGCTGTTCATCTACCCGAAGGCGTCCTCGCTGGACAAGCCGGAGGTCGAGGCGTTCGTCGAGTACTACGTGGAGAACAGCGCCGAGATCGCCGAGAAGGCATTGTTCGTACCACTGAACCAAACGCAGCAGGCCGAGCTGAACAAGGACCTGGAGAGACTGCGGGGGCAGCACGGGTCATGACCTCCACGGGCAGCGGGCGCAGGGCCGCTTCAGGAAGCCCCGGCTTCCTGAGGGGGTCCCGGCCGCGCTACGGGGAGAAGGCGATCAGGGTGCTGCTCGTCGCCGCGTCCCTGGTCTCCGTGCTGACCACCGTCGGCATCATCATCGCGCTCATCCCGCCCGCCGCCGAGTTCTTCGGCAAGGTGAGCTTCGGCGACTTCATCACCGGCACCGACTGGTCACCGCTGTTCAAGCCGCCGCACTTCGGCGTCCTGCCCCTGGTCACCGGCACGCTGATGGTCACACTGATCGCGCTGCTGGTCGCCGTGCCGCTGGGCCTGGGGGCGGCCGTGTACCTGAGCGAGTACGCCAGACCCAGGGTCCGGGCGTTCTTCAAGCCGATCCTGGAGGTCCTCGCCGGTATCCCCACCGTCGTGTACGGCTTCTTCGCCCTGCAGGCCCTCACCCCGCTGTTGCAGGACATCTGGCCGGGCGGCGAGGGGCCACAGGTCTTCAACGCGCTCTCGGCGGGCTTCGTCATGGGCATCATGATCATCCCGACGATCGCCTCGCTTTCCGAGGACGCCATGAACGCCGTACCGAACGACCTGCGCGACGGCGCCTTCGCGCTGGGATCGTCCCGCATGCAGGTTGCCACCCGGGTCGTCTTCCCCGCCGCGCTGTCCGGCATCGTCGCCGCGATGATGCTCGGCGTCTCGCGGGCGATCGGCGAGACCATGATCGTCGCGATCGCCGCGGGTGGCCGGCCCAACCTGTCCTTCGACCCGCTCGAAGGCATGCAGACGATGACCGCGTTCATCGCGGCCGCCGGAATCGGCGACCTGCCGACCGGCACCATCGGCTACCAGACGATCTTCGCGGTGGGCGCGCTGCTGTTCGTCATGACGCTGGTGATGAACCTGGTCAGCATTCGCCTGGTCCGCAAGTACCGGGAGGTGTACGAGTGATGGGCACCCCCGTCCTCGGCAGGGGGCCGGAGACCGGCGCCCCGGAGGTGTACCGGCTCAAGGGCGACGGCACGCCCTGGCGGGAGCGGTTGTTCCACTTGAGCCTGTGGGCCTCGCTCGCCGTCGGTGTGGTCTTCCTCGGCTCCCTTCTCGTCTACGTCGTGGCGGAGGCATGGCCCCGGCTGGACTCCCGGATCCTGACGAACTTCCCCGACATCATCGACCCGTCACAGGCCGGTGCCCAGTCGGCGATCATGGGCACCGTCTGGGTCATCGGCTTCACCGCGCTCTACTGCCTGCCCGTCGGCATCCTCACCGCCATCTACCTGGAGGAGTACGCCGACCCCGATCGCTGGTGGAACCGCGCGGTCGAGATCAACATCCAGAACCTGGCGGCGGTCCCGTCGATCGTCTACGGCATCCTCGGCCTCGGCATCATCTCCCGCGGCCTCGGCTTCGGCCAGACCGTGCTGACCGCCTCGCTCACGCTGTCGCTCCTGGTCCTGCCCACCGTGATCATCGCCGCGCGGGAGGCGATCCGCGCCGTACCGCAATCCATCCGCGAGGCATCCCTGGCGTTGGGTGCCACCCAGTGGCAGACCATCTGGCGCCAGGTGCTGCCCGCGGCCGTACCCGGCATGGCCACCGGCTCCATCCTCGCCCTGTCCCGCGCCATCGGCGAGGCAGCCCCGCTGCTGCTGCTCGGCGGCCTGACCTTCATCACCTTCAACCCGACCGGCCCGGAGAGCCCCTTCACGGTGCTGCCGATCCAGATCTTCAACTGGATCAGCCAGTCCCGTGCCGAATTCGTCTCACTCGCCGCCGCCGCGATCGTGATCCTCCTGGTCATCCTGCTGGCCATGAACTCCCTGGCCATCTGGCTCCGCAACCGCTACTCCCACCGCTGGTGACCGCGCCATGACCTCAGAGCCCTCTCGACGCATCCAACGCCTTCGTCGGCAGGCCCTTCGGTCCGCGCAAGTGGCCGCCGTCGCCTCCCCCTCCGGCGCCCTCGACCCCACCAGCAGCACCACGGCCCCGCGGGTCTCCTTTCGCGATGCTCCGCCGCTGACCACGCCGGTCTTCGAGGTCGGCAGTCTGTCGGTGTTCTACGGCGAACACGAAGCCGTCCGCGACATCAACATGACCATCGGCGACCGCCAGATCACCGCGATGATCGGCCCGTCCGGCTGTGGCAAGTCCACCATGATCCGCTGCTTCAACCGTATGAACGACCTCATCCCCACGGCCCGCGTGGTCGGCAAGATCAGCTACCACGGCGAGAACCTGTACGGGAAGGAGGTCGACCCCATCGAGGTGCGGCGCCGCATCGGCATGGTCTTCCAGAAGCCGAACCCGTTCCCGAAGTCGATCTACGACAACATCGCGTACGGGCCCCGAGTGGGCGGCTTCAAGGGAAACCTCGACGACCTGGTCGAGGAGACCCTCACCCATGCGGCGCTGTGGGACGAGGTCAAGGACAAGCTGAAGACCTCCGCGCTGGCGCTGTCGGGCGGTCAGCAGCAGCGGTTGTGCATCGCCCGTACGATCGCGGTCCAGCCCGAGGTGATCCTGATGGACGAGCCGTGCTCGGCCCTGGACCCGATCGCCACCGCGAAGATCGAGGACCTGATGGAGCACCTGGCCCAGGAGTTCACGATCGTCATCGTCACGCACAACATGCAGCAGGCCGCGCGCGTCTCGCACCGCACCGCCTTCTTCACCTCGGACGTCGACGACAAGGGGGAACGGCACGGCAGGCTCATCGAGTACGACGAGACCGAGCGGATCTTCTCCAACCCCTCCGACCAGCGCACCGAGGACTACATCTCCGGCCGCTTCGGCTGATGCCGGCAGATCCGTCGCGACCAGCGCAGACATCGGACTCACTCACCTAGGCGACGCGCCGCCCCCGCAGCCATACGTACACGGGGATCCCGGCGAACAGGAACAGCACGCCCTGGTAGACCGCCGCATAGCCCGCGCCCGCGATCAGCCAGAAGGAGAAGGCGAAGGAGAGGACGGCGACGATCAGGTCGCGGGCCAGCCCCGCGGGGCGTACCCGCTCGCGGGTGCCCTGGGCGAGCCAGAACAGCTGGGCCGCGGCTGACAGCAGGTAGGGCACGCAGCCGGTGAAGGTGGTGATGAGGACGAGGACGCGGAAGGTGGTGTCCGGGCCCGCCGTGTAGTTGAGGGCGATCAGCAGCGTGCCGAGGACCGCACAGGCCAGCACGCCGAAGCCGGGGACCCCGCCCTTGCCGACGCGGGCGAAAGGCGCGGGGAACAATCCGTCGCGGGCGGCGGCATACGGCATCTGGGCGCTCATCAGGATCCAGCCGTTGAGGCAGCCGACCATCGAGGCGAGGGCGACGGCGGCGATGAGCGTGCCGCCCCAGTGGCCGCCGGCCATCGCGTCGACGGCGTCGGCGAACGGCGCCCCGGACTCGGCGAGTTCACCGTGCGGTACGAGGCCGAAGACCGCGACCGTGCCGAGCAGATAGACCAGTGCGGAGCCGAGTGTGCCCAGGACGCTCGCGCGGCCCACCGTGCGCTCCGGGTCGCGGACCTCGCCCGCGCTCATCGCGGCCGACTCGACGCCCAGGAAGCTGTAGAGGAGCAGCGCGGCGGAGGCGGCGAGGGCGCCGGGCGCGCTCTCGCCGGAGGCGTTGAAGGGGCCGAAGTTGTCGGTGTCCATGAAGAAGAGGCCGACGGTCGCGACGAGGAGCAGCGGTACGAACTTCAGGACGGTCGAGACGATCTGCACGCCTCCGACCCAGCGGGTGCCGGCGAAGTTCGCGGCGGCGGGCAGCCACAGGGCGGCCAGCGCCACCGCCGCCTGCAGCGCCTTGTTGTCGCCCAGCGGCAGCAGCACGTCGGCGTATCCGACGGTGGCGACGGCGAGGGCGGCGATGCTGACCCAGGTCATCGTCCAGTACGACCACGCCGACAGGAAGCCGGCGAACTCGCCGAACGCGTCGCGCGGGTACACGTACAGGCCGCCGGTGACGGGGCTGCGGCGTGCGAGCTTCCCGAAGAGCAGCGCGAGCAGCACCGCGGCGACGGACAGGACGAGGAAGGCCAGCAGGCTGACCGTGCCGTACGGGGCGACGGTGGCGGGCAGGGCGAAGATGCCGCCGCCGATGATGTTGCCCATCACGAGGGCGGTGGCGGCGGCGAGACCGAAGCCTCTGGGGCGTATGGACGCCGGGTTCTCGTCGGTCGGCGGTGCGGGCTCGGCGGCGTCGTCGGCGGCGTCGGTGGTGTCTGCTGCAGGCATGGGGGTGTCCGTGGGGAGAGAAGGGGGAGGAGGGGGGAAGGTCGTGATCGTATCCCGCGATCCCACATGGTGGTCGATTTGTTCATGCACTGGACACATCGGGGCGACGGCTCCCGCTTCGGCTAGCGTCGTGACATGACCAGCGACACCTCTCCCACCCTCGCCGAAGCGCTCGCCGGCACAGGCACCACCGACACGGTCGTTCTCGACGGCGGTATGTCGAATCAGCTCGAATCGGCCGGGCACGACCTGAGCGACGAGCTCTGGTCGGCGCGGCTGCTCGCCGAGCGGCCGGAGGCGATCACTCAGGCGCATCTCGCCTACTTCGAGGCGGGCGCGAACGTCGCGATCACCTCCAGCTATCAGGCGACCTTCGAGGGGTTCGCCCGGCGCGGCATCGCCCGCGAGCGCGCGGCCGAACTGCTCGGGCTCAGCGTCGAACTCGCCCGCGAGGCCGCCCGGCAGGCCGAAGCCAAGGGCGTACGGCAGCCGTTGTGGGTGGCGGCGTCGGTAGGTCCGTACGGTGCGATGCTGGCGGACGGTTCGGAGTACCGGGGGCGGTACGGGCTGAGCGTGGCCGAGTTGGAGCGGTTCCACCGGCCCCGGCTGGAGGTGCTGGCCGCCGCCTCGCCCGATGTACTCGCGCTGGAGACGCTGCCCGACGCCGACGAGGCCCGGGCGCTGCTGCGGGCGGTGCGCGGACTGGGCGTACCGGCGTGGCTGTCGTACAGCGTGGCCGGGGACCGGACGCGGGCCGGGCAGCCGCTGGAGGAGGCCTTCGCGCTCGCCGCCGACGCCGACGAGGTGATCGCGGTCGGCGTCAACTGCTGTGCCCCCGACGACGTGGACGGTGCGGTGGAGACCGCCGCGCGGGTGACCGGCAAGCCGGTCGTGGTCTACCCCAACAGCGGCGAGGCCTGGGACGCCGAGGCCCGCGCCTGGACCGGGCGCTCCACGTTCACCGTCGAGCAGGTCACCGGGTGGGAGCGGGCCGGGGCGCGGCTGATCGGCGGCTGCTGCCGGGTGGGACCGAGGGCGATCGCGGGTATCTCGGAGGCAGTGAAGTCCACGCGGCACTCGGCCTGACCGTTTCTGGCGTCACCGCTGAGGGCTCCGCCCGCCCCGCGGACCCCACCGTGCCCCGTGTGCTCACCCCGAGCCACGTGTTCGACATTTCGAAAGTTTCGGCTCGTCAGAAATCCGCTGAACAGCTACCCTTCCGCGCGCACTCGTGGCGGCCATAATGTAGGAAGCGCTTTCTAGGCGCGGTCGACGTCACCGTGCCTGACCGGTGGCGATCCGAAACTTTCGCTGGCTCTCGGGACGGAGCCGGAGAGGTGGGCTTCCATGGTGCGTACCGGGAGCGTGGCCGGGCCGACGCTGGCTGTCGTGGCCCGCGAGGCCGGGGTGTCCGTGCCGACGGCGTCGAAGGTGGTCAACGGCCGTGAGGACGTGGCACCCGAGACCCGCCGCCGGGTCACCGAGGCACTCGACCGGCTGGGCTATGTACGCAAACCGCGCTTCGACTCGGCGAAGTCCCCGGGCATGGTCGATCTCGTCGTGCACTCACTGGAGTCCTCCTGGTCGGGCGCGGTGCTGCACGGCGTGGAGGAGGCCGCGCACGACGCGGGCCTGGAGGTGGTGGTCTCGGCGGGCCTGACCCGGACACGCGGCGGCCGTCCCGAGCGCGGCTGGCTGGACAAGCTCTCCACACGCGGCTCCGCCGGGGTGCTGTTCAACCTGGCGGAGCTGACCCAGTCCCAGTACGCCTGGCTGGAACAGCACCGCATTCCGTTCGTCCTCATCGACCCGGTGCTCGAACCGCCGCCCGGCGTCGTCTCGGTGGGCGCGGCCAACTGGCAGGGCGGGGTGACGGCCACCGAGCATCTGATCTCCCTCGGCCACGAGCGCATCGCGGTCATCGCCGGATACCGCCGCAAGATGTGCAGCAGCGCCCGCGTCGCCGGCTACCGCTCGGCCCTCGCGGCGGCCGGCATCCGCCACCGGCCGGAGTACCTCCGCTACGGCAGCTTCAACGAGGTCGGCGCCCACCGCCGCATGCTGGAACTCCTCGACCTGCCCGAACCGCCCACGGCCGTCTTCGTCTGCTCGGACAAGATGGCCCTCGGCACCTACCGGGCCCTGGCCGAACGGAAGCTGACCGTCCCGGACGACATGAGCGTGGTGGGATTCGACGATCTGCCGGAGGCCCACTGGGCCACACCCGCGCTGACCACGATCCGCCAGCCCCTGTCGGAGATGGCCGCGACCGCGATGCGCCTGCTGGTACGGCTCATGGCGGGCGAACGGCCGGAGGGGACACGGACCGAACTGTCCACGCGCCTGGTGGTGCGGGAGAGCACGGGGAAGCCGCCGGGCTCCGCCCAGGGCGTGGAGCGACCCTGAGGACCGGGCCCGGAGGACTGCGCCCCGGACCCGCGCCCAGGGAGCGCACCCCGGGACCGCGCTCCTGCGCGGGCCTACGCCCGCGCGAGACCGGCCGCCCACATGATGCCGCCGAGCAGATGCGCCCGGAAGTCCGGGTCCTCGTACGCCTCCGAGGCGTGCCCGAGTGCGGTGTAGAAGACCTTGCCCGCCCCCTGCTCCCGGGACCACACGAGGGGATGGTCGTCGCCCATCCCGCCGCCGTCGTACGAGGATTCGTCGGCCGAGGCGAGCACCCGTACCGAACCCCGCGGGTTCGACCGGAAGTCGTACCACTCGTCCGTGAACTCCCAGGCCACGGGCAGGAGTCGGGTCGCCGGGTGGTCGTGGTCCTCGACGAGGAGCTTGCCCGGCTGATAGTCGGGGTGGCGCGCGAACCGGGCGCCGAGCAGTTCGCCGTAGTACGGCCAGCCGTACTCGGTACACGCCGCCGCGTGCACCCCGACGAAACCTCCGCCCGCCTCGACGTACGCGGCGAGATGCTCACGCCCCGCGGGCGTCAGGACGTCACCGCTGGTGGAGAGGAAGAGGACAGCCGCGTACGGGTCGAGGGGCGCGTCGAAGAGATCGGGATCCTCCGTGGCGTGCACCTCGAAGCCGTGCGCGGTCCCGAGGGCGCGCACGGCCGCTATGCCGTCCGGGATCGACTCGTGCCGGTAGTCCGTCGTGCGGGAGTAGACGAGTATCCGGGGGCCGGTGTGCGCTGCCATGAAATCCGAGCCTATTTCGTGGAGGGGATGGGACCCAGCGCGCCGGGGGCCCGAAAATTTCGGATCCGCGGCGCACTTGCGCACTGGCGTACTGACACGGCGAGCCGCGTCGGAACTGGCCGGCCCGTCCGGACGAACCGGATGGGCCGGCCAGGAAGGCAGGTCGGTCAAGTCGGTTACGGCGTTACCTCGTTGCCCCCGAAGGTCACGACGAGGCGGCCGTCCGCCGCGAAGGACCACTTCAGGGCGCCGGTGTACGAGGAGCAGCGGGACCCGTTCGAGCCGGACCAGAACTGGTTCGAGCTGTCGGCGTTGCCGACGATCCTGTCGTTCGTTCCGCTGCCGCTGCGGCACGAGGTGTTGTTCCGGAACACCGAGGTGCCGGCGTCGAAGTTGAAGTTGCGCTGGGCGTTGTCGATGCTGATGTTGTCCGAGACCGACATCGATCCGGGGTTGCTGTTGTAGGTGAACCCGTGCTTGCCGTTGTCGTAGGCGATGCTGCGCCGGACGACGTGGTTGACCCCGATGTCGTCGCCGCCCAGCTTGTAGCCGTTGCGGTCACCGTTGCCGGCCTGGGAGCCGTCGCTGAGGGTGCCGTTCTCGTAGGCGAGGGAGTCCTCGATGGTCACCGCGCCGATGGCGCCCGTGTCGGTCTTGGTGTAGAGGTCCCAGCCGTCGTCGATGTTGTTGTGGGCCACGGCGTAGCGGAAGACGTTCCCGGGACCGGAGGTGAGCTTCGCGGCGAAGCCGTCGGCGTCCTCGCCGTCGGAGTCGGCGTTGTCGTGCGACTCCGCGCTCAGGATGAGGTTGTTGGACGGCCACTGGTCCTTGGGGGTGCTGGAGAGCATCCGCGAGAGCTGCAGCCCGGTGTCACGGTTGAAGCGCGTCACCGTGCGCTCGAAGATGTTGTTGCTGCCGCCGACGAAGATCCCGTTGTCACCGGCGCGCTCGACGACGAGGCCCTCGACGTGCCAGTACGACCCGTTCACGGCGAGCCCGCGGTTCGACGTGGCCTCGCTCTGGGCCGAGAAGTTCAGTACCGGTGTCTCACCCGGGTAGGCGGACAGCTCGGTGCGGTCACTCGAAGTGCCGTTGTTGCCCGCCGGGATGGTGACCGTCTGCGAGTAGCGGTAGGTGCCGCCACGCATGTAGATCGTTCCGCCGGGGGTGATGCGGGAGATCGCCGAGGTGAGCGTCGTCGGGGCCGACTCCGTTCCGGCCGCGCTGTCGCTGCCGTTCGGCGCCACGTACAGCGCCGAGGCCGACGGCGGCGGCGTGGTGGTGTCACCGGTCACCTCGGCATCGAGGTAGTCGATGTTGGGCAGACCGGCGGAGGTGGTGGGGCTGAGCCGGATCGTGTTGCTGCCCGACGTCACCGGCACCGTGATCGTCTTCGTCGCCCACGTCCCCCACGCGCCGGTGCCCTCGAACGACGCCGACGTGGCCGCCGAGCCGTTCACGGTGACATTGGCGGGCCGTGCGGTGGTGGTTCCGTTGGCGAAGCGGATCTTCAGCGTCGCCGTGCCCGAGGCGGGAGCGTTCACGGTGAACTGTGCGTAGGCTCCGGCCGCGTTGTCGCCGTTGCAGAATCCGCTGCCGGAATAGCCGGTCCAGTCGGAGTCGACGGTGCCGGTGCAGACCGCCGGGGAGCTCTCCGCCTCATAACGGGTGGACGCGGCCTGCGCCGTGTTGCCGGACAGCGCGACGAGCGTGCCGGCCAGCAGGCCGACGGACGCGATGACAGGTCTCAGGTGCATCGTGTGCCTCCAGGTTGGGTGGGTCGGGTCCGGCACCAAGACGGCAGGCGCACGGGGCTGACCCCTTTTCTGTGGCGGCTCCGGGTGCGACGATGCGGCCGGTTCGACGACATGAACGGGCCGGACGGCCAGACACCGCATCCGGACGGAGAAAGCGCTTTCTCGGGACGCTAAAGGCTTGCCGTGAACGCGTCAATAGACGCGTACATGATTATTATTCATGGACATGAATGGCGGTCGAGTCGCGCGAGCCCTCCGTCCGATTCCTTCAAGACCCTCTGCCCTCGGGCTTCCTACGGTGGCCGCATGACTCCACGATTCGACCTCATCGGCCTCGTCGTCTCCGACATGGCCGCTTCGCTCGCTTTCTACCGCCGCCTCGGCCTCGTGTTTCCCGAGGGTTCCGAGGAGCAGCCGCACGTGGAGGCGCAACTGCCCGGTGGGCTGCGCCTCGCGCTCGACACCGAGGAGACCGTCCGTTCGTTCCACGCCGAGTGGCAGCCGCCGTCGGGCGGGGGCCGGATCGGGCTGGCCTTCCTGTGCGACAGCCCGGCGGACGTCGACGCCTCGTTCGACGAGCTGGTGGCCGTCGGCTACCCAGCTGAGCTCAAGCCCTGGGACGCGCCCTGGGGCCAGCGGTACGCCGTCGTGAACGACCCGGACGGCAACGGCGTGGACCTCTTCGCGCCGCTAACGTCGCAGTAGCTCACCCATGGGCGCGCCCGCCAAGTCCCGTGCGTCGCGGGCGAGATGGGCCTGGTCGGCGTAGCCGGCGCGGAGGGCCGTGTCCGCCAGGGGCACCCCGTCCCGGGCGAGGGTGAGCGCCCGTTGCAGGCGCAGGATCCGGGCCAGCGTTTTGGGGCCGTAGCCGAACGCGTCGCGGGAGCGGCGGTGCAGCTGCCGCTCGCTCCAGCCCAGCGCGTCCGCTGTCGCGGCGACGGAGCGGCCCGCGGACACGGCCGCCACGATCTCCCGCAGCCGCCGATCGGGCGGCTCCGTGTCGGCCGCGCGGCCGAGGGCCACCGCTTCCAGAGCCGCCGCGGGGTCGTCGGCCGAGTCGACCCGCTCGGTCAGCCGCCGCACGTCCCCCGACGGCCACAGGTCCGCCAAGTCCACCCGCCGGTCGCGCAGTTCATGAGCCGGTACGCCGAGGTAGGCGGGCGCGGTGCCGGGGAAGAACCGGACGCCGGCGAAGCGGATGCCTCCGGGCGCGGGACCGCCCCCGTACGCGTGCGTGTCGGGTCCCGCGACGAAGAGCCGGCCCCGCGTCCACAGGAGGTCCATACAGCCGTCGGGCAGCACCGGAGCCGGGTCGTCCGGCGCCGTGGTGCGGGTCCACACGACCGCACCCGTCAGCCGGGACGCCCACTCCGTGTACCGGAACGGGTCTTCGTGCTCGTCGGACACGTACGAAAGGCTACGCCCGCCCGTGAGCTCCGATCCGCGCTGCGCCGATCCGTGCTGCGCCGATCCGTGCTGCCCCGACCCGTGCTGCGCCGATCCCCGCTCACGCCACCCGGGACCGGTGTTCCTGCGGGCTGACCCCGTACACCCGCTTGAAGGCGCTGGACAACGCGAACGCGCTGCCGTAGCCGACCTGGCGGGCGATGGCGCCGATGGTGTCGTCGGTGTCGCGCAGCCGGTCCGTGGCGCGCGCGAGGCGCCGGCCGGTCAGATACTCGGGAGCGCGACAAGGTGTCGCTGCCGGCGGCGGCCCGGTCACTCCGGCGGCGGCGAGACGTCCCCGTTCTTGGGTGAGCTCTTGACGTGCGTGCGCAGCCGTGAGGTCACGTCCTCCGGGGGCAGGAAGCGGGACCAGCGCTCCGGGAACTCGGAGGGCATGTCCGGGTCGTCGGGGTCGATGGCCCGGGCGGCGGCCGCGCGGGCCACGAGGTCGGCGGCCTGCTCCTCGCGCAGCCGCTCGTTGACGGCGCGCGCGGCGGCCGTGGCGGCGGCCGGCC
>NZ_VBZC01000114.1:0-2300 GCF_005786655.1 Streptomyces montanus
GGGCGACCCCGCGACGGCTCGCCGCCGGGCAGCTCGGCCGGGTGCTCGGGCTCGCCGTGGCGCCCGACGGCAGCCGCGCCGCCGTCGCCTCGCACGACGGGCGGGTGCTGCTCGTCGAACGGGAGACGGGAGAGGTACGGGAGGTCGACCGGAGCGAGGACGGCGACGTCACCGGACTCGTCTTCTCGCCCGACTCGGCCTGGCTCGCCTGGTCGCACCCCGGCCCGAGCCCGCTGCGCCAGCTCAAACTCGCCAACACCGCCGACCTGTCGGTGACCGAGGCGACCCCGCTCCGATTCCGGGACTACGCGCCCGCGTTCACCCTCGACGGCAAACACCTCGCCTTCCTGTCGGCGCGGTCCTTCGACCCCGTCTACGACGAGCATGTCTTCGACCTCGCGTTCGTGGGCGGTTCACGGCCGCACCTGATCACGCTCGCCGCCACCACCCCCTCACCCTTCGGGCCCCAGCGGCACGGCCGCCCCTTCGACGCGCCGGACAAGGACGAGACACCGGACAGCGAGGGCGCGCCCACGACCCGTATCGATCTGGACGGGCTCGCCGACCGCATCGTGCCGTTCCCCGTCGAGGCCGCCCGCTACTCGGGGCTGCGCGCCGCCAAGGACGGGCTCCTGTGGCTGCGCCACCCGGTGATCGGCGTCCTCGGCGCCTCACGCGCCACCCCGGACGACCCGGACCCGAAGACCGACCTCGAGCGCTACGACCTCGTCCAGCAGCGCATCGAGCATCTCGCCTCGGACGCCGACCACTTCGCGGTCACCGGCGACGGCAAGCGGATCCTGATGTGGACCGACGGCAAGCTCAAGGTCGTACCGAGCGACCGGCGCGCCTCGAACGACGACGAGAGCGACACGAACATCACCGTCGACCTGTCGCGGGTCCGCCAGACCGTCGACCCGGCCGCCGAATGGCGGCAGATGTACGACGAGGCCGGCCGCCTCATGCGGGACCACTTCTGGCGGCCGGACCTGGGCGGGGTCGACTGGGACGCGGTGCTCGACCGCTACCGCCCCGTCCTCGGCCGGGTCGCCACGCACGACGACCTGGTGGACGTGCTGTGGGAGGTGCAGGGCGAGCTCGGCACCTCGCACGCGTACGTCACGCCGCGCGGCGGCTACGGCGGCGGCGAGCGGCAGGGGCTGCTCGGCGCGGACATCTCCCGCCACGAGGACGGCAGTTGGCGCATCGACCGGATCCTGCCGTCGGAGACCTCCGACCCGGACGCGCAGGCGCCGCTCGCCGCGCCCGGTGTCGCCGTACGCGCCGGGGACGCGATCGTCGCCGTCTCCGGGCGGCCGGTCGACCCGGTAGCCGGTCCCGGACCATTGCTCGTCGGCACGGCCGGGAAGCCCGTCGAACTGACCGTCTCGCCCTCGGGCGGCGGCGACCCGCGGCACGCCGTGGTCGTCCCGATCTCCGACGAGGAGCCGCTGCGCTACCACGCGTGGGTCGCGGACCGGCGGGCGTACGTGCACGAGACCTCCGGGGGAAGGCTGGGCTATCTGCACGTGCCCGACATGGTCGGCTCCGGCTGGGCGCAGCTCCACCGCGACCTGCGGATCGAAGTCGCCAAGGAGGGCCTGGTCGTCGACCTCCGCGAGAACCGCGGCGGCCATACGTCCCAGCTGGTCGTCGAGAAGCTCGCCCGGCGCATCGTCGGCTGGGACCTGCCGCGCGGCATGCGCGCCACCAGCTACCCGGAGGACGCGCCGCGCGGGCCCGTCGTCGCCGTCGCCAACGAGTTCTCCGGCTCCGACGGTGACATCGTCAACGCGGCGATCAAGGCGCTCGGGATCGGGCCGGTCGTGGGTACGCGCACCTGGGGCGGCGTCGTCGGCATCGACAGCCGCTTCCGGCTCGTCGACGGCACACTCGTCACCCAGCCCAAGTACGCCTTCTGGCTGGAGGGTTACGAGTGGGGCGTCGAGAATCACGGTGTCGACCCCGACGTCGAGGTCGTCCAGGCACCGCAGGATTACGCGGCGGGGCGTGATGCCCAGCTCGACGAGGCGATCCGCATCGCGCTGGCCGCGCTCGCGGAAAACCCGGCGAAGACGGCTCCGCCGTTGCCAGGGGGTGAGTGACGGGCAGTGCGCCGGCCTGAGGCGGGGTTATTCGCCCCCGTCGCCCCTACCCGTCCCATCCCTGGGGCTCCGCCCCAGACCCCGCTCCTCAAACGCCGGAGGGGCTGAATTTCCCGGGGGTCTGGGGGCGGAGCCCCCAGGTACGGGATGGGACGGGTAGGGGCGGCGGGGGCGAGGAAACCCCTTCCCCCGCGC
>NZ_VBZC01000114.1:2310-13747 GCF_005786655.1 Streptomyces montanus
TCGATACGATGCCGAGGTAACGATCAACCGGGCGTGAGGAGGCCAAACATGGCAGGGGAACCGCAGGACGACTGCCTGTTCTGCAAGATCGTCGCAGGGAGGATCCCGGCGACCGTCGTCCGCGAGACGGAGACGACCGTCGCCTTCCGCGACATCAACCCTCAGGCACCCACCCACATCCTGGTGATCCCGAAGGTCCACCACCCGGACGCCGTCGCGCTCGCCAACGCCGAACCGGCGATCCTCGCCGACGTGGTGCGCGAGACCGGCGAGGTCGCCTCCGACGAGAAGCTCGACAGCTACCGCGTCGTCTTCAACACCGGCAGCGGCGCCGGCCAGACCGTCTTCCACGCGCACGCCCACGTCCTCGGCGGCCGTGGCCTGCAGTGGCCCCCGGGATAACCCGACGTGTCCGTACGTGAATTGGTGGTCCTCGGCACCGCCAGCCAGGTCCCGACCCGGCACCGCAACCACAACGGCTATCTGCTGCGCTGGGACGGGCAAGGCCTGCTCTTCGATCCCGGCGAAGGCACGCAGCGGCAGATGATCCGTGCCGGGGCCGCCGCGCACGACCTGCACCGGATCTGCGTCACGCACTTCCACGGAGACCACTCGCTGGGACTCGCCGGAGTGATCCAGCGCATCAACCTCGACCGCGTGCCGCACGAGATCATCGCCCACTATCCGCAGTCCGGCCAGCGGTTCTTCGACCGTCTGCGGTACGCGACCGCCTACCGCGAGACCGCCCGGCTCACCGAAGCCCCGGTCGCCGCCGACGGCGTCCTCGCGTCCTCGAAGTCGTACACCCTGGAGGCCCGCAGGCTCTCCCACCCCGTCGAGTCGTACGGCTACCGGCTCGTCGAACCCGACGGGCGGCGGATGCTGCCCGACCTGCTCGCCTCGCACGGGATCAAGGGGCCGGATGTGGGGCGGCTCCAACGGGAGGGTGCCCTCGGCGGTGTCCTCCTCGACGACGTCAGTGAGATCCGGCGCGGGCAGCGGTTCGCCTTCGTCATGGACACCCGGCTGTGCGACGGTGTGTACGCCCTCGCGGAAGGGTGCGACATGCTCGTCATCGAGTCGACCTTCCTCGACGCGGATGTGGAACTCGCCGTCGAACACGGACATTTGACCGCCGGTCAGGCGGCCGGGATCGCTCGGGACTCGGGTGTACGACATCTCGTGCTGACCCACTTCAGCCAGCGGTACTCCGAGCCCGAGGAGTTCGAGCGGCAGGCCCGTGCCGCCGGGTTCGAGGGAGAGCTGACGGTGGCGCACGACCTGCTGCGGGTGCCGGTTCCGAAACGGGTGTGAACGGCCCGTACGATGCGGTAATGCCCCTCCCCAAAGCCGAACTGCACCTGCACATCGAAGGCACGCTGGAGCCCGAGCTGGCGTTCCCGCTTGCCGCGCGCAACGGCGTCGAGTTGCCGTACGCCGATACGGAAGAGCTCCGCAAGGCTTATCAGTTCAGTGACCTCCAGTCGTTCCTCGATCTCTACTACGAGCTGATGGCCGTGCTGCGCACCGAGCAGGACTTCGCGGATCTGGCCGACGCGTATCTCGCACGGGCCGCGGAGCAGGGGGTGCGGCACGCGGAGATCTTCTTCGATCCGCAGGCGCATGCGGCGCGAGGTGTGGAGATGGGGACGGTCGTCGAGGGGCTCTGGCGGGCCCTCGGTCGGAGCGAGGCCGTGCACGGGGTCTCCACGCAGCTGATCATGTGCTTCCTGCGCGACGAGTCCGCCGAGTCCGCGATGGAGACGCTGGAGGCGGCACGGCCGTATCTCGACCGGATCGTGGGTGTCGGACTCGACTCCGCCGAGGTCGGGCATCCGCCGGTGAAGTTCCGTGAGGTGTACGAGGCCGCGGCCGCGCTGGGGCTGCGGCGGGTTGCTCACGCGGGGGAGGAGGGGCCGCCCTCGTACATCGCCGAGGCGCTCGATGTGCTCGGGGTCGAGCGTGTCGACCACGGGCTGCGCTGTGTGGAGGACCCGGCGCTGGTGGAGCGGCTCGTGCGGGAGCGCGTGCCGCTGACGGTGTGCCCGCTGTCGAACGTGCGGCTGCGTACGGTGGACGTCCTTGCGGACCATCCGCTGCCGGCGATGCTCGACGCGGGGCTGTTGTGCACGGTGAACTCCGACGACCCCGCGTACTTCGGCGGCTACGTGGGGGACAACTTCCTTGCCGTACGGGACGCGCTGGGCCTTTCGCGAGAGCGCCTGCGCGAGCTGGCCCGAAACTCGTTCGTCGCGTCCTTCCTCGACGATGACGAGGAACGCCGGGCTCGCTACCTCGCGGAGGTCGAGGCATACGAGTTCGCACCCTAGGCCACCCCGGTGACCAACCGCGCGTGAGTGAGGGCACGCCCCTTCAGGGGCGCGGGGAACTGCGCGACCAGCCACAACCGGCCCGCAGCCGAAGTGCGAAACCCACCCACCCCCTTCCCCCTCCCGCGCGTGGGCGACTGCGGATGGGGGCACGCCCCTTCAGGGGCGCGGGGAACTGCGCGATCAGCCACGACCGGCCCGCAGCCGAAGTGCGAGCGAGATGGGGGGCAGGGGGCGGAGCCCTCTGTTTCCACGGTCACCCCCGGCAGGGGTCAGCGCCAGTTCGGCCGCGCTGTCATCGAGCCGGAGGCCACCGCCTCGATCTTCGCCCTGATCTCCCGCATGATCACGACAATGTGCCGCTCATGCTCCGGAGTAAGACGCGACACCGGAACCGAGCAGCTGATGGCGTCCACGGCGGGAACGTCGTAGTGGAGGGCGAAGCCGAAGCCGATGATGCCCAGGACGCCCTCCTCGCGGTCGACGGAGTAGCCCTGGGAGCGGACGGAGGAGAGGTCCGCGGCCAGGGACGCCCGGTCCGTATGGGTGTTGGGCGTCAGCGATGCGTACGGCCCGGGCGGCAGGTCCTCGTCCGGCCGTTCGGCCAAAAGCGCCTTCCCCAGGGCACCCGCGTGAGCGGGAAGGCGGCGGCCCACGCGGCTGATCGTGCGCAGGTATTCATGGGACTCACGCGTCGCCAGATACGCGACGTCCCGGCCGTCGAGCCGGCCCATGTGGATCGTCTCGCCCAGGGCCTCCGACGCTTCGTCGAGGTAGGGGCGGACGACGCGGACCCGGGGGTCCGAGTCCAGATAGCTCGTGCCGGTGAGCAGGGCGTGGATGCCGATGCCGTAGAGCGAGCCCGTGATGTCCGTGCGGACCCAGCCGCGGGTGATCAGGGTCTGCAGCAGGGCGTACATCGAGCTGCGCGGAACGCCGAGTTCGTCGGCGAGTTCCTGGAGGCGGGCCGGGCGGTCTCCGCGTGCGGCCAGCAGCTCCAGCAGTTCGACCGTGCGGGCGGCTGATTTCACCTCGCGGACACCGCGCTCGTCGCGCTGGTCGCGCACGTCGCGCTCGTCTGTGGGCTCTGACATGTGCCGATCGTAATCGGGCGGTGCGGCCCCATTGACGGTGTGCATTCGCCTATCTAACCTCCATCTTCATACATGGATGACATCTACATACGGAGATGGACCTGCTGACCACCGGACTCGACCTCGTAGGAGCCGCCCTGTGAACCCCGAGCTGACCATCGCCGAAGTCCGCCTGACCCCGATCCTGGTCGCCGACCCTCCGTTGCTGAACACGCAGGGCGTGCACCAGCCCTACACGCCGCGTCTCATCATCGAGGTCGTCACGGCGGGGGGCGTGAGCGGTGTCGGTGAGACGTACGGGGACAGCAAGTATCTGGAGCTGGCCCGGCCCTTCGCCAAGAAGTTGACCGGGCGTCAGGTCAGTGACCTGAACGGGCTGTTCGTCGTCGCGGACGAGGTCGTGGTCGATCAGGCGCGGGTGCGGGAACAGGTCGACGTGGGTGGGCTGCGGGGAGTGCAGACCGCCGACAAGCTGCGACTGTCCGTCGTCTCGGGATTCGAGGTCGCCTGTCTTGACGCGCTGGGCAAGGCGCTCGGGCTGCCCGTGCACGTGCTGCTGGGCGGCAAGGTGCGCGACAAGGTCGAGTACAGCGGCTATCTCTTCTACAAGTGGGACGACCACCCCGAGGGCGTCGCCTGCGAGAAGGACGACTGGGGGGCCGCCGTCGATCCTGCGGGAGTCGTCGAGCAGGCGCGGAAGTTCACCGAGCGGTACGGGTTCAGGTCGTTCAAGCTCAAGGGCGGGGTCTTCCCGCCGGACGAGGAGATCGCCGCCGTGCGGGCCCTCGCCGATGCCTTTCCCGGTCATCCGCTCCGGCTGGACCCCAACGGCGCCTGGTCCGTGGAGACTTCGCTGAGGGTCGCGGAGGAACTCGGAGACGTACTCGAGTATCTGGAGGATCCCGCGCTCGGCACGTCCGCGATGGCCGAGGTCGCCGCGAGGACCGACGTCCCCCTCGCCACCAACATGTGCGTGACCACCTTCGCGGAGATCCAGGAGGCCTTCACGCAGGGGGCCGTGCAGGTGGTGCTGTCCGACCACCACTACTGGGGAGGGCTGCGCAACACCCGTGAACTCGCGGCCATCTGCCGCACCTTCGGGGTCGGGGTGTCCATGCACTCCAACACCCATCTGGGGATCTCCCTTGCCGCGATGACCCATGTCGCGTCGACCGTCCCAGGTCTCCACCACGCCTGCGACTCCCACTACCCCTGGCAGTCCGAGGACGTGCTCACCGAACGCCTCACCTTCGAGGACGGTTCGGTGAAGGTGTCCGACGCGCCCGGTCTCGGCGTCGAACTCGACCGGGACAGGCTGGAGTTCCTGCACCGGCGGTGGCTCGATGACGACGGCTCCCTGCGCGACCGCGACGACGCGGCCGCCATGCGGGTCGCCGATCCCGAGTGGGTCGCCCCGGCCGTCCCCCGCTGGTAATCAGCAACACCGGCTCACGGTGGCGCCGCACAGACCCCAACGAAGAAAGAGGGCACCCTACGGCGAGTGAGCCGAAGGGGCGCGCCGGTGTCGAGAGGCCGAACGCGCGGAGGCCCGACGAAGGAGGGTCGAGCACGATCGGCCTCTCGACACCGGCTGCAGCGCCCCGGAGGCGAACCGAGCCCCCAAAAAAATGGTGCACACTGGCCTCAGTCCGCACCACGTCAGGGGAGCGCACCGTGACCACGCCGCACGGAGAGGGACCGTACGCCCAGGCCCAGGTCGATCCGCTCGCCGGGCTGCGCAGCCCCGACGACCCGCCCTGGGACGTCTACCTCACCGGCACCGTCTTCCTCGACATCATCTTCACCGGGCTCGACTCCGCCCCGGTGCGCGGGACCGAGTCCTGGGCACGGGGGATGGGGTCCAGCCCCGGCGGTGTCGCGAACATGGCGACCGCGCTGGCCCGCCTCGGCCTGCGTACGTCGCTGGCGGCGGCCTTCGGCGACGACCACTACGGGGAGTACTGCTGGGACGCCCTCGAACAGGGCGAGCACATCGACCTGTCGGCCTCGCGCACCGTGCCCGGCTGGCACTCCTCGGTCACCGTCTCCATGGCGTACGAGGGCGAGCGCACCATGGTCAGCCACGGCCACGAGCCGCCCCCGGAGGAACCGGCCCCCGAGTGCCCGCCCCGCGCGCGGGCCGCCATCGCCGCGCTGGCGCCCGGCACGCGCGCGCCGTGGATCGTGCAGGCCGCGAGCAAGGGCACCCGGATCTTCGCCGACGTCGGCTGGGACGACACGGGCCGCTGGGACCTCGCCGGACTCCCCGACCTCGCCCACTGCGAGGCCTTCCTGCCGAACGCGGAGGAGGCCATGCGCTACACGGGCACCACGTGCCCCCGCGCCGCCGCCCGCGCGCTCACCGACCACGTACCGGTCGCCGTCGTCACCCTCGGTGCGGAGGGCGCGTACGCCGTGGACGGGCGCACCGGCGAGACCGCCGAGGTCCCCGCCATCGCCGTCGAGGCCCTCGACCCCACAGGCGCCGGCGACGTCTTCGTGGCCGGCTTCGTCACCGGCACCCTGGCCGGCTGGCCCCTCGCCGACCGCCTCGCCTTCGCGGGCCTGACGGCGGCCCTCTCGGTCCAGGAGTTCGGCGGCTCCCTGTCGGCCCCCGACTGGTCCGAGATCGCCGCCTGGTGGCGCCGCGTCCAGTCGTACGAGGACCAGGACCCGGCGGCGCTGCGGCGATACGCCTTTCTGGAGCAACTGCTCCCGGCGGGAACGGCGAGACCGTGGCCGCGCAGGCGGGCCGTACCGACCATCGGGTTCCGCAGATCTGCATGAACCGTTCCCGGGGCCTTTGGGGAACGGTTGCACGAAAACACCTACGGCGATGTCAGTGCCGCGACGTACCCTGGGCAGTGCACAGGCAACCCTTCGGCTAGCGCCCCGTACGAGGAGGACGAGCAAGGCCTACAGAGCCGGCCCATGACTGATACACCCACAGCGCAGAGCCCTGTCCAGGGAAACGCGAAAGCGCAGTTCACCGTCCCGCCCAAGCACCCCATGGTGACCGTGCTGGGTTCAGGAGACGCCCTCCTGCGCGTGATCGAGAAGGCCTTCCCGGCGGCCGACATCCACGTCCGGGGCAATGAGATCAGTGCGGTCGGCGACGCCCGAGAAGTCGCCCTCGTCCAACGTCTGTTCGACGAGATGATGCTGGTGCTGCGCACCGGACAGCCGATGACGGAGGACGCCGTGGAACGCTCGATCGCCATGCTCAGGGCGAGCGAGAACGGGGAGGGCCCCGCGGAGACCCCGGCCGAGGTGCTCACACAGAACATCCTGTCCTCGCGTGGCCGCACGATCCGCCCCAAGACGCTCAACCAGAAGCGGTACGTGGACGCGATCGACAAGCACACGGTCGTCTTCGGCATCGGCCCCGCCGGCACGGGCAAGACCTATCTCGCCATGGCCAAGGCGGTCCAGGCCCTGCAGTCCAAGCAGGTCAACCGCATCATCCTGACCCGCCCCGCGGTCGAGGCCGGCGAGCGTCTGGGCTTCCTGCCCGGCACGCTGTACGAGAAGATCGACCCGTATCTGCGCCCGCTCTACGACGCCCTGCACGACATGCTGGACCCGGACTCGATCCCCCGGCTGATGGCGGCGGGGACGATAGAGGTGGCGCCGCTCGCCTACATGCGTGGCCGCACGCTGAACGACGCCTTCATCATCCTGGACGAGGCGCAGAACACGAGCCCCGAGCAGATGAAGATGTTCCTCACCCGGCTCGGCTTCGACTCGAAGATCGTGATCACGGGTGACGTCACCCAGGTCGACCTGCCGGACGGCACGAAGTCCGGACTGCGTCAGGTCCAGGCGATCCTGGAGGGTGTCGAGGACGTCCACTTCTCGCGGCTCACCTCCCACGATGTCGTACGGCACAAGCTGGTCGGCCGTATCGTCGACGCCTACGAGAAGTTCGACAGTGAGAACGGCACGCAGAACGGCTCCCACAAGAGCCGCACCAAACGGAAGTAGACCCAGCGCGACCATGTCGATCGACGTCAACAACGAGTCCGGAACCGAGGTCGACGAGCAGGCGATCCTCGACATCGCCCGCTACGCGCTCGCGCGGATGCGCATCCACCCGCTCTCCGAACTCTCGGTGATCGTCGTGGACGCCGCCGCCATGGAGCAGCTCCACATCCAGTGGATGGACCTGCCCGGGCCGACGGACGTCATGTCGTTCCCCATGGACGAGCTGCGGCCGCCGTCCAAGGACGACGACGAGCCGCCGCAGGGTCTGCTCGGCGACATCGTGCTCTGCCCCGAGGTCGCCGAGCGGCAGGGCAAGGAGGCGCCGACGCAGCACTCCATGGACGAGGAGCTCCAGCTCCTCTCCGTCCATGGAGTGCTGCATCTGCTCGGCTACGACCACGAGGAGCCGAACGAGAAGGCCGAGATGTTCGGTCTGCAGGCGGCCATCGTGGACGGCTGGCGCGCGGAGAAGGGCCTCACCGGCCCCTCCCCGGCCCCGACCGTGTCATGAGTCCGCAAATCGTCCTCGGCGCGATAGCGCTGGTCGTCGTCGCCTGGCTCGCCGCCTGCGCGGAGGCGGGCCTCGCGCGCGTCTCCAGCTTCCGCGCGGAGGAGGCCGTACGCTCCGGCCGCCGCGGCAGCGCCAAGCTCGCCCAGGTCGCCGCCGACCCGACCCGCTATCTGAACGTCGCGCTGCTCGTGCGCGTCGCCTGCGAGATGGCGGCCGCCGCGCTCGTCACGTACGCCTGCCTGAACGAGTTCGACGAGACCTGGGAGGCCCTCGCGGTCGCCATCGGCGTGATGGTCCTCGTCTCGTACGTCGCGGTCGGCGTCTCCCCGCGCACCATCGGCCGCCAGCACCCGCTGAACACGGCGACGGCCGCGGCGTACGTCCTGCTGCCCCTGGCGCGCGTCATGGGCCCGATCCCGCCGCTGCTGATCCTGATCGGTAACGCGCTGACGCCCGGCAAGGGCTTCCGCCGCGGTCCGTTCGCCTCGGAGGCCGAGCTGCGCGCGATGGTCGACCTCGCCGAGCAGGAGTCCCTCATCGAGGACGACGAGCGCCGGATGGTGCACTCCGTCTTCGAGCTGGGCGACACGCTCGTACGGGAAGTCATGGTCCCGCGTACGGACCTGGTGGTCATCGAGCGCTACAAGACGATCCGGCAGGCGCTCACCCTCGCCCTGCGGTCGGGCTTCTCGCGCATCCCCGTCACCGGGGACAGCGAGGACGACATCGTCGGGATCGTGTACCTGAAGGACCTGGCCCGCAAGACGCACATCAGCCGGGACGCGGAGAGCGAGCTGGTCTCGACGGCGATGCGTCCGGCGGCCTTCGTACCGGACACGAAGAACGCGGGCGACCTGCTGCGCGAGATGCAGCAGGACCGCAACCACGTCGCCGTCGTCATCGACGAGTACGGCGGCACGGCCGGCATCGTCACGATCGAGGACATCCTCGAGGAGATCGTCGGCGAGATCACCGACGAGTACGACCGCGAGCTGCCCCCGATCGAGGACCTCGGCGACGACCGCTACCGCGTCACGGCCCGCCTCGACATCGGCGACCTCGGCGAGCTGTACGGCTTCGAGGCGTACGACGACGAGGACGTCGAGACGGTGGGCGGGCTGCTGGCCAAGGCGCTGGGCCGGGTGCCCATCGCCGGAGCCTCGTCGGCGGTCTCGCTCCCCGACGAGCGCGAGCTGCGCCTCACGGCGGAGGCCGCGGCGGGCCGTCGGAACAAGATCGTCACGGTCCTGGTGGAGCCGGTGGAGCCGGAGGGCCTGGTGGTACGCCAGGAGGAAGAGGAGAAGAAGCCGGAGTGACCCAGTGACTCCCCAGACCCTGCGCGCCTTCTGCCTCTCGTTCAACGCGGCGGTCGAGGACTTTCCGTTCAACCCGGACATCTCCGTCTTCAAGGTGCTGGGCAAGCTTTTCGCGCTGACCCACCTGGACGCCCGCCCGCTCACGGTGAACCTCAAGTGCGACCCGGAGGACGCGGTACGCCTGCGGGACGAGTATCCGGGGCTGATCGTGCCCGGGTACCACATGAACAAGCGGCACTGGAACACCGTCACGGTGGACGGGGAGCTTCCCGACCGGCTGGTCAAGGAGCTGATCGAGGACTCGTACGACCTGGTCGTGGCCGGACTTCCCCGCGCCGAGCGGCTCCGCCTGGACCGTCCCTGAGGATCTCGCCCCTCGTTCTTGGGCCCTCGCCGAACGGATGACCACCCGCGTTGCGGGAACTCGGCCCGTGCGACAGGCGATCTCAGGACAGGCGAAGTCACGAGAGACGATCTCTCGAGAGGCGAGGTGGGCCATGGCTCCGGGACTGCTGAAGACGCGCCCTTCGGCCACCGCCGGGGGGCTCGTGCCGGAGGGGCCCCGGCTGCTCGCGCGCGGAGTGGCGCCCGCGATGGGCGCGGCCGCCGGAGCGGTGGCGAGTACAGCGCGGGCCGGCGTACGAGGCGCGGACACCGTGGTGCGGGTCGCGCGCGTCGCACGCAACGCGCTGCCGGGCGGCTCCCCCCACTGGAGGTCCGGCGCGCGGGCGCACCTCGCGCTGCGGCCGTCGGAGCCGGAACGGGTGCCGGAGAAGGGCGGGGCGGAGCACCCGGGGCACCACCTGGCCGCGGCCCTGGCGGAGCACCCGGACGTGGCGTTCGCGTACTGGGACGGCGGGCTGGCACGGCTGGTGGTGGCCGCGACCGAGGACGCGCTCACCGACGAGGTGGTGGAGAAGGCGATCGCCCTCGCGGCCCGGCACGGACTCGCCGAGTTCGACACGTCGGTGGAGGAGTTCGAGCATCCGGGAGACCCGTCCGGCATACGGGCCGCCGCGGCGGTGCTCGCCATCGACGGGGTGGGCGCCGGAGCCGCGCTGATCGCGTCCCTCCTGCGCCTGCCGCCCTCGCCCCGGATGGTGACCGCGGTGGTGACGCTGCTGCGCGAGAACCCGCGCTTCCGCGGCCTGCTGCGCGCCCGGCTCGGCCGCTCCGGCATGGACATGCTGCTGGCCGCGGCGAACGCGGCCGCCCACGGCGCGGGCCAGTCACCGACCTCCCTGCTGCTCGACGGGGCCCTGCGCGCCTGTCAGTTGGCGGAGACGCTGGCGCGCACGGCCGCCTTCGACACGGTCCACGACGAGGTGTGCGCACCGGACCGGATCAGCGTGGCGGCGGACCACACCCCCCGCCCACCACTGCGCACGTCCCCGGCCCAGGAGTACGCCGCCCATGCCTCCGCCGGCAGTGTGCTGGGCGCGGCGGCGACGCTCCTGGTCAAGCACGACGGCTCGGAGGCGGCGGAAGCGGTCCTCGCGGGCTCGCCCAAGGCCGCGCGCTACGGCCCCGCGGCCTTCCACGCCGTGCTGGGCGGCGCGCTGGCCCGGACGGGCGTGCTGGTGCGCGACATGGAGCGGCTGCGCGAGCTGGAGATGGCCGACACGGTCGTCCTGCATCCGAGCGCGCTGCGCACTCCGGGCGCGGGAGCGGATCCGTGGGCCGAGACCGTGCTGGACGCGGCTCGTCGCGCCGGGCTGCGCGTCGTGGTGGTGGACGACCCCGCGCTGAGCGACTTCACGACTCTCGCCGACCACGTCGTGCCCGGTGACCGCCCGTTGAGCGAGGTGGTGAACGCGCTGCGCGACGGGAAAGGGACCGTCATCACGGTCGCCCGGCTGCTGTCGGCCGACGACAGCGACGTACTGTCCGGGCTGCTCGGCGGGGACGTGGCCCTGGCCCTCGCGGACCAGGACGGCGCGGTCGTGTGGGGTGCGGATGTCGTGGCCCTGCACGGGCTGGCCGACGTGTGGCGGCTGCTGACCGCGGTGCGGGCCGCCCGCGTGACCGGCCACAGGTCGCAGACCCTGGCCCGGTCCGGCGCCGCGCTGTCGGGACTGCTCGTGGCCGTCGGCGAGTCCGGGCGCGGCCGCCGCACGCTGTTGCCCGGCGTGCGGCACGCACCGGTCGACGCGGCCGCGGCGGTGGCCCTGCTGTCCGGGGCGCGAGCAGCCCTCGGCGTCG
>NZ_VBZC01000115.1:0-13500 GCF_005786655.1 Streptomyces montanus
CTGCACCCGCCGCTGACGCGGGCGCCCGAGCTGGCCGCGGCGACCACCGCCCCCGCCCGCCCGGCTCGCCCCGCCCGCCGGGTGCAGGCCCGCCGCCGTACCGTACGGGGTTGAGCCACGCACCCATAAATGCGCACATCCGTACGATGTCGATCCATACGACTCCGCGCATGCTGCCCGAAACATGCGAGGCTGAAGGCGCCCCGCCCACGTCCCCTCCCACCCGAGGAACCGAACTCCGATGAGCCCCGCCGAAGGCGACCGTGACCCCCAGCGCATCCTGATCGTCGACGACGAGCCGGCCGTGCGTGAAGCACTCCAGCGCAGTCTCGCCTTCGAGGGGTACGACACCGAGGTCGCCGTGGACGGCGCGGACGCCCTGGAGAAGGCGACCGCTTACCAGCCCGACCTGGTCGTCCTGGACATCCAGATGCCCCGCATGGACGGCCTGACCGCGGCCCGCCGTATGCGCGGCGCCGGCACGACGACGCCGATCCTCATGCTGACCGCCCGCGACACGGTCGGCGACCGTGTGACCGGGCTCGACGCGGGCGCCGACGACTACCTGGTCAAGCCGTTCGAGCTGGACGAGCTGTTCGCCCGTGTCCGGGCCCTGCTGCGCCGCAGCTCGTACGCGGCGGCCGCCGTGGCGGGCACATCCCAGGAGAACGAGGCCCTGACCTTCGGCGACCTGCGCATGGACCTCGCGACCCGCGAGGTCACGCGCGGCGGCCGCCCGGTCGAGCTCACCCGCACGGAGTTCACCCTCCTGGAGATGTTCCTGGCCCACCCGCGCCAGGTCCTCACCCGGGAGCAGATCCTGAAGGCGGTCTGGGGCTTCGACTTCGAGCCTTCGTCCAACTCCCTCGACGTCTACGTGATGTACCTGCGCCGCAAGACCGAGGCGGGCGGCGAACCGCGCCTCGTGCACACGGTCCGGGGCGTCGGGTATGTGCTGCGATCGGGCGGCGCGGAGTGAAGACGGTCGTACGGCGGTTCCGCTCGCTGCCCATACGCTCGCGCCTGGCGTTGCTGGTCGCGGCCGCTGTGGCGTTCGCGGTGGCGGCGGTCTCGCTGGCCTGCTGGTTCATCGTGCAGGGGAAGCTGTACGACGAGCTCGACGACGATCTGCAGGACAAGGCGGGCCGGCCGCAGCAATTGGCCACCGTCCAGACGCTCCTCGACAGCTGCCCCGAGACGCCGTCGGGCGAGGACGGTTTCCGGCCGCGCGACTACTACGTCCAGTTGGTCAAGTCGGACGGCACCCCCTGCGTCGACCCGAATTCCGCGGGCACGGTGAAGGTCACCGGCAGCGACACCGACGTGATCGAGACCGCCTCCACCGGCCGCGTGCATTTCCGCGACGGCACCGACAGCGACGGCAAGTCCGTACGGGTGCTGACCGTGCCCCTGGTCATCGATGTGGGCCCCGGCGCCCAGACCGTCTCCGAGGACACCGCCCTCCTCATCGCCTTCCCGCTCCAGAGCGCCGAGTCCACGCTCAACGAACTGGCGCTGCTCCTCCTCGCCGTCTCCGGTATCGGAGTCGTGGGTGCGGGAGTCGCCGGCCTGTGGGTCGCCCGCGCCGGACTCCGTCCCGTCGACCGGCTCACCGACGCGGTCGAACACGTGGCGAGAACCGAAGACCTCACCATCCGCATCCCGGTGGAGGACGACAGCGAGGACGAGATCGCCCGCCTGTCCCGCTCCTTCAACTCGATGACCGCGGCCCTGGCCTCCTCCCACGAGCTTCAGCAGCAGCTCATCGCGGACGCGGGCCACGAACTCCGTACGCCGCTCACCTCACTCCGTACGAACATCGAACTCCTCGCCCGCAGCGAGGAGACGGGACGCGCGATCCCGCCCGAGGACCGCAAGGCGCTCCTCGCCTCCGTCAAGGCCCAGATGACCGAACTGGCCGCCCTGATAGGCGACTTGCAGGAACTGTCCCGCTCGGACACCGGCCAGCAGGGCGACCGCGTCCAGGTGGTGGACCTCCAGGACACGGTGGAGTCGGCCCTGCGCCGCGCCCGCCTGCGCGGCCCCGAGCTCACGATCACGGCAGACCTCAGGCCCTGGTACGTACGCGCCGAACCGACCGCTCTGGAACGGGCGATCGTGAACGTCCTCGACAACGCGGTGAAGTTCAGCCCCGAGGGCGACGCCATCGACGTCACCCTCAACGCCGGCGTACTGACCGTCCGCGACCACGGCCCCGGCATCCCCAGCGAGGAACTCCCCCACGTCTTCGACCGATTCTGGCGCTCCCCGTCCGCCCGCGCCCTCCCCGGCTCGGGCCTCGGCCTGTCGATCGTGGCCCGCACCATCCAACAGGCGGGCGGCGAGGTGTCGCTGACACCGGCCGAAGGCAGCGGCACGGTAGCCACGATCAAACTCCCCGGCGCCCCGACACCTCCACCCGAGATGCCGTGACCCTGGTGAAAACCGACGGGTGTCCGGAGTGAGTTCACTCCGGACACCCGTTCCCCCGATCTCCCCCGATCTCGGGGCCCCCGGCCTCGGGGCGCGCCTGCCTCGGTCACAGGAGTGCGCAGGGCCGGGTCGACAGTGAAGACTTCGGTGGTGTGTGGTCGACGAGGACACGCTAGGGAGCTTCGGTCATACGCGCCATGTCATGCGTGCACGGTTGCCCGGAGCGGCGCGTCACCGGTGCATGGCAGGCCGCCGGAACGCACAACGAGCGGCATCCGCCGCATCACCGGTGCACAGTGCGCAGGCAGCTCCCGCAGCCATTGCCGTCCCGGCCCGGTGTCAGGCGGCCGGCAGGAGCGGGCGGCCGGTGGCGGCGTGGAGTGCGAAGGCGAGCGGGCGTACGTCGCTCAGTACGTGCTCCTCCTCGTCCGGCACCCTGTCCCCGTCCAGGTCGAGCGTCAGTTCGCGCTGGATCAGCGGTGCCGCGGTTCGGAGATGGCCGCGGACGGTCGCAGGCGACATGCCGAGAGCCGTGGCCGTCCGTTCCACGTGGGTGTCGTTCTCCAGCCAGGCGCGGAGAGTACGCAGAAGATCACGAGGGTCGTCCTTCAGCGGATCCAGGAACGCGTCCGCCCAGGCCCGCACCTCCGGCGTGGACACCATCGCCGTGAAGTCGGCCTCCTGATCGACAGAAAGGTCGTCGTGCCCGTACGCGATGACGATCTTGAGAGCCGCTGAGACCACCACCTGGCTCAGAACATGGTTCCGGTCCAGGCCGAGCAGGTCGAAGCACTTGTTGATGCGGTGCAGCACCGTGTTGCGGTGGATGCCCAACAGGCGGCCGGCGGCGTTGTGCCGGAACTCCAGGCCCAGGTCCAGGGTGCGCAGCAGTTGGTCGCGCCGGCTCATGGGAAGCGTCAGTACGGGATACAGCAACGTTCCGGCCCAGCGTCGCGCCGTCTTCGGGGGGAGGACGTCCACGAGGTGGAGCCGTTCCTCGGCGAGCGCCACCCGGTCGGGCAGCTGCCCCGCCATGGCCAGCGCGGTGCGCGCCTCCGCGTAGGCGTCCGCGGCATCGCCGAGCGCGTGGACTCGGCTGCCGCCCATACGGTGCCGGGGCAGCGAGGTGACGACCCGACGCAACGCATCGGCCGTCTCGGTCATGGCGGCCGGGGTGGACGCGGCGGTCGTGGTGGGCGCGGCGGTCGTGGTGCGCGGGGCGGTCGCCATGGACGCGGTGGACGGGGCGGGCGGGTGTCCCGGGTCCCCGTCGTGGGTCGGATCCATCACGATCAGATGGTTGAAGGCCGGGCACCGCACCAGCAACGCGCGGTCGGCGACCGCGTCCTCGCTGACCCGGGCGGTGATTTCCCGGTCCTCCTCCGCGCAGTCGATCACGTAGACGCGCATGTGCTCGATGTCCAGCAGTCCCGGTGCGAGCCCGGCCATCACGCGCTGGGCGGCGGCCTCCTCACCGATCATGAGCAGTTGGAAGGCGCTCAGCCGCACCTCGCGCTCGGCGTCGGCCACTTGGTGGTGGCGTCGGCCGATCTGGTCGATCAGGCCCAGCACCTTGGCCGCGTGCCGCAGCAGGTCGGTACCGGCATCGTCGAACGGCCGGCGTGCGGTCACCGACAGCACCGTCGCCGAACCCGCGGCGGCGAGCGGCACGAACCGCGTGCGCGGTGACGCGCTTCCGCCGGCGAGCAGCGGCGCGAACGTCGCCGGCGCCGTCACGGGCGATGCGGCCAGGACACCACGCTGCGGATCGCTGACCAGCACCTCCGCGTCCAGAGCCGCCGCCAGCCAGTCGGCGACCCGCTGCATCGCGTTCCCGTCCGCGTCGGCGAGCCGGTCCGGGAGCCGGTTCAACAGCGCGGTGAGCTGATCGGCCTGCCACTCCGCGTGCTGGTGGCGGTACTCACGCAGGCGTGGGACCAGATCGGTCCACTCCTCGAGCGTCTTCCTCGTGGTCAGCAGCGGTACGCCGAGCCTTGCGGCCGACACGCGAATCGCCGCCGGGACGGCGGACGCACCGTGCTCGTCGACGACCACCGCGAGGGCCGCGGCCCGCTGCCGCGCGAGTTCGCGCAGAAACCGCTCGCCCGCGCCCTGCTCCCGCTGCCGGTCGGAACGCCCGTCCCCGGAGGGCCTGATCACCAGGAGAGCGTCCCTGACCTCGCCGAGCTGATCACGGCTCCATGAGGTCCCCGGCATCACCCGTACCGAATCCACGACCCGGTCGGCGGCCGACTCGCTCCCCTCGACGATACGAAGCGAGAAGTCGGGCTCTCCGCACATGTCGCCCAACGTGGGCATGACGTCCTCCGAGTGCTGCCCTATGGGCAGGAAATGGCCAGTCGTGAAGGGATCATTTTCACCGAAGCGACCTCGGGACACCAGCGGCTCAGGTCGCAGGACCATGGTGCAGGCCGACGCCCGGTGTCGTAAAACGCGCCAGTCGGGTGTCAGCCGTAGTGGAATGCCATGCCGCGTACGGGAGTTACTCCCGTCATGACTCAAGGCCCGGCTCCTCGCCATCTCTCCGACGAAGACCTCTCCGAGCTGCTGGGCAGGCAGCAGTTCGGCACGCTTGCCACCAACAAGCGCAGTGGCCATCCCCATCTGACCACCATGGTCTACAGCTGGGACCCTGAGGCCCGCATCCTGCGGTTCTCCACCACGGCGGACCGCATCAAGGTCAAGCACCTTAGGCGGGATCCGCGCGCGGCCCTGCATGTGCCGGGCGGCGACGTGTGGTCGTTCGCCGTCGCCGAGGGCGAGGCCGAGGTCTCCGGGATCACGACCGTGCCGGGAGACGCGGTCGGACAGGAGCTGCTGGCGATGATCCCGAGGGCCGCGAAGCCGGAGGACGAAGACGCCTTCCTGGCGCAGTTGGTCGCCGAGCGCCGGGTGGTCATCCGGCTGAAGGTGGGGCGGCTCTACGGGACGGCGCTCGACATCGACGCGTAGATCCTGTCCGGTCAGACCTACCCCGTCGTGGGTGGGGACCTCGCCGGGCAGCCGCCCGCGAGCGAGGCGGGAATGGCAACTCGGACCCACATCGAGGTCTCCCGTCTGGCTGACCCCGACCTGCTCATCGAGATCGAGGCCGTCGCCGTACTCGAGGGCTGAGCGGCCGTTTTCCCCTCGTCGCCGCAACACCCGCAACACCCGCAACGTCCAACACGCCTCCGCCGGGTCCGCGGCGGAGGCGTGTTGCCGTTCTGGACCACCCGGTGGGGACCCCGATCGACACCCCTGGGGCCGGACAGGCCCTAACCCCCGATCGAGAGCCCTTCGCCCGTGACCCGCACCCTGATGCCGTCCTTCTGTACGCGGACGTCCTGCAGCCGTACGTCGCCGTCGGCCGGCTTCGGGAGGCGGAAGCCGAGGGAGAGGCGGTCGACCAGGACGGGGCGGGTGAGCTGGGTGAGGCCGTCGAGGAGGGCCGGGTCGAAGCCCAGCAGCTTCAGGACCTCGGGGTTGTCCACCGCGGCGTCGATGAGGTTGAGCTTGATGGCCTTGCGGGCGAAATCCGAGGAGCCGGTGAGCTCGGCCAGCTTGGTGTCATTGCGCAGCGCGTCCTGGACCGCGGCATCAGGTATGCCGAGCCGCTGGACGATCGCCGGTACGGAGAGCAGAGCCTTCGCCTTCTCGGTCTGCTTGGCCAGGCTCTGGGCCGACTTGCGGGACAGATGCAGGCCCTCGGAGGGGCGGGAGCCGGGACGGTAGGTGGCCAGGTCGCCGATGTCCAGGCGCATTCCGCCGATCTCCGTCGCGATCCCGCGCTCGCCGTCCCGCTGGATCCGGGCGTCGGCCCGCAGCCGCAGATCGTGCCCGGCGACGGCCAGCATGCCGCGCGCCCGCACCTGGTCACGGCCGTGACCGCTGAACGTGACCTGGGACGCGCCGAGTTCACGGTTCAGATCCTCGAAGGAGAGCAGCACCTCGCCCTGCAAGCGGGGGATGCGGGCGCCGCGGATCGACGTCGGGCCGCCCTCGATCTCGATGCCCGACGCCGTGGCCTCCACCTTCGCCAGCGAGACCCGGGCCGCCGCCACGTCCGGCACGGTCACCTTCACGTTGTCGACCCGGCTGTCGGCGAGCTGAGTGAGGAAGGGGAAGCCGTTGATCTCGACCTCGGGCGCGGCGCTCAGGTCCAGTTGGTCCTTGAGCTTGTCGGCCGCCGCGTGCTCGGCGTAGAGCACGGCCCAGCGGTCGCCGAGGGTCAGGAACGCGGCGAGCACGAGGAGCCCGATCACCGCCTTGAGGGCAAGTGGCAGTCCGGCGAAGCGATTTCGACGGCGCCGGGCGCCCCGGCGGCGGTGGTTGGGCGGGGCCCAGTCCTCCGCCGCCGAAGCCGGCCCGTCGAAGTCCTCGCCTTCACCACGGTTCTCGCGGTCATCGGCATGTTCGGAGTCGTCGACGTCCTCGTGGAGGAACTCCTCCAGCGGTCCGTCGTCGAGCGCGCCGAGTTCTTCGTACGGATCTGTATAGGGAGGCTTCTTTGTGGGATGCGTCGCTATGGGATGGGGGGTACGCATCGGCTCAGTTGACCATGCGCACCGACCCCACCCGCAACCTGAATCGATTCTAAGGGAGATACGTCACGGCTACCGGACGACGGTGATCCGGTTCGCCGCCGGCGGCGTGATCGGGTTCGTCGCCGAGGAGTTGGCCGTCAGGTACTTCTCCAGGGCTGCCAGGTCGTCATCACCGACCAAGTCGTTCGTGCCCTGGCCCAGCGTGGCGAAGCCGTCGCCGCCGCCCGCGAGGAAGCTGTTCGTCGCGACGCGGTAGGTGGCGGCCGGGTCGATGGCGGTGCCGCCCAGCTTGACCGAGCCCGTGACGACACGGTCCGCGCCCGCCTTCGTCAGATCCAGGGTGTACGTCAGACCCGACGACACCTGCAGGATCTTCGGCGAGGCCGCGTTCGTGCCGCTCACCTGCTCCTGGAGCACCTTGATGAGCTGGGCGCCCGTGAAGTCCTGGAGGTTGACCGTGTTGGCGAAGGGCTGGACCGCGAAGCCTTCCGCATAGGTCACGACACCGTCGCCCTCGCTCCCCTTCGCCGCGTACGTCAGTCCCGTACGGATACCGCCCGGGTTCATCAGCGCGAGGTCGGTCTCGGGATCCAGTTCCTTGCCGTACGCGAGCTGCGCGTCGGCGATCAGGTCGCCGAGCGGGGACTCGGTGCCGGTGCTGGGGATGTCGGCGGAGATGTAGCCGATGGCGCGGTTGCCGATCGGAGCGGCCAGCGTGTTCCACTTGCCGATCAGCTGCGTCATGTCGGGCGCCTTGGCGACGTCCCGCGTCACGACGTGGTTCGCGGAGTCGACGGCCGTACGGGCGATGTCGCCGGTCCAGCGGTCGTACGTCAGCGTCGTGTCGGTGTAGAGGCGGCCGAAGGACGCGGCCGAGGTGACCATGCGCGGCTTGCCCGACGGGTCGTTGATCGTGCAGGCGTACGCGGCGTGCGTGTGACCGGTGACCAGCGCGTCGACCTTCGGCGTGATGTTCTTGGCGATGTCGACGATCGGGCCGGAGATGCCGTCACCGGCGCCCGGCGAGTCGCAGTCGTAGTTGTACGCCGTCGAGGCGGGCTGGCCGCCCTCGTGGATCAGCGCGACGACCGACTTCACGCCCTGCTTCTCCAGCGCCTTGGCGTACTTGTTGATCGTCTCGACCTCGTCCTTGAACTTCAGGCCCTTGACGCCCTCCGCGGAGACGACACCGGGAGTGTCCTCCAGGGTCACACCGATGAAGCCGACCTTGACGCCGTTCTTCTTCCACACCCAGTACGGCTTGAGGATCGGCTTGCCGGTCTTCTCGTCGAGGACGTTCGCGGCGAGGTACGGGAAGTCGGCGCCCTCGAACTCCTCACCCTTCACATAGCAGCCGTCGGTGGGGTGGCAGCCGCCGTTCTGCAGACGGGCCAGTTCCCTGGCACCCTCGTCGAACTCGTGGTTGCCGACGCTCGTCACGTCCAGGTCGAGCTTGTTCAGCGCCTCGATGGTGGGCTCGTCGTGGAAGAGGCCCGAGATCAGCGGGGAGGCGCCGACCATGTCGCCGCCGGCCGCGGTGATGGAGTACTTGCTGCCCTTGCGCGCCTCGCGCAGATGCGTCGCGAGGTACTCGACACCGCCCGCGTCGATCGTCTTGGTGGTGCCGTCCTTCTGCAGCTCGGTCACCCGGCCGGAGGAGCCGGACGGCGGCTCCAGGTTGCCGTGCAGGTCGTTGAAGGACAGCAGCTGGACGTCCTGGTAACGGCTCGGCTTGTGGGAGCCGGGCTTCTGGCTCTTCGCCTCGCCCGCCGTCGCCGGCAGCGCGGCGACGAGTGCGCCGACGGTGGCCAGAGTGGCGGCGGCCGCGACGAGGCGGGTGCGGCGGCTGCCGAGTCTGAGGCGGACGCGGCGGTCCTGCTGGGGTGTGGCTGACATGTGCCCCCCTGTGGGTCGGATGAGATGTGGGCCCCGTTTCCGGCGCAGCCTAGGGTCAACGCGCGTAGCACGAACAGGGGTTCAGGGTTACGGACTGATTGCCTTCGGGTGCTATTCACCACGAAGGGGACAGGCCGCTCCTCTCCCGTCCGGGGCACTTCGCCATGAACCCGCCGGGCCGTACTCTCGTCTCATGACCAGCGACGACACCCCACCGGCCGTCCCCACCCGCACGATCGAGATCCTCTCCGAGCTGAGCCCCGGACAGACCGAGTCCGTGCTCACGCTCCTCGCGGAGGCCGCCCGGTCCGACGGGCAGCAGGCGGTGTCCGAGCAGGGGCGGCTGCAGTTGCGCGGGGGCGCCCGGGTCGGCGTACGGCATCTGCTGCTGACCGTTCAGGGCCGCCTCGTCGGGTACGCACAGCTGGAGGACACCGATCCCGTGGAGGCGCCGGCCGCCGAGCTGGTCGTGCACCCGGGGCACCGCGGGCACGGACACGGTCGGGCGCTCGGCAGCGCGCTGCTCGCGGAGTCCGGCAAGCGGCTGCGGGTCTGGGCGCACGGCGGCCACTCCGCCGCGCGGCATCTCGCCCAGGTGCTCGGTCTCGCCCTGTTCCGTGAACTGCGCCAGATGCGGCGGCCGTTGGCTGATTTCGAGCCGCCGGAGCCGAAGCTCCCCGAGGGCGTGACGGTACGTACCTTCGTCCCCGGCGAGGACGACGCGGCCTGGCTCGCCGTGAACGCCGAGGCTTTCGCCCACCACCCCGAGCAGGGTTCCCTCACCCAGCGCGACCTCGACGACCGCAAGGCCGAGCCGTGGTTCGACCCGGCCGGCTTCTTCCTCGCCTTCCGCGGTGACGAGCTGGTCGGCTTCCACTGGACGAAGGTGCACACGGAGGAAGGGCTCGGCGAGGTGTACGTCCTGGGGGTGCGGCCCGGTGCGCAGGGCGGCGGCCTCGGCAAGGCCCTGACCACGATCGGCCTCAGGCATCTGGCGGCGCAGGGCCTGCCGACGGCGATGCTGTACGTCGACGCCGACAACAAGGCGGCGGTGACCGTCTACGAACGCCTGGGGTTCACGACGCACGAGACGGACCTCATGTACCGCACGGAGTCGTGAGGAGCGGTGGGCCCCGCCCCCTTAGGGGCGCGGGGAACTGCGCGACCAGCCACTGACGGGGCGCCGCACGGGTTCCACCGTGCAGGCGACCCATGCCGGCGCCGCGCCGGCCAGCACCCACGCCCACGCCCGGTGGGCCTCGTCCCAGCGGTCCACGCCCAGCTGGACGAAGAGGGTCCAGCGGTCGGGCATGAGGAGCGGTGCGGCCACCCCGGCGACCAGCACCACGGCCGCGGCGGCCAGCCCCGGCTCGGGCTCCTCCCACAGCCGTACGGCGGCGGCCGCGGCGGCGAGCGCGAGTACGGCGGTCGCGGCCACCTCCAGCGTCACATCACCCAGCGGAGGCCGTCCCTCGGCCGGTACGAGGAGGACCGCGGCCCCCCACCAGCCGACGGCCACCGGGGCGACGAGAGCCACCCGCAGCCCCGCCCGCACCAGCCTCCGTACCGGCACCGTCGCGGTGGTGTGCCGCGCGGGGTCGTCGAACAGGAACGCCAGCCCCAGCCCGAAGGCCAGCGCGGCGGCCCGCAGGTGCAGGAGGGCGAGCCACGGCTGGACTCCGCCGGAGTGCAGGCGCGTCCCGGCGGCGATCAGCAGGCCCAGCGCGCCGCCGGCCGCGAGGGGCCGCCAGGGGAGACCGCGGGCCACGGGGAGGACGAGGGCGCGGACGAGGCCGCCCACGGCGTGCCGGCCGGGGTCGGCCGCCGGCAACGGCTCATCGGCGGCCGGTCGCGTCACTCCTCGCACTTGTCCTCCTTCTCCGAGCCCCTGGGCACCGGCACGTCCAGCAGCTCCGCGGCCCGTGCCGTGGACGTCTTCGGCGCGGTCAGCTCCGTCCAGTGGGCCTTCACCTTCGCCGTGACGCCGTAGCGCGGGCGCTGCAGCAACTCCCGTACGACCGTGGTCTGCGCGGCGGTCATCGCGAGCGGCTCCGTGGGAGCCAGGACGACGGCGGAGCCGGAGACGCTGTCGTCGATGCGAACGTCGCGGAGCGAGGCCATCGGGTCGGAAGTGGTCGCCAGGGCCAGCCACATCACGGTCACCACGCGGCCGTCGCACATCGCGGCGGCGGCCTCCTCGTCGCCCGCGACGAGCACGGAGGCGACCCCGATGGAGAACTCAGGGACACGGTTGCCGCCCCAGAGGGTACCGACGGTGACCTGGCCGTGCGTACCGGAGGGTTCGAGCGACGAGCTGGCGGAGAGGCCGTAGCGGGCGTCTATGCGCTGGCGGACCGTCAGCTTCGTTCCCCCGGCCGCGCCGCCCGCGAGGGACTGCACGCGCCGCACGACAGCGGCCCAGTCCTCGGTGCGCCCGGTCCACTCGGGGAAGGCGCAGTAGGTCGACCGGCCGTGCGGTACACACGTGTGGTCCTTCTCCGGCGCGACGGAAGCCTGCTTCCGGGCCGCGAGCAGCGCGGGCGAGTCACCCGGGGACTGCCCCACCGCCCCGGCCAGGGTCAGCACCGCCGCCCCGAGGGCGACCGCCTTGACCAGCCGCATACGCCCCTCCACGGGCCCCTCCACGGGCCCCGTCACGGGGGTCCTCCCTGCTCGAGCGAGGCCGAGAGCTGCGGGGAGCGTGCGCCGGCCGCCGCGCAGCACCGCCGCACAGCTCACCAGAGCGATCAGCCCCACCAGATACAGCGCGTGCCAGGCGGCGGGACGGCCCAGCAGATCGGAGGGCAGCGGCTCGCTCTGGCCCTCGTCGACGACCGGCGCCAGCCACCGCAACCAGTGGGGGTCCTCCGGGTTCGAGGTCAGCATCGCGACGGCGACGTAGATGCCGACCACGAACAGAGGCGCGCCGAAGGCCGACGGGATCAGCCGCGCGATCAGCACCCCGAGCACGCCGAAGAGCAGTACGGCCAGCGGCGCCACCGCCAGTTCGAAGAACGAGCCCGTTCCGAGCGCCCCCGGCCTCAGCGCGGCCCCGGCGAACTGCGCGGCCACGACCAGAGCGGTGGCCAGCGCGAACGGCACCACGGACAGCAGATGCGCCACCGTGCGCCGCCACGGCTCCATGACCAGCACGTCGAAGTGCCGGTCCGTGCCCCGCCGACGGGACCGCAGCACGGCCCGGTTGACGCAGACGAGCACCGCGACCCCGAGGATCAGCGGCACCGGCTGCGTGGCGCGGTCGGCGTCCTGGAGCACCGGGTACGCCCCGTCCTCCCCGCCGCCCGTCCACAACTCCCAGCCGGTGGAGGCGACGTACGCGCAGAGGACGACGAACACCGGTATCTGCAGCAGCAGTTCATGCGCCTCGAAGCGGGCGAGCGCGAGCACGGCCCGCAGGCGCCGCCGGGGCGACTCGCCGGTCGGGGCGGAGGTGGGCAGGACGTTGGTGCGGGGGGAGCTCACCGTGCTGCTCACGCGGCCACCTCCGAAGCGTCGAGGGTGAGCAAGTAGCCGTCCTCCAGGGTGGGTTCGACGAGCGAGGCGCCCTCGGGCGGATCCCCGACGTTGCGGAAGGCCCCCGTCCCCGTGCGCCAGCCGGCCTTCGCGCCCGGATGCCGTTCCGTACTGCTCCAGACCCGGCCCGCCGCCCGCGCGCTCAGCTCGGCGGGGGTGCCTTCGAAGCGGACGCGGCCGCCGGCCATGACGATCACGCGGTTGCAGAGCATCGCCACGTCCTCGGTCTGGTGCGTGGAGAGCAGGACCGTACGCCCCTCGCCCGCCGTCGCGATCAGCTCCCGGAAGCGCATGCGCTGTTCGGGATCGAGGCCGACCGTCGGCTCGTCCAGCACGAGGAAGCCGGGATCGCCGATGAGCGCGGCGGCCAGCGCGACCCGCTGCCGCATCCCGCCGGAGAGCCGCTTGATGCGCTTGCCGCGTACGTCGGAGAGGTCGACGGCGTCCAGTACGCGCCGCACCTCCCGGTGCCGGGCCGAGCGGTCGGTCATCTCCTTCAGGATCGCCACGTAGTCGACGAACGCGAAGGCCGTGAAGTCCGGGTGGAAACCGGGTGTCTGCGGCAGATAGCCGAGTGCGCGCCGCACGTCGTGGCGGCCTCTCCCGGTGCCCGGGTCGTGGCCGAGCACGGTGAAGGCGCCCCGGTCGGCGGGCACGGCGGTGGCCAGCACCCGCAGCAGCGTCGTCTTGCCCGCGCCGTTCGGCCCGAGCAGCCCGGTCACGCCCGGCCCGAGCCTCAGCGAGACGTCGTCGAGGGCGCGGGTGCTCCCGTACGACAGACACAGCCCGGCGGCGGACACGGAGGGAACGGAGGGAACGGAGGGAGTCGTACCGAGCGAGGTCATGCGGCGCTCCTGTGGTCGGAGGAGAAGTCGAAGCGGTCACGTACGAGGCAGAGGAGCCCGACGGCGAGGGCCGCGACCACGGCCGCGACCACCTGCCCCTCCGCCGTGAACGGCGCGAGCGTGCTGCCGGAGGGGGCGGAGGCGCCCGAGATGCCGGAGCTGCCGGCTGTCGCCCGCTCGGCCGCCACCAGCAGCGCCACCCACGCCGCGCCGACCGCGCCGGGCGCGGCGACCGGGCCGAGGCG
>NZ_VBZC01000116.1:0-13399 GCF_005786655.1 Streptomyces montanus
CATGAACACCGACATCGGCAACAGCGGCTACATCGCCGCCGCCTGGTGCACCGCCATCAGCCTCCTCGGCTACACCTGGGCCATGAAGCACTTCAACAAAGACCGCACCCACTAGAACCACAGACCCTCAGCTCCACCCCCAGCCCCTCCTTCCCACCCACCCCAACAGCCCGTGGCACCTCCCAGTGAGGCCACGGGCTGCTTGCTATCCGCCTGAGGGCAGTCAGATGCCGATATACGACTTCGACACACCCGAACCGATCCTCGCCGGCGTCGGCCTCGACCTCGGTCAGGTCCGGATCGCCGCCGCCGACCGCGCCGGGACGACCGTCGTCGACGTGCGCCCGAGCGACCACAACGACCAGTGCGACGTGGCCACCGCCACGCTGGCCCGTGTCTCGTACGCGGCCGGGGAGCTGCTGGTGTCCGTCCCGAAAGCCCAGGGCCTGCCCGGGAGCGGAGCCGTCATCGTCGACATCAAGGTGCCGGGCGGCTCACGGGTGCGGGCGGCGGCCCTCGCCGCGGACTTCCACTCGGCGGGCCGCCTCGGGGAATGCAGCATCACCACCGGCTGCGGTCACATCCGGCTCGGTCATACGGGGCCGTTGTACCTGTCCTCGGTCCTCGGCAACGTCACCGTGGAACGTGCGGTGGGCGACGTCGAGGCCGTCGCGGGGTCCGGCGACGTGAGCATCCGGGAGATCGACGGCGCGGCGGAGATCAACAGGACCACGGGCAACACCCGCATCGGCGAGGTGACCGGCGATGTACGCGTGTACGCGGACAGCGGCGACCTCGACATCGGCCGCGCCCACGCCGGGATCGAGGCCCGGTCCGCGCAGGGCGACATCCGCATCGAGGAGACCGTACGGGGCCCGGTGGTGCTCGAAACCGCGTCCGGCATGCTGGACATCGCCATCGCCCAGGGCATCGGCGCCGTCCTCGACCTCGACGCGCATGTCGGCACCGTGTACCGGTCCCTCGACCTGCTCGACGGCGCGGTGGTGGCGTGCGAGGCCGAGAAGAGCGTCCGGGTGCACGCGCACACCATCATCGGTGACATCGTCGTGCGGCGCGCATCCCTCGACCCCGACGTGGGCTGACCGCCGGCAGCCACACCCAGCGCACACCCCGGCACACCGACACACAGCCACAACCAGCCGCACCCGGCGCAGCGACCGCTGCCCCCACCGCACTTGGCGGTGGGGGCAGCGGTCGCGTGGTCGGCCGGGCAGCCGGCCCGTCCTGCCCGGTCGGCCCGGCACGGGCAGGTGACGGTGCTGCGGCCGGGGCCGAGTCAGCTCGCGGGAGGGGATGACAAGAGCGCGAGCCGTTCCGGCACCCGCGGCAACAGCCCCCGGCGCGCCGGCCGACCGGTCCTCAGGCGGGGCGTCGGCCCCAGGCCGCGGCGGTGGCCAGGCCCAGATCCCAGAAGTCGTCCTGGTACATGCGTCCGGCGGCCTGCTCGATCTGCTCCTCGGTGGCCTTGCCCGCGGCCACCACGGTGGGACCCCACCCCTTGATGGCCTCTCCCCAGAAGAGACCCATCGCCCGGTTGCCGCCGACCACCGACAGGGAGCCGTCCATGCCGATGTCCTGGAGCCCGAGCTCCACCAGGGGAGCGGGGAAGGAGCGCGGCCAGTCGAGGTCGGTGCCCACCTGCTCCTTGTAGATCTCCAGGGTGGCCAGGCTCACCTCCCGGTAGGCGGCGTCCCGCGCGGATTCGATGGGGAACTTGGCAGGCTCCTCCAGCAACAGCCAGCCGCCCGGCGCCAGCCAGGAGGCCACCCGGGCGAGGTCGCTCTCGCGGCTGCGCAGGTGGCTGAAGACATAGCGGGCGTAGATGAGGTCGAACGAGCCCTCGGGAAAGTCGTCGGTCGTGACGTCGTGGCGGACGATCTCCAGGTTGGGGGCGCCCGCCTCGCCCAGCGAGCTGAGCTCGATGTCGGTGGCGACCACCTTGCCGGACGGGCAGCGCCCGGCCAGCCAGCGCGCGATGCTCCCCGAGCCGGCGCCGATCTCCAGGCAGCGCCAGTCCGGCTTGGGCTCGAGCGCCTCCAACCGCCGTTTGCTGTGCGGGTCGAGCTCCGCGCGCAGCGCGGCCAGCCACGCGGGCGGCCCCTGGTCCGGGGAGGCGGCCGCGTCCCCGGTCTCGGACTGGTCCGGTACTTCGTGATCAGTCAGTTCAGCCGTCACTGTCGCACGCTCCTCATCAGGGTTGATCGCAACGCCGAACGCATTCCTGAGCGGTGACCGTGCGCGGAGCTCACTGGTTCCCGGCCCGTTACTGGAATGGCGCCTTCACATAGGTGTGTCGGGGCATGCGGCAGACTTCTCCTCCGGGCTGGATCCATAGGCAGGGGAGGCCTCAAGGAGGAAGGTTATTCAGCGACCGGAGGGCGTAAAGGAAACCGGCAGAAAAAACAGGAAGTCGGAAGCCTGCGCGCATGCCGGAGCGGCACAACCCGCACCAGGCACAGATGGTGGTGGCCACGTGGGTCCAAGTCAAGGTGCCGATGTCACGCAGAGCCCGTCGCCGTTTTCCGTGGATCAAGCCGAACACGCCCTTGGCGAGGGCCTTTACCATCTCCGGCCGCGCATGCCGCTCAACAATCCGAATTAATCGGCGAATCGAGGCTTGCGCGGCCGAGAATGGCTGGCTTTAGTAATACGCCGATGAGTACTACGGCGTCAGTGCCGGGCGATGTCCTGTCGACAGGACAGCCACGCACAGTGCTCTCGTCAACGGAGGGGATCTGATGACCGATTTCGCTGATCGGTGGGGTTTCGACTCGGACAAATTCTGGTTGCGCGGGGAACGGCCGAAAGAGTCCGTCGAGTGGTGCGAGGAACTTGGCCGCTGGCACGCCTACGACTATGCGGAGGTGAACGAGGCCCTCAGCAACAACGAGGCGTACTCGGCCGACTCCGGGCGGCTCTTCGACCTCGACGAGGAGACGCTGAAGTACTTCGACGGCGACCTGGCGCAGATGACCGGGCCGGAGCACGCGAACATCCGCAAGCAGGTCAGCCACGCCTTCAGCCCGCGGTTCATCGACCACCTCGAGTCCCGGGTCCTCGAACTCTCCAACGAGTACGCCGACAAGCTGGTCGATCTGGGCCGCTTCAACCTCCTCAGCGACTTCGTCGACCACGTGGCGGGGATCGTCTTCAGCGAACTGCTGGGCATTCCGGCCGACGACCGCACGATGTTCAAGCTGGTGGACCAGAACATGGACCAGCAGGCCCAGATGACGCAGGTCGACCAGGGCGACGGTGAGGGCTACTTCGAGAAACTCACCAAGCCCCTGCAGCCCCTGCGCGAGATGCTCGGCCGGCACGTCGACGAGCGCTCGAAGAATCCGCGGGACGACCTGATCAGCCTGCTCAGCCAGGTCAAGAAGCTCGATGGCGGCCCGATGACCCGGGACCAGATCATCAACTTCATCATCGGCATCCTGGGTGCCGGACACCTCGCCACGCCACTTCTGATCGGCAACACCATGCTGTGCCTGGAGTCGTTCCCGGACCAGGCGGCGAAGGTCAAGGCGGACCGTTCGCTGGTGCCGAGCCTGCTCGAGGAGTCGATGCGCTATCTGACCCCGGGCGCCGCCTCGTATCGCGCCACCGTCGCCGACGTCGAGCTCGGCGGCAAGAAGATTCCCAAGGACCAGTTGATCAGGGTGTTCCTCGGGGCGGCCAACCGGGACCCGCGCCAGTTCCCCGACCCGGAGACCTTCGACGCCGCCCGCAGCCCCAACGCCCACCTCGGGTTCGGCCGCGGCGCCCACTACTGCGTCGGCGGACAGATGGTCCGGGTGGAGACCCGCATCGTGTTCAACGTCCTCATGGACCGCTTCCCGAAGCTGCGGGTCGACCCCGACATTCCGCCGCTCTTCTTCAACTCACCGGACTTCACCGGCGTGCGCTCGGGCGGTCTGTGGGTCCGTACCGACTGAGCCGACCCCGCTCGCGTAGGTGTGTGTACGTGTGAGAAGTGCTCCTGAGACCGGATCGGCCGGGGGGCCTGCCGGGGGTGGAGATGCCGTCGCAGGAGCACTTCTCGACGGGCGCGTCAGGTGACGCGCCGGTAGGACCGCCCGGCGAGATTGATGGTCTCGATGCCGCCCGACGCGTCGCGCGAGAAGACGCCGCGCATGCCCGCCAGCGGCCCGTCGGTGACGATGTACTGGTCGTCGGCGTCGGCGAGCAGTCCGAACTCGGACGGCGGGAAGTCCGGTGCCGTGCCGATGACTTCGAGTGCCTCCTCGGTGACCTCGAAGTCCATCACCAGCCGTTCCCCGGGCGTGCTGATCAGCACCCGCGCCTGCGAGGTCTCGTACGTGCCGACGAGTTCGCGCGCCCGCGCCCCGTCGAAGGGCAGCGGCTCCGGGTCGCGATCGACGACCCCGAGGTACGTCTCGAGTGCCCAGCGAACGACGTCCTGGTTGTACGGGATCCCGTTCGGGCCGACCGTCGCCACCGTGACCAGGGCGAAATCCTTCTCGGGCACCAACAGGAGCCACGAGTACTGGCCCGACATCGAACCGCCGTGGCCGACGGTGCGGACGCCGTCGACCGTGCGCAGGAACCAGCTGATCCCGATGCCGTCGCCGAAATAGTTGCCCTGCACCTCGGTCGTCGGCTGCTGCATCCGCAGCAGCAGGTCGCGCGGCAGCACGCCCTCGCCGTCTCCCAGGTGGAAGCGTGCCCAGCGGAGCTGGTCGCCGATCGTCGAGACGATGCCGCCGGACGGATCCCCGTACCGCTCGGCCACCCAGTCGGTGGTGACGTCGAGCGATCCGTCCGCCTGCGCGGCGTGCCCCAGCGCCACGTGTCCCTTCAGTTCGCTCGTCGTGAAGGTCGCCGTCGTCAGTCCGACCGGATCGAAGACCAACGACCGCATCGCGGCGTCGTACTTCATCCCCGTCAGCGATTCCATGATTAAGCCGGCGATCGTGAAACCCGCGTTCTTGTACGCGGCATGCTCACCCGGTGGTGTCGTCACGGGAATGTCGGCCATCCCCGCGACATGACGCTCCAGACTGTCCTCCGGGTTCTCACTCAGATAGTCGCTCCACCCGCCGGTGTGGTTGAGCAGATGCGTCATGGTGACGGCGGCGGCCGCGTCCTCGTCCGAGAGCCGGAAGTCCGGAAGGTAACGCCTCACCGGCGCGTCGAGATCTATCTTTCCGTCGGCGACGAGACGCATGATCGCCGTCGCGGTGTACGTCTTTGTGATCGACCCGAAGTGGAAGAGCGTGTCGTGGTCGAGCGGGCGCGCGTCCTCGGCACTCGTGGTGCCGTGGAATGCGTAACTCTCCTCTCCGCCGGAGAAGACCGCGACAGCGGAACCGGGAATTCCGAACTCGTCCGCCTTTGACGTGATGAAGCGCTGGAGCGAGGTTTTGTTCATGTCTCCTCCGAGTGTCGGCCACAGCTTGGCAGTGAACGCGGAAAACGGTGAGAAAGCGTATCCGGCGGCCGTCTCGGATCAACCGGCAGAACGCGCCAGTCGACCAAAGCGGAGCGCCCCCGGGCCGCGTGCGGAGCCTGGTGGCTCACACGCGGCGCCGAGGGCGCTCCCGCTGTCGCCGGGAGGTCAGCCGGCCTTCTCCGGAAACTCCCGCAGGAGACCGCGCACGGAGTCGGCGGTGGCGGCGAGGATCTCCTGGAGCTGGGCCAGCCGCTCATCGCTGAGGGCACGGTGCTGGGTGGCGTCCCGGACCTCCTCGTCGAAGCGCTCGAGCATCCGCTTCAGAAGCTTCTGCGACTCCTTGGCGTCCTTGCCGCCGCCCTTCGGGCCGCCCGAGCCCCGCTGGACACCGCTGCGGATCCTTTCGTTGACGTCCTCCATCACCTTGGTCTGGAACTCGTCGCCGCCCCACTTCTCGCGGGCCTCCGTGGTGAGCTGCTCCTTGAGCTGCGCGGCCTGCTCCTTGGCGTTCTCTCGCATCTGGGGTACCTGCTCCTTCATGTTGTCGCGGATCTGCCGGGCCAGTGCGGCGGGCCCCTCGGGGTCCCGCTTGATCCCGAGCCTCAGCGCGTTGCCCAGGCTGGGGCGGGTCTTGGTGGTCGCGGGTTTGAGATGCTCGGAGAGCTCCGCGACGGTCGGGTGTTGGAAAAGCACTCGGATCGAGACCTCGAGCCCGAGCGTCCTGCGCATACGGCCGATGATTCGGGTGGCCTTGAGGGAATTGCAGCGGAGGGTGAAGAAGTCGTCGTCGATGCCGACCCGGTCGACGCCGAGCACGTCCGCGACCAGTTCGCACAGCGCTTCCTCCTGCGGCGTCCGCCCCTTCCGGTAACCGCCGCCGGCCGGTTCGGCCCCGGGCGCGGGAAGGGCGTGACGGTCCACGGTCCCGTCCGCCGCCAGCGGCAGCTCGTCCAGCGGCACCACGGTGGCCGGTACCAGATGGTCCGGCAGGCGCCGCGCCACGAACTCGCGCAGCTCCTCGGCGTCCACACCGGCGCCGGTACGCAACGGCGCCACGTACCCGACGAGCAGGCCCTCGCCGTCCGTGCCCTCGCCCTCGCGGACGACCGCCGCGGCGTGGGACACACCGGGGTGTGCGGCCAGGGCGGCCGTCACATCGACGGTGGAGATCCGCCGGCCGCGCACCCGCGCCTGCGGGCCGCCGGGACCGACGTACTCCAGCGTGCCGTCGCGGTTCCACCGGGCCAGGTCCCCGGTGCGGAACATACGGGCCCCGTCCGGACCGTACGGGTCGGTGACGAACCGCTCCGCGGTCGGGCCGGACCGGCCCCGGTGGCCGCGCGCCACCTCCCCGGCGATGTACAACTCGCCCGGGACGCCCGCCGGTACGGGGCGCAGCGCCGCGTCCAGGACACGGGCCCGCACATTGCCGAGCGGCGAGCCGAGCGGACGGCTCTCCGCCGCTGCCTCCGCCCTCGCGTCCGCCTCCGCCGCGTCCGAGGCGGTGAACGCGGTGGCGGTGGACGTCTCGGCCGGCCCGTAGACGCCGACCACCCTCGCGCCCGGTGTCGCCTCGCGGATGCGCCGCACCAGGGATCCGGGCAGCACGTCACCGGTGAGGACGACCGTCCCCGCGTAGATCGCGCCGGCGGAGCGGTTGAGCACCTCGGCGTAGAACGGGGCGACCGTGCTGATCACGTCTCCGGTCCAACCCCAGTCCCGGCCGAAGGAGTTGATCTCCGTGGGGATCTTGACGCAGGCGCCGCAGGACAGCGCGGCGACGACCTCGAACAGCATCGCGTCGTCGTGCGGAGAGGCCGCCAGCATCCGCGTCCCGGGGACCAGTCCCGCGGCGGACACGAAGCGCGACGCTCCGTCGACCAGCGCGCGGTGGTCGACCGCCACCTCGGCCGGGCCGCCGTCGCCCCGGTAGGGGCGGCGCAGCCACGCCAGGTGCCTCGGGCCCAGGGGTGCCCGGCGGTCCCGGTCGGTGGGGTTGGCGTTGTCCCCGGGGTACGAGGGCTGCGTACCGAGCTGGTCGAGCTCGGGGCCCCTGACGACCTCGGCCACCCGGACCGGTGTGTCGCCGGGCTCGCCCAGGACGAACGCGGCACCGGACTTCAGCGTCCCCAGCAGCGCGACCGTCAGCTGCACGGAGCGCGGCACGGCGAGCGCGACCACGGACTCGGGCCCGACGCCGCGCCGGATCAGCTGGTGCGCCAGCCGGTTGGCCCAGGTGTTGAGCTCCCGGTAGCTCAACGAGACGCCCTCGGAGACCACCGCGACCGCGTCCGGCGTGGTGGTCGCCCGGCGTTCGACGAGAGCGGGCAGTGTCTGCTCGGCGGACAGTGGCTCCTCGGCCGCTGCCACATCCGCGCCCGGCTGCCCGGCGGTGATCAGCTGTCGCTCGTCGGGCAGCAGCACGTCGACCGTGCCGACGCGCCGGGCGGGGTCCGCGAGGAACTGGTGCAGCACCTCGTGCAGTCGTACGGCGATGTCGTCGACCGCGTCGTGCGTGAAGACGTCGCGGTGGTACTGGAGGCTCAGCCGTACGGCGGGGTCGGTCTCGACGATCAGGGCCAGGGGGTAGTTGGCGGCGCCCTCGGCGTCGACCCCCGTGACCTCGATCCCCGCCGCGGCGCTCGCCTCAGCGATGCCGACGTGGTCCGTCGGGTACGACTGGAACGCCACCAGGGTGTCGAACAGGGCGTCCAGGCCGGTCTCCTGGTGGATGTCGGCCAGGCCGAGGTGATGGTGGTCCAGGAGCACGGACTGCCGGCCCTGCAGACCGGTCAGCAGGTCGGCGACGGTGTCACCGGGAGCGCAACGGACGCGTACCGGAAGGGTATTGATGAACAGCCCCACCATGGACTCCACGCCCGGCAGCGAGGCCGGACGGCCGGAGACCGTCGCGCCGAACACCACGTCCTCGCGCCCGGTGAGCCCGCTGAGCAGTACCGCCCAGACTCCCTGGACCAGGGTGTTCACCGTGACGCCCAGCTCCGAGGCGCGCCGGAACAGACGGCCGGACTCCTCCTCGGTCAGCGTGAGGCCGATCTCCCTGGCCAGGACCTCCCTGGATCCGGTGTCACCGGACCCGGTGTCGCCGGATCCGATGTCCCCGGATCCGGGGGCCTCGGTGTGGTCAGCGGCGGCGCGTGGCGCGCCGGCCGGGGCCAGCAGCGTCGGCTCGTCGACGCCGGCGAGCTCTTCGGCCCAGACCCGGGCGGTCCCGGCGCGGTCCTGCCGGTTCAGCCAGGCCAGGAAGTCCCGGAACTCGCGGACCGCCGGAAGCCCGGAGGCGTCCCCGTCGGAGGCGTACAGGCGCAGCAGGTCCTGCGTCAGGATCGGCTCGGACCAGCCGTCGATGAGCACGTGATGGGTCGTGAGCACCAGCTCGTACCGGGCCGGGCCGAACCGCACCAGGGTCAGTCGCAGCAGCGGCGGGGTGGTGCGGTCGAAGTGCGTGGCGTAGTCCTCGGCGAGGAAGCGCCGGAAGGCCTCGTCGCGTCGGGCCTCGGGGACCGTGCCGAGGTCGACCTCCCGCCAGGGCAACTCGACTCCGTCCACCACGAGTTGCACCAGGTTGTCGTCGGCGTCCGGGACGAAGGCCACGCGCAGATTGGCGTAGCGGTCGAGCAGGGCCTGGCCGGCCGCCCGCATCCGGGCGGGGTCGAGCTCGCCGGACAGGTGGAACACGGTCTGCATCTGGTACGCGTCATAACCGGTGTCGCTGAGCGTCGACTCGAAGAGGATCCCGGACTGCAGCGAGGTCAGTGGCCATACGTCCGAGAGGCCGGGGTAGCGCCGCTGCCAGGCCCGGAACTCCGCGGAGTCCGGATCGGCCAGCGGAGCGGAGGCGGCGGCCTCGGCCGCGGCATCGGCGCCAGTCGCGGCCTGGGCGAGCGCGGCGACCGTACGGCACTGCAGGATCTGCCGCGGGGTGACCTCCAGGCCGCGGGCCCGGGCCCGGGTGACGACCTGGATGGCGCGGATGCTGTCGCCGCCGGCGGCCAGGAAGTCGTCGTCGGCGCCGACCCGTTCCACGCCCAGGACCTCGGCGTACACGGCGGCCAGAATCTTCTCCTCGGCCGACCCGGGCGCCCGGTAGGCGGCGGTGGTGAACTCCGGCTCGGGCAGCCCCAGCCGGTCCAGCTTGCCGTTCGGCGTGAGCGGGAGCCGCTCCAGTGCGACGACCGCGGACGGGACCATGTACTCCGGCAGCCGGTCGGCCGCCAGGCTCAGCAGCGCGGCGGTGTCGACAGTGCCGCCGACGGCGTCGCTCCCGGCGGCCTCGGCGCCCGACTCCTCCGGCACCACATAGGCGACGAGCCGGTTGGAGCGGGCGACGACCACGCTCTGTCGTACGCCCGGGTGGGAGCGCAGGACGGTCTCGATCTCGCCGAGCTCCACGCGCAGGCCGTGGATCTTGACCTGGAAGTCCTTGCGGCCGATCAGCTCGATCAGGCCGTCCTGGCCGAACCGGGCGGCGTCGCCGGTGCGGTACAGGCGCTCGCCTCGCACCACGTCCCCGTACGACCAGTCGAGGAACCGCTCGGCGGTGCGCTCCGGCTGGTCCAGATAGCCGCGGGCCAGACCGGTGCCCGCCAGGTACAGCTCGCCGGGCACACCCGGCGGCACCGGCTGCAGGGCGTCGTCGAGGATGTACGTGCGCTGGTTGGCCATGGGACGGCCGTACGGGATGCTCGTCCAGTCCGGGTCGACCTTGTCCACCTCGTGGATCGTCGAGTGGATCGAGGACTCGGTGGCTCCGCCCATCACGACGAACCGCAGGTCGGGGGCGACGGCTCGGACCCGGTCCGGCAGGGTGACCGGGACCCAGTCGCCGCCGAGCAGCGCCAGCCGCAGTCGCGGCAGCGGTTCGGCACCGGTCTGCTCAAGGTGGTCGGTCAGCAGGTTCAGCAGCGCCGGGGCGGAGTTCCAGACGGTGACGTCCTCGGCGACCAGCAACTCGGCCCAGTGCCCGGGGTCCTTGGTGCGCCCGGCGTCGGGCACGACCACGGTGCCGCCGGCGATGGTCAGGCCCAGGAACTCGTACACGGACATGTCGAAGCTGGGCGACGACAGCGCGAGCACGGAGTCCCCGGGGCCCACGCCGTAGCGGGAGTTGAGGTCCGCGATGTTGTTGAGGACCCCGCGGTGGTGCAGTGCGATCGGCTTGGGCGCGCCGGTCGAGCCGGAGGTGTGGATGATGTAGCAGAGGTGGTCGGGGTCCGCGACGCGGCCCGGGTTGTGCTCGGGCAGCCGGGCCAGGACGTCGGCGTCCCGGTCGAGCAGGACCAGCGGCGGGCTCTGCTCGCCGCCCTCGGGCAGGTTTCCGGTCAGCTCCTCGCGACTGATCATCACCGTGCAGGAGGTGCCGGCGACCATGGCGGCGATGCGCTGGGCGGGATAGTCCGGGTCGAGCGGCACATAGGCGCCGCCCGCCTTGAGGACGGCGAGCTCCGCCACGAGCAGCTGGGCCGAGCGGTCCAGGCACAGGCCGACCCGCAGGTCCGGGCCCACGCCCAGGGACCGCAGGTGATGGGCGAGACGGTTGGCCGCGGCGTTGACCTGACGGTACGTCAGTCGCTCGGCGCCGTGGACCACGGCGACGGCCTCGGGCGCGCTGTCCGCCCGGGCCTCGAAGGCCTCGTGCAGGCAGCCCTGGTTGGGCAGTTCGGTCTCGGTCCGGTTCCACTCGACGAGGGTGCGGTGCAGCTCCTCGTCGCCCAGCAGTCGCAGCCGGTCAACGGTGCGGTCGGGGTGGCGCAGTCCGTCGACGAGGAGCGTGCGGTAGTGGTCGAGCAGCCTGAGCGCCGTGGTGTGCTCGAACAGCTCGGCGTCGTAGTGCAGTTCCGCCTTCTCGCCGTGGACGACCAGCTGGAGCTCGAAGGGTGCCCCGTCCTCGGAAGGAGTCGCGCCGACCGTGAAGCCGACGGGGCAGGTGCCGGTGGTGTCCGCGGTGGTGGCGCTCTCCGCCAGGTCCCGCAGTGTCGTCTCACCGGTGACCTGGAAGCGGACCTCGCCGTCCGGGCCGGCCAGGGCGATCCGGTCCTGGCCGGTGTAGCGGTGGAGCAGCGCCGCGAAGGCGGCGGCCAGGACGCTGTCCCGGACGGACCTGGCCTCCAGGCCGACGGTCTCCACGGCCGAGCACCGGCCGGCGGTGCCTGGTCGGCGTGGCTGGTCCGTCGGTACGAGCGCGGGTGGCCAGACCTCGGGGGCCGGGTCGTGGCGGGCTTCGGCCGCGGGGACGCGGCGGGTTTCAGCGGCAGGGGCGTGGGTTTCGGAGACAGGGGCGTGGCGGGCTTCGGAGATGGCGGCGCGGCGAGCTTCGGAGGCAGGGCGGTGGTCGGTGATCATGTTCCGACTCCGATCAGGGAAACCGGGGCACCGGCGGTGGTGTCGATGGACAAGGGGTGGCGGGCGCACAGCCACCGGACTTCCTCACGGACCGTGGTGACCAGGGCCGGGTCGATCCGGTACTCGGTGTCGGACAGCAGACGGGTGCCGGCGAGGACGGTGTGCAGCAGGTGGGCGCACTCGCGCATCTGCTCGGGGCCCATTCCGCGCTGCGCGAGGATGTTGGTGCCCAGGCGCAGGCCGCTCGTGACCAGCGGCGGCTTGGTGTCGCCGGGGATGCGGTTGCGGTTCGCGAGGATCCCGCAATCCTCCAGAGCACGCTCGGCGGTCACCCCGGTCAGGCCGAGGCCGGTGGTGTCGATCAGGACCATGTGGTTGTCGGTGCCGCCGGTGAGTACCCGGTACCCGAGGGAGGAGAGCTCCGCGGCCAGGGCCCGGGCGTTGAGCACGATCAGCCGTGCCGTCTCCTGGAAGGCCGGCTCGGCCGCCACGGCGAAGGCGCGGGCTTTGGCGGCGATGGAGGCCGGGCTCGGCGTGCCCTGCGACTGCGGGAACACGGCGCGCTGCATCAGCCGGAACAGCGGGGTGCGGCCGTCGGGGCCGGGTGTGTCGAACTCCCGCCCGCTGAGGATCAGACCGCCCCGGGGACCGGCCAGTTGCTTGTACGTACTGGTGGTGGTGATGTGGGCGACATCGACCGGGCTCGGGTGCCGGCCGGTGGCCACCAGGCCCGCTATGTGGGAGATGTCCGCGAGGAGATATGCCCCGACGGTGTCCGCGAGGGCCCGGAACCGGGCGAAGTCGATCGTACGGGGATAGGCGCTGGCTCCGGCGATCAGCACGCGGGGCCGGTGCTCGAGGACCAGGTCCTCCAGGCGCGCGAAGTCGATGCGGCCGGACTCGTCCAGGCCGTAGGACACCGCGTTGTAGTGGCGGCCGGTCACCGACGCCCGTGAGCCGTGGGTGAGATGGCCGCCCGCGTCGAGGTCGAGGCCGAGGAGCGTGTCGCCCGGGCGCATCAGCGCCGAGAGGACCGCGAGGTTGGCGGAGGAGCAGGAGTGCGCCTGCACATTGGCGTACCGCGCGCCGAACAGCCGCTTGGCCCGCTCCACTGCCAGGGTCTCGACGTGGTCGAACTGCTGGGCCCCCGGGTGGTAGCGCGCTCCCGGGTAGCCCTCGGCGGTGACGTTCGACAGCGCCGCTCCGCCGACGGCGAGGACGGAAGGGTCCGCGATGCTCGCCGACGCGATCATCGCGAGGATCGAGTTCTGCTGACTCACCTCGGCGTCCAGCAGCGCGGCGAGTTCGGGGTCGGCCTCGTGCAGGACCTCCATGCCGGTCCGGAGCAGCTGAGCCTGCGCGCCCGTCGAGGAACGGCCGGCCTGCTGCGTCGGTCGTGCTACTGCGGCGACTGACTGACGTGTCATCACCTGTACCTCATCTCGCGTTCGATGCGCCTCGACGGACGGAATGGTGGGTGGGTTCTAGTGGGTGCGGTCTTTGTTGAAGTGCTTCATGGCCCAGGTGTAGCCGAGGAGGCTGATGGCGGTGCACCAGGCGGCGGCGATGTAGCCGCTGTTGCCGATGTCGGTGTTCATG
>NZ_VBZC01000117.1:0-12685 GCF_005786655.1 Streptomyces montanus
CGCCGCCTCCTCCGCCGCCGCTCGTGCCGCCTGACGTGCCACCGCCGTCCGTGGAACCACTGCCGGTCGGCGTTGGCGAGGCGTCGGGGCCCTTCGTCGTCGGTTTCGCACCCTCCGTGCCTGCTGGCTTCTCGCCCGGCGGCGATGACTGCTTGTCGCCCTCCCCCGAGGTCTCGGGGTCGTCCGACAGATCCACCGAGCCACGGCTGGCACCCGGGGACGGCGACTCGCCCGCTTCGGCGGTCTTTGCGGGCGGGGCCGCCGCCTTGGAGTCGTCGGAGTTGTTCAGCAGGGCCACGGTGACACCGGTCATGGCCAGGACGACGGTGACCGTCGCGGCCACGAGCAGGACGCGGCCCGTACGACGCCGGGCCGCACCGGGAGTTGCGTCCCGGGCCACCTCCGGCTGCGCCGGCCCGAAGCCCGGCCCGCCCGCCGGTGGGGACGCGGGGAGGCCGAACTCCGGTACCCCGAACGCCAACCGGTCGCCACCGGGAGCCCCCGCGCCCGCTCCGCCGGCACCCGGTCCATCCGTACCGGGAGCCCCCGCGCCCGGAGCCCCTACACCCGATCCGCTGCCCCCTGACGCCCGCCCACCCAATCCACTCGCGTCCGGGAAATCCGCACCCGATCCATCCACCCCGGGAGTCCTCGCCCCCTGAGCCCCTGCGCCCGCTCCGCCGACCCCCGAAGCCCGCGCACCCATTCCACTCGCGTCCGGGTCCGGGACACCGGCCAGTGCTCCGCCCGCACCCGGAAACCCCGCGCCCGCTCCGCCGACATCCGGTCCATCCGCGCCGGGAGCCCCTGCGCCCGATCCGCCAGCACCCGAAGCCTGCGCATCCAACCCACTCGAGTCCGGGCCCCCCGCACCCGGCACACCCGCACCCGATCCAGCAGCCGCGGGAACCCCCGCCCCCTGAGTCCCTGCACCCGGAACCGCCGCATCCGGAGCCTCTTCGCCCGCTCGGCCGACCCCCGAAGGCCGCGCACCCAAGCCACTCGCGTCCGGGCCCCCCGCACCCGCCCCATCCGCACCCGGAAACCCCGCACCCCATCCGCCGGCACCCGGCACACCCGCGCCCGATTCGTCCTCACCCGTCGCCCCGGTCCCAGTCCCCGCAGCGCCCCACCCCGGTGGTCCGAATCCCGGCGGTACCGCCGGAGTGCTTCGCTCGGTGTCCTTGCGTGGTTGCCGTGCGGGGCCGCGCAGCCTGGTGGTCTCGGAGGTCCGGTCGGGCGCTTCCGCTGCCGCTCCCCTCCCCGGCTCCGCGCCCGCCACTGCTTCCAGCAGCTCGCGTGCCCGGTCGGCCTCCGGCCGGTTCTGGGGCTGCTTGTGCATCAGCTGCCGCAGCACGGGGCCGAGCAGCCCGGCGCGGCGCGGCTCCGGCAGTGGTTCGGTCACGATCGCGGTGAGCGTGGACCACGTCGACGTACGCCGGAACGGTGAGGTGCCCTCGACGGCCGCGTACAGCGTGGCGCCGAGGGCCCATACGTCGGACGCGGGTCCGGGGTCATGGCCCTGGGCGCGTTCGGGCGCCAAGTAGTCCAGGGAACCGACCAGTTCACCGCTGCGGGTCAGATGCGTGGTGGAGCCGTCGCCCGGGTCCTCCATCGTCGCGATACCGAAGTCGGTGAGGACGACCCGGCCGGAGCGGTCGAGCAGGATGTTGCCGGGCTTCACATCGCGGTGCAGTACCCCGGCGCGATGGGCCGCGGCCAGCGCGTCCATGACCTTCGCGCCGATCCCTGCGGCCTCCCGCGGGTCGAGCGTGCCCCGCTCGCCCAGGACGGCATCGAGGGAGGGCCCGTCCACCAGCTCCATGACGATCAGCGGACGCCCGTCGACCTCGGCCACGTCGTGCACGGCGACGACACCGGGGTGGCGGATACGGGCCGCCGCGCGCGCCTCGCGCTGCATCCTGATCCCCAGGTCGGCCAGTTCGGGCGCGCCGGCGTCGGAGTACGTCCGCAGCTCCTTGACCGCGACCTCGCGGCCCAGGACCTCGTCGAGGGCCCGCCAGACGACCCCCATGCCGCCACGCCCGAGCCGGGCCACCACGCGATAGCGTCCGGCCAGGAGCCGACCAATGCCGTCGGTCCCGCCGGTCCCGTCCGTCCTGTCCGTCCCGTCCGTCTGTTCGTTCTCCCCCGAAGACAACCCCTGCCCCGTTCCTCTGCCCCGCCAACAAGTGCCGTACAGCCTAGGGGGCAGAGGTGACAGTGCGAGCCGATCGTGACGGCTGTGACGGGCCGTTACTTGGCGGAGATCGTCAGGTCGGCCCGCCTGGGCGTCGCGAAGCTCTCCAGATCGGCGCGGGTCAGGCCCGTCACACGTGCCACTTCGGCGATGTCGAGGGCGCCGCAGTCCAGGCCCCGCAGCAGGTAGCCGCTGAGCGCCTTGGCGGTCGCGGGCTCGTCCATCACGTCGCCGCCCGCACGGTTGGCGTACCGGGCGAGGCGGGCCGCGGCCTGCTCGAAGCCCTCGCGGTAGAAGGCGAACACGGCCGCGTACCGGGTCGGGATGTGGCCCGGGTGCATGTCCCAGCCCTGGTAGTAGGCGCGGGCCAGGGCTCGGCGGGTGAGGCCGTAGTGCAGCCGCCAGGCATCATGGACCTTGGAGGTCGGGCCGACCGGCAGGACGTTGGTGGAGCCGTCCGAGACGCGTACACCGGTGCCCGCGGCTGCGACCTGCATGATCGCCTTGGCGTGGTCGGCGGCCGGATGGTCGCTGGCCTGGTGGGCGGCGCTGACTCCGAGGCAGGCGCTGTAGTCGAAGGTGCCGTAGTGCAGTCCGGTCGCGCGGCCCTCGGCGGCCTGGATCATCCGTGCGACGGTCGCGGTGCCGTCGGTGGCGAGGATGGACTGGCTGGTCTCGATCTGGATCTCGAAGCCGATCCTCCCGGGCCGCAGACCGTGCGCCATCTCGAAGGCCTCCAGCAGCCGCACCATGGCGGTGACCTGTTCCGGGTACGTCACCTTGGGCAGCGTGAGCACCAGGCCGTCGGGCAGCGGGCCGGCCTCCATCAGACCGGTCAGGAAGACGTCGAGCGTGCGGATGCCCCGGTCGCGCACAGGGGCCTCCATGCACTTCATCCGGATGCCCATGTACGGGGCCGCCGTCCCCTTCTCGTACGCCGCCGCGATCAGCCGGGCGGCCCGCGCCGCTGTCTCGTCCTCCTCGGCGTCGGGACGCGCGCCGTAGCCGTCCTCGAAGTCGACCCGGAGGTCTTCAATCGGCTCCCGCTCCAGCTTGGCGCGCACGCGGTCGTACACCGGCCCGGCGAGCTCGTCGGCGAGGCCGAGCACGGCGGCGAACGACGCGGCGTCCGGGGCGTGTTGGTCGAGCAGGGTGAGAGCTTGGTCACCCCAGGAGCGGATGGTGTCGGCTGCGAAGGCGTCACCCGGTACGTAGACCGTGTGGACGGGCTGGCGGGTGCCGGGGTCGCCGGGGTAGCGGCGCTCCAGCTCCGCATCGACGGGGGCGAGCCGGGCACTGATCTCCCTGCTCACGCTGCCCGCGAGGCTGGTCGTCACCCTCTCCTGCCGACTCATCCCAGACACCCTTTCTTTCCGGTAAACGGAATGACAGATCCGTATGGTGAAGCTATCCGGCGTGCTTCTCGGTGGTCAACACCTCCTCCACCACAGCCTTAGCAGCCACCCACCTGTTCACTCCTGTCTTGACTCGTTCTTCCGCACCGCCCCGCACACCCTTCATCCTGGCTCGTGAGAGACAGGAGAACGTGTGCTGAACGCCAGCCGAGTGTCGCGTCGCCAGAGCATCAAGACCGCGGCGGTCGCCGCGCTCACGGTGCCCTTCTTCGGTTCGAGGGACGCGGCAGGTTCGCAGGAGTCCACGGTGCCCGCCACCGTCGCCGAGCAGGGAAGCCGCGGACGCGGCGGCCAACTCGACGTGATGACGTTCAATCTGCGCTTCGCGAGCAACGAGGGCGAGCACAGCTGGCCCGCCCGCCGCCCCGTGATGCGCGAGCTGCTGCGCACGGCGCAGCCGCACATCATCGGTACGCAGGAGGGCCTGTATCAACAACTGCGGGACATCGAGGCCGATCTCGGCCCGCACTACGACTGGATCGGCACCGGCCGCAGTGGCGGCAGCCGTGATGAGTTCATGGCCGTCTTCTACGACACCCGGCGGCTGGCTCCGGTCGAGTTCGACCACTTCTGGCTCTCCGGCACGCCGTACGTGATCGCCTCCAACACCTGGGGCGCGGACTGGCTGCGCATGGTGACCTGGGTCCGCTTCCTCGACCGGAGCACCGACGGCCAGGAGTTCTACGTCCTCAACACCCACCTGGACAACGTGAGTCAGTACGCGCGAAAGCGGTCCGTGGGTCTCATAGGCGAGCGGCTTGCCGAGCTCGACCGCTCCTTACCGCTCCTGGTGACCGGCGACTTCAACGTCCCGGCCCACAAGAACACGGTGTACGACGCGATGCTGGACCTCGGGCTGGTGGACGTCTGGGAGACGGCGGCCGAGCGGAGCGAGGCGTACAAAACGTTCCACGGCTACCGGCCGCTGGTGCCGGACGGCAACCGGATCGACTGGATCCTGGCATCGCCCGGCGTGACGGCGCACCGCGCGTGGATGGACACGTTCTCGCGCGATGGACAGTTCCCCAGTGACCATCTGCCCGTCCAGGCGTCACTGAGCCTCGGTTGAGCGCACCGAAGGCCCCTGCGACCGCGACGGTCGCAGGAGCCTCGGGACATCCGGATCGGCTCAGCCCTTGCGGGCCTCGACCTCCTCGGTGAGCTGCGGGACGACCTCGAAGAGGTCGCCGACCACGCCGTAGTCGACCAGGTCGAAGATCGGGGCCTCGGCGTCCTTGTTGATGGCCACGATGGTCTTCGAGGTCTGCATGCCGGCCCGGTGCTGGATCGCACCCGAGATGCCCGAGGCGATGTACAGCTGCGGCGAGACGGACTTGCCGGTCTGGCCGACCTGGTTGGAGTGCGGGTACCAGCCCGCGTCCACCGCGGCACGCGAGGCACCCACGGCCGCGCCGAGGGAGTCGGCCAGCGCCTCGATGATCGAGAAGTTCTCGGCGCCGTTGACGCCACGGCCACCGGAGACCACGATCGCGGCCTCGGTCAGCTCCGGACGGCCCGTCGACTCCCGCGGCGTACGGCCGGTGACCTTGGTGCCGGTCGCCTGGTCGGAGAAGGACACGGCGAGCGCCTCCACGGCGCCCGCGGCCGCAGCCGGCTCCACGGCAGCCGAGTTCGGCTTCACGGTGATGACCGGGGTGCCCTTGGCGATACGGGACTTGGTGGTGAAGGACGCGGCGAACACCGACTGCGTGGCCACCGGACCGGAGTCGCCGGCCTCCAGATCGACGGCGTCGGTGATGATGCCCGACCCGATACGCAGTGCCAGACGGGCGGCGATCTCCTTGCCCTCCGCGGAGGACGGCACCAGCACGGCGGCCGGGGACACCTGCTCGTAGGCGGCCTGCAGCGCGTCCACCTTCGGCACGACCAGGTAGTTGGCGTACTCGGCGGCGTCGTGGGTGAGGACCTTCACCGCGCCGTGCTCGGCGAGCGCGGCCGCGGTGTTCTCGGCGCCGGAGCCGAGGGCGACGGCTACCGGCTCACCGATGCGGCGGGCCAGCGTCAGCAGCTCCAGGGTGGGCTTGCGGACGGCACCGTCCACGTGGTCGACGTAGACGAGAACTTCAGCCATGGGACTTCTTCTCTCCTGCTTGCGAAGTGTGCGGGGCGGTCGGCGAATACGGGGCTCAGATGAACTTCTGACCCGCGAGGAACTCGGCGAGCTGCTTGCCGCCCTCGCCCTCGTCCTTGACGATCGTGCCGGCCGTGCGCGCCGGACGCTCGGCCGCGGAGTCCACGACCGTGTAAGCACCGTCCAGACCGACCTGCTCGGCCTCGAGGTCGAGGTCCGACAGGTCCCAGGACTCCACCGGCTTCTTCTTGGCCGCCATGATGCCCTTGAAGGACGGGTAACGCGCCTCACCCGACTGGTCCGTCACCGAGACCACCGCCGGAAGGGAGGCCTCCAGCTGCTCCGACGCGGCGTCGCCGTCACGGCGGCCCTTGACCGTGCCGTCCTCGACGGAGACCTCGGACAGCAGGGTCACCTGCGGAACACCCAGCCGCTCGGACAGCAGCGCCGGAACCACACCCATGGTGCCGTCCGTGGACGCCATACCTGAGATCACCAGGTCGAATCCGGCCTTCTCGATCGCCTTCGCCAGCACCAGGGAGGTGCCGATGGCGTCGGTGCCGTGCAAGTCGTCGTCCTCGACATGGATCGCCTTGTCGGCACCCATGGACAGGGCCTTGCGCAGCGCGTCCTTGGCGTCCTCTGGACCGACGGTGAGCACGGTGATCTCCGCGTCATCGGCGTCCTCGGCGATCTGCAGCGCCTGCTCGACCGCGTACTCGTCGAGCTCCGAGAGCAGACCGTCCACGTCGTCCCGGTCGACGGTCAGGTCATCGGCGAAGTGCCGGTCGCCGGTGGCGTCGGGCACGTACTTCACAGTGACAACGATCCTCAAGCTCACGCCGGCTCTCCTACTGCAATCGACATTTCCGAGCTGCCTTGTTTCAGGCAGCATAGGCGCCTCAAGCGGCCCGTCCCGGTTGGGGCGGCCTGCGCCCCCGACTCAAATATTACTCGTCAGTACACCCAGTTCATCCCCGCTAAGCAAGCGCTTTGAACTGTGACCTTTGCAACGCAGCGTAATCGGAACTCGACGCTCCCGCAGGGGCACGGGCGCCACGGCCCGCCGAGATCAGTCCCGCAGTCCATTGAAGCGCCCCTGGTGATAGAGGAGCGGGCGGCCCGCGCCGGTGGGGTCGCCGAGGAGGACCTCGGCCACGACGATGCGATGGTCCCCCGCGGGAACACGCGCGACGATGCGGCAGACGAGCCATGCCAGGACATCGTCGAGCAGAGGCACTCCTTCGGGGCCCTCGCGCCAGCCGGTCGGCGCACCGAAGCGGTCGGCGCCGCTGCGGGCGAAGGTGGCCGCCAGCTCCTGCTGATGGTCGCCGAGTATGTGCACGCCGACGTGGTCCGTCTCGGAGATCACCGGCCAGCTGGAGGCGCCGGTGCCGATGCCGAAGGAGAGCAGTGGGGGCTCGGCCGAGACCGAGGAGAGCGAAGTGGCGGTGAAGCCGACAGGGCTGCCGCCGCCCTGGGCGGTGATCACGGCGACTCCCGCGGCGTGCCGCCGGAAGACGGAGCGGAGCAGGTCCGGAGAGGCGAGTCGAGGTGTGTCGAGGTCGTGCGTGGCCGCCATGGAGTTGTCCTTCTGCGAGACGTCGCTGGGGGTCCCCCCACTCGAGCGAAGCCGAGAGTGGGGGAGGGTCCTGAGCTGCTCAACAGCCCGGACAGCGCGCGCTCGCGGTGCGGACGAGGTCCACATGGACGCGCTCGTGGAGAAGGAGTTCCGGGGGCATTCGGCCAGGCTGACGACAGGTGGCGCGCACAGTCAAGCGCGTTCCGGCAACTGGGAGATGCGTCACCGTCCGCCCCAAGTCTGCCCCCCGGGCCTGGGCATCATGGCGTGCCGACGGCCTCACCGAGCGCGGCGATCACATCCGCCTTGCGCGGCTGCCCGGTCGCGCGGCGCACGACACGTCCATCGGCGTCGAGCACGAGCACGGTCGGTGTCTTGAGGATGTCGAGTTCGCGTACGAGATCCAGGTGGTCCTCGGCGTCGATCTCGACGTGGGTCACCCCCGGAACCATCCCGGCGATCTCGCCGAGCACCCTGCGGGTCGCGCGGCAGGGCGCGCAGAAGGCACTGGAGAACTGGACGAGCGTGGCCCGTTCACCGAGGTGCTCGCCCAACTCGGCGGCCCCGAGCCGCTTTCCGCCGTCACGCCCGCGCACTACGACCCTCCCGCTCCGCCGCCGGTGCAGCACTCCAAAGACGCTCGCCGCCGCGAGCACCGCCACGCACACCACAAGTCCCGTCATCCTCGCCTTCAGCGTTCACGCGACCGCAAAGATTCCCGGACCCACGGAATCCGGACCATGCGGAATGCTTGGTTCATGGACATCGATGCGAGGGGCCCGCGATTCGGGGCCGCCGTGACCACCGCCGTACTGGCCGCCGTGCTCATCACCGGGAGCGTCTGGCTGCTGGTCTGGCAGACGCTCAGCTTCGCGCTCGGCGCGGCCGGAGGTGTGGGGCGCTCGCCGTACGGCCGGCTGTTCCGCAAGGCCGTGCGTCCGCGGATCGGGCCGCCCACGGAGTTCGAGTCGCCCGAGCCGCCGCGCTTCGCCCAGGCCGTCGGGCTCGTCTTCGCGCTCATCGGGCTGGTCGGCTATGCGTGGGGGCCGTTGTGGCTGGGGCCGGCCGCGACCGGCTGCGCGCTCGCGGCGGCGTTCCTCAATGCCGCGTTCGGGTACTGCCTGGGCTGCGAGATGTTTCTGCTGGTACGCCGCCTGACGGCGCGCGCAGAGTAACGGCATGGAGTAAAAGACGGGGAAAGCGCGCAGGTGGATCACCTGCCGACGTGACGAGAATCTCGCCGTTCAGCGGCACCAGGACTGGCTACTCGTCCGTTCTTGCGGCACGATCTGCGCAATGCCGTAAACCTACGGCTGCGTAACTTCCCCGCCGGGAACCGCCCTTCCCAGGCAGAGCAGAGAGAAGGGTTCACTCCGTTCATGGCTGAGCTTGCTTACCGTCCTGCCATCGGTCTCGCCCGCACGTTGTTCAAAGCCTGGGACCTGAAGATCGACGTAAAGGGATCGGAGAACATTCCGCGCTCGGGCGGTGCGGTGCTGGTGAGCAACCACATCAGCTATCTCGACTTCATCTTCGACGGTTTCGCGGCGCTGCCGCAGAAGCGCCTGGTCCGTTTCATGGCGAAGGAGTCGGTGTTCCGGCACAAGATCTCCGGTCCGCTGATGCGCAACATGAAGCACATCCCCGTGGACCGCAAGAACGGTGAGGCAGCGTACGCGCACGCCCTGGACTCGCTGCGTTCCGGTGAAATCGTCGGGGTCTTCCCGGAGGCCACCATCTCGCAGTCGTTCACGCTGAAGAGCTTCAAGTCGGGTGCCGCGCGCATGGCCCAGGAGGCCGGCGTCCCGCTGATCCCGATGGCGCTGTGGGGTACGCAGCGGCTGTGGACGAAGGGCCATCCGCGCAACTTCAAGCGCAGCCACGTCCCGATCACCATCCGGGTCGGCGAGGCGATCGAGGCTTCCCGCGACAAGTACGCGGGCGCGATCACCCGACAGCTGCGCGAGCGCGTGCAGGAGCTTCTGGAAGCCGCTCAACGCGCCTACCCCGTACGCCCCAAGGGCCCGAACGACACCTGGTGGATGCCCGCGCACCTCGGCGGCACGGCCCCGACCCCCGAAGAGGTGCGGGCGGCCGAAGCGCGCTGAGCCACCGCTTCGGGGCCCGGGGCCACTATCGAGGGGCGTGGACGGTGATCCGCGCTCCGGGGCTGAACTTCTCCAGCAGTTCGGCGAGTTCGGCACCCGCCGCCTCGACCGCGGACACGGGCATCGGCGCCAGGCTCTCCAGCAGGAAGAGCGCGGAGGTGGACTCCTCCGTGAGCCGCGTACGCGGACCCTGGCGCCAGTTCCAGCGCCGGCAGGTCACGCCTGCCTCGTCGCGCCACACCACCTCGCCCGCGTCGGGGTGCTCGACGACCTCCTCGCCCGCCGCGACGGTCACGAAGGCCTCGTCACCCGTGGCTCGCACGAGTCGCATTCCGCCCTGGATGCGGGCGATGTCCTCGCCACCCACCGGGATCAGATGGGCGACGCTGATCGCGTTGTAGAGGTCGACGAGCAGGTTGATCCGGGGCAGGCCCGCGGCCGACAAGGCCCGCTTGGCCAGCGCCTCCGCCGAGTTGCGCGTACGCGACGGTTTGGCGCCGAAGGCCGTGTACGTCTCACGCCAGGCGGCCATGTGCGGGTCCTCGTGCGGGGCGCGCCCTTCGAGTCGTACGGCGAGACGGCGGGCCGCGTCGTCCAGGAGCGCCGAAGTGCCGTCCGTGCTGGGCCCGTTGACGAGTCCGTACGCCTCGACGGTGACGTGGGTGAAACGGGGCGCGAGGGCGCGCACCTCGTCGGACACGGTGAGCGTGAGAGTCATCGTCTGCTGTGCCTGCCTTGCCTCAGAGTGCGGTGGGGAGGGTCTCCCACAGGTGCTCCCGGTCACGGGCGGCCTTCAGGGCGCGCAGTACGACCGGGTGAGGTTCAGCATACAGAACCGGATAGTCCATCTCATTGGACTCCGGGTCGAGAGTGAAGGCCAGGCGCTCGCCGTCGAGCGAGAACCGGGCGTCGACCCCCGGTTTGTTTCCGCGAGGGTCCTGCCGGTGCCACCCTCCGTTGAAACGCACGGCGATCAGGCCGTGCACCATGTCGAACTTCTGGTAGCAGAGCGCCGTGGGAATGTCCTCGGCCCGCAGCAGCGCTGCCAGCGCGTGGGCCTTGGCGTGACAGATACCGGTGCGCTGCTCCAGGACGTCGGAGGCGCGCCAGGTGACACGCGAGTCACCGCTGTCGGCCGAGTGCGGGATGGTGTCGCGAATGAACTCGTACGCCGCTTGCGCATAGGCATACGAGTCCGCGACCGTCGAGGCGAGGTGCGCCGCCGTCTCCCGTACGAGCGGATGATGGTGATCGATGACCTCGTCAGCGGTCAAGTAAGCGGACAGGTCGGCGGTTTCCTGGATCAGCTCCATGCCCGCAGAGCATAGGAACGCGGCCGAGCGAGAGTCAATGACTTTTCTTTCTAATGCATACTTATGCAGAACGTGAGGCAAGCTCGGATGGGGCTCACTGGCGCGCCATCTCCTCCTTGAGCGCCGCCACGAAGCCGTCCACGTCGTCGTCGGTCGTGTCGAAGGAGCACATCCAGCGGACGTCACCCGCGGCCTCGTCCCAGAAGTAGAAGCGGTAACGCTTCTGCAGACGCTCGCTCACGTCGTGCGGCAGCCGCGCGAAGACCGCGTTGGCCTGGACGGGGTACAGGATCTCGACGCCGTGCACGGCGCGCACGCCCTCGGCGAGGCGCTGGGCCATCTCGTTGGCGTGCCGGGCGTTGCGCAGCCAGAGGTCCCTGGCGAGCAGCGCCTCCAACTGCACCGAGACGAAGCGCATCTTGGAGGCGAGCTGCATCGACAGCTTCCGCAGGTGCTTCATGTGGCTGACGGCGTCCTGGTTGAGGACGACGACGGCCTCGCCGAACAGCGCGCCGTTCTTGGTGCCGCCGAAGGACAGGACGTCCACGCCGACCGCGTTGGTGAACGCCCGCATCGGGACATTCAGCGAGGCGGCCGCATTGGCTATCCGGGCCCCGTCGAGGTGCACCTTCATACCGCGCGCGTGGGCGTGCTCGCAGATGGCGCGGATCTCGTCGGGGGTGTAGACGGTACCGAGTTCGGTGTTCTGCGCGATCGAGACGACCTGCGGCATCGCCCGGTGCTCGTCATCCCAGCCCCAGGCCTGCCGGTCGATCAGCTCGGGCGTGAGCTTTCCGTCGGGCGTGGGCACCGTGAGCAGCTTGAGGCCGCCCATGCGTTCGGGGGCGCCGCCCTCGTCGACGTTGATGTGCGCGCCCTCCGCGCAGATCACCGCGCCCCAGCGGTCCGTGAGCGCCTGGAGCGCCACGACGTTGGCGCCCGTCCCGTTGAAGACGGGGAACGCCTCGGCACTCGCGCCGAAGTGGCTGCGCATCACCTGCTGGAGGTGGGCGGTGTAGTCGTCCTCGCCGTACGAGACCTGGTGCCCGCCGTTCGCCAGGGCGAGGGCGGCGAGCACCTCGGGGTGGGCCCCCGCGTAGTTGTCACTGGCGAAACCGCGGACCTCCGGGTCGTGATGACGCCGGGCGTCGGTCTTCGGAGGGTTCACGGCTTCTCGGTCAGCCACAGGCGCTTCCCATTCACTTCGGCGGCGGGCCGTTCCCAGACGCCGGCGATGGCCTCGGCCAGCTCCTTGACGTCCGTGAAGCCCGCGAACTTCGCGTTGGGACGCTCGGCGCGCATCGCGTCGTGCACCAACGCCTTCACAATCAGGATGGCAGCCGCGGACGTCGGGCCCTCCGCTCCCCCGGCCTTGCGGAAGTAGTCGGCCATGGCCAGCGTCCACGCCTCGGCGGCGGCCTTGGCGGCGGCGTAGGCGGCGTTGCCCGCGGTGGGCTTGCTGGCGCCCGCTGCGCTGATCAGGACGTACCGGCCGCGGTCGCTGCGCTGCAACGCCTCGTGAAAGGCGAGGGAGGTGTGCTGCACGGTACGGATGAGCAGCAGCTCCAGCAGGTCCCAGTCGTCGAGATTCGTCTTGGCGAAGGTCTCGCTGCCGCGCCAGCCTCCGACGAGATGGACCAGTCCGTCGACGCGCCCGAAGTCCTTCTCGACGCGCGTGGCCCAGTCCAGGGTCGACTCCCGGTCGAGCAGGTCGACCGTGTCCCCGACGACGGTGGCGCCGCCGTACGCGTAGCGCGCCGTGTCCACGGCCTCGGCCAGCCGCTCCGGGTCGTTGTCCGAGCCGACGACGACCGCACCCGCCTCGGCGAGCCGCAGCAACGTGGCCCGGCCGGCGGGACCGCCCGCGCCGGCCACCGCGATCACCGCGCCGTTGAGCGCCCCGTTCCCCATGATCCTCGCCTCCTGAGCAGTCGTGTCGGTGCGGTCGCTCACGCGGCCACCCGCTCGGCGCTGT
>NZ_VBZC01000118.1:0-12462 GCF_005786655.1 Streptomyces montanus
CGCCGCCGCGAGCGCGATCCGCCGCGCCGGGTCGTGTCCCCGCGCCCGCACCGCCCGCCGCGCGGAGGGCACCGGAGCGAGCAGCACCGGCGCTACGGGCGGCGCCCCACCGGACGTGAGCCCCGCCCGCACGGCACCCGCGAGCGCCTCTCCCAGCGGCCCGGCGAGCATCAGAGCACCCCGCTCCTTGTGGGCGAGGAGCGCCGCCCGCACCTCGTCCTCATACGGAGCCGCCGCGTACACCACAGGCAGCCCCGGCGGCTCGGGCACCGGTCGCACCCGGCGCGGTGCGGCCCCCACCAGGGCGGCACGGCACTCCGGGCAGAGCACCGCGCGAGGCCTCCCGCAGCCTCCGCATTCGGTCGGCAGCACCAGATCGGTGAGGTTTTGCCACCACCCGCGCATGCCCACCACTGTGCCAACGCCTGAGCCGGCCGGCCAAGCCCTGTGGATAACTCCCTCTGGACAACTGCACGCAACCGTCAGGCCGCTGACGGACCGGCTATCCCGGATAGACCGGCGACGTCCCCGTCTTGACCACCTTCTGCCACTGCGAACCGGATGAGAGCCGCACGATCCCGTCCTCCGAGTGCGCCACCAGCGGCAGCCGTTCGTCCTCGGAGGCGGCGATCTCCTTGACCCCGGTGAGCGCCGAGGGCGCCGCACCGACCGGTGCGGAGCCGTCGACCTGGACGTATCGAATCTGCTGCACACCGCCCTTTTCCTGCCCGACCACGACCAGGCGGCTGTCCCCGGCCCAGGACATGGCGGTGACCTCCTCCAACTGCGGCGCCACGGAACGAGGTTCGTGGATCGTGACGATCGGCTGCCCTCCGGACCCGGTCCGCCGCTCGATCCGTCCGATGAGCAGCGAGGTCTTGCCGTCCTTCTGCACGATCAGCGCGATCCGCACCCCGTCGGCGCCCACCCGCACCGCCTCGATCCGCCCTTCGATCCCGGGCGTGTTGACCGCCACCGGCTCGCCCATGCCCTTCTGCAGCATCAGGAGCCGGGAGTTCTTGGGGTCACGGTCGGCCACCCACAGATCGTTGTGGGCGTCCCAACTGGGTGTCGCCAGCCCGTCGTCCTCCGACTTGGCCTTGCTCTTCAGCACGGGATCGCCGAGCGAGCCGTCCGACGCGAGCGACCCGACGTACAGCGAACGCCCGTCGAGCGACACCCCGGCCGCGCTCTCCTCGTCCCGGGACACCGCCGCCGTCCGCAGTGCCTTGCCGCCCTCTCCGAGCGCACCGGGCACCGGAACCGGCTCCTGGTCGCTGCCGGCCGGTATCCGTACGAGCCGATGCTCGCCGTCGATGAAGTACTCGTACTCGGCACTCTTTCCGGCGTGCGAGGCGATGGTCTCGCCCTGGTCCTCACCGAGCACACACAACTGCGAACCGTCCGAGCGCTGCAGCTCCACCTCGTCGATGCCCGTGGGCGTCAGGTCCTGGAGAGTGAAGAGGATCTGAGCCGCCATCTCCGTGCACTGGGACTGGCCTATGCCGTCGGCCTTCTTGTTCAACGGCACCGTCAGTCTGTTCTGGTCGTCGGGCGTCAGCGTCTTGACGCCCTTCCGCAACGCCACACCGTCGGGGAATTTCGACCTGACCGCCCGCGCGAGCCACTTGGTGGGCCCCTTCAGGAGCGCCCGGACCATGTGCGTCACCGGATCGACCTGCGCGCGCACATAGACGGGATCGGCCACGGTCCTGGCCTGGTCCGCGGCCGGCGAATTGGCCGCGAAGTAGTACTTGTTGACGGAGACGTAGTGGCGCTGGAAGTCGGACTTGCCCAGCACCACTCCCTGCGGCAGCGCGTCGATGCGCCACTGCTTGGTGCCGTCCGGCTCCTTCTGCTCGGTGAGATGCACCGTCGCGCGGTACGCCCCGTCAGCGGGCTCGTACGCGAGCTGCTTGTCCACCTCGGCGACCTTCTCGCCGGTCAGGGCGTAGGCGTAGTCGCCGGTTATCTCTCTGCTCCCGGGGCGCTCCGACACGGCGTTCGGCCCGTCCGCGAGCACCGTGGTCGAAAGGGAGGGGTGCCAGCTCTTCGAGGCGTCCTCGGTCAGATACTGACGAGCCGTCTCGAACTTCGGGTCGTCGCTGGTCAGCGCCTCGAGGAAGCCCTGCACGATCTCCTCGGGCTGGGCGTTCTCCCGCGGTGGCATCGCGAAGACCCGGACCTGGGCGTCCGGTCGCTGCGAGGCCTCGACATCACGCAGGTCTCCGTTGTCCGGCATCGAGGCACACCCGGCCAGCAGTACGGATCCACAGCCGATGTACGCCACCACCCGCATCGGAAGCCGTCGGCCGCTCCGATCGCGGTCAGCGCCCACGAGTTTCCTCCCCTTGATTCAACCGATCCGTCTCCTCGTCGTCCCCCGGGCCGCCCTCGGAGGGCGTGTCCCCGGGCTCACCACGCTCATCCGACGCCGTGGCCGTGCCCCGCACGTCCGCCGTGGGGCGCGGCACCACACGCGCGCCATTGCCCGGCAGCGCCGCCGGATCCACCGCCCCCGCCAGTCTCGGGGCCGAGGGCGCCCGAGGCGGCATCGGCGGCACGGCGCGCTCACCGGTCTGCTGTGCGGGCACCGTCGCCAACTTCTGCGTACCGCCGAGGGGCAGCCCCGCGTCGTTCAGCCCGCGGTTGCGCCGCGAGTCCTTGGGCTCCAGGGGTATCGGCGAACCCCTCAGCGGCTCGTCGGCGGTCCGCGGCAGCGTCAGCCGGAACTGCGATCCGCCGCCCGGCTCACCCCACGCCTGCAGCCAGCCCCCGTGCAGCCGCGCGTCCTCCAGGGCGATGGACAGCCCCAGCCCTGTACCGCCGGTGGTACGCGCGCGTGCCGGGTCGGCCCGCCAGAAGCGGCTGAACACACGGGTCGCCTCACCGGGCTTGAGTCCCACTCCGTAGTCCCGCACAGCGACCGCGACCGCGCCGCCCGCCGCGGCGAGCTTGACCACCACGTCCTTGCCCTCGCCGTGCTCCACGGCGTTGACCACGAGATTCCGCAGCACCCGCTCCACACGCCGCGCGTCGGCCTCCGCGACCACAGCCTGCTGATCGCCGACGACCTTTATTCGCGTGCCCTTTCGCTCGGCGAGCGGCTCAGCGCCGCTCACCACCCTGCGTACGACCTCGCGCAGGTCTATCGGCTCGGCCTCCAGAGCCGCCGCGCCCGCGTCGAACCGGCTGATCTCCAGCAGGTCCGCGAGCAGCGACTCGAACCGGTCCAGCTGGTCCGCGAGGAGCTCCGCCGATCGCGCGGTCACCGGATCGAAGTCCACCCGCGCCTCGTGAATGACGTCGGCGGCCATCCGGACGGTCGTCAGCGGCGTGCGCAGCTCGTGCGACACGTCGGACACGAACCGCCGCTGCATCCGCGACAGGTCCTCCAGCTGCTGGATCTTCAACTGAAGGTTCTGCGCCATCTTGTTGAAGGCCTCACCGAGCCGCGCGATGTCGTCCTCTCCGGTGACTTTCATACGTTCCTGGAGGCGCCCGGCGGACAGCCGCTCGGCGATCCCCGCGGCCATCCGGACGGGCGTGACGACCTGGCGCACCACGAGCCAGGCGATGGCCCCGAGCAGCACCACGACGAACAGGCCGGCCGTCGCGAGCGTCCCCTTGACCAGGCTGAGCGACTTCTCCTCCTGGGTGAGCGGGAAGAGGTAGTACAGCTGGTACGGGTCCCCGTTCGGATCGTTGACCTGCTTGCCGATGACCAGACCGGGCTGGGATTCCTGGCCGGTCGTGTAGACGATGCGGGTGTAGCTCTGGGCGGGGAGCATGCTCTCGTCGATCCGGCGGCGCAGATCCTCGGGCACGCTCGTCGCCGGATCGACACCGCCCGAGGAACGCGGCCCGCGCCCTCCGCTGTCGCTGCCGCCGACCGCGCTGGAGCTGAGCGTGACCACGTCGAAGGCGCCCTGGCCGCCGCTGGAGAGGGCCTCCACGAGGTCGCTCAGCCATGCGCTGATGTTCTGGACGGGCCGTCCGTCCGTGCCCGAACCGTCCTCGCCACCGGCGCTCGCGGCCGCGTCCGCCCGCTGCTTGGCCACGCCGAATCCGCCCGTGGCCTGGCTCTGCGAGGCCTTCACCTTGGCGTCCAGCAGGCCGTTGCGCACCTGTCCGATGACGACGAAGCCCAGCAGCAGTACGACGCCCAGCGACATCAGCAGGGTCGTGACGACGACCTTGAGCTGGATGTTGCGCCGCCACAGCCGCATGACGGGCAGCAGCGGACGGCGCACCCAGCGCATGAACAGCCGGAGGACCGGGCTGCCCTGGACTCCGCCCTGCAGCAGCCCGCCCTCAAGGAACCGGGCCCACAAGGGGCCCGGCGTCTTCCGGCCGACAGGCCGCCCCGCGCGGGGCCCCGGCTGGCCGGGCGGCGCAGCGGCACTGTCCCGGGACATGTCAGCTCGGTCCGGCCTTGTATCCGACGCCACGGACCGTCACCACGATTTCCGGACGCTCCGGGTCTTTCTCGACCTTCGAGCGCAGCCGCTGCACATGAACATTGACAAGGCGGGTGTCGGCCGCGTGCCGGTAGCCCCACACCTGCTCGAGGAGCACCTCACGCGTGAACACCTGCCACGGCTTTCGGGCCAGCGCCACCAGCAGGTCGAACTCCAGGGGCGTCAGCGCGATCGACTGCCCCTCCCGCTTCACGGAGTGACCGGCCACGTCGATGACAAGGTCGCCGATGGCGAGCTGCTCGGGCGCCGGCTCCTCCGACCTCCGCAGCCGCGCCCGGATACGCGCCACCAGCTCCTTCGGCTTGAACGGCTTCACGATGTAGTCGTCGGCGCCCGACTCCAGCCCGACCACGACATCGACGGTGTCGCTCTTGGCCGTGAGCATCACGATCGGCACCCCGGACTCCGCCCTGATCAGACGGCACACCTCGATACCGTCCCGGCCCGGCAGCATCAGATCGAGCAGCACCAGATCGGGCTTGGTCTCGCGGAAAGCAGCCAGCGCCTTGTCGCCGTCGGCTACGAAAGACGGCTCAAAACCTTCACCACGCAGCACAATGCCGAGCATCTCGGCCAGTGCGGTGTCGTCATCGACGACAAGGACTCGTCCCTTCATAAACGACATCATCCCATTCTCATAACAGTGACGAGGGCAGCGGTGAGGTAGGTCACTGACCTGTGACGATAGTCGTACGCAGTCGCCGGTGCCTGTCTGTGTTCGTGGCCATCGATGTCAGTAACGGATGCGGGCCGGGGCATTCCTGGTCAATCCGCCCACGCGGCAGGGCGTCCAGGAGCACTGCCAGGCATGCCGGGCCGCCGGTTACTGGGCGGCGGCCCACCGTCACCGTGCTCTGCGCAGCCGTCGATCACGGATGATCGACCTGCCCGCCCACTACCCGGCGTGACCTGGCACACAGCTCGGCGAGGGCCTCCGTAGTGACGGGCGACACGGCGCCCTCCTCGGTGACGATCGCCGTCACCAGCTCGGGCGGCGTCACGTCGAACGCCGGGTTGTACGCCTGGGTCCCCAGGGGGGCCACCGGAATCCCGCCTCCCGCTTCCGCTCCCGCCACCGGCACCTGGGGTGCTGTGAGCTCCGTCACCTCATGACCGGCGCGCTGCTCAACCTCGATGGACGCTCCGTCCAAGGTGTCCGGGTCCACCGTCGTCACCGGCGCCACCACGATGAACGGCACATGGTGGTACCGAGCCAGCACCGCGAGCGGATAGCTCCCCACCTTGTTCGCCACCGAACCGTCGGCGGCGATCCGGTCCGCCCCGATCAGCACCGCGTCCACCTCCCCCGCCGAGAACAGCGAGCCCGCCGCGTTGTCCGTGAGCAACGTGTACGCCATCCCACTGCGCGCCGCCTCGTACGCCGTCAGCCGAGCACCCTGCAGCAACGGCCGCGTCTCGTCCACCCACAGCCTGCGCAGCCGCCCGGCCCGGTGCGCGGCGAGCGCCACGGCGAACGCCGTGCCCTCCCCGCCGGACACCAGCGCCCCGGTGTTGCAGTGCGTCAGGATCCGGTGGTTGCCGCCGGGCAGCAGCTCGTCCAGCAGCGCCAGACCGTGCTCGGCCATGCGGGCGCTGGCCTCGGCGTCCTCCTTGTGGAGGGCGCGCGCGGCAGCGAGCGCGGCCTCGGCGGCCTGCTTCTGGTCACCGCCGGCCACCAGGGCCGCACGGTGGGCCGCCTGGGCCCTGCGCACACCGTGCGAGAGGTTCACCGCGGTGGGACGGGCGCTCGCCAGCGCGTCGGCTGCGTCGTCCACCTCGAACCCCCGCGCGGCGGCGAGCGCGACCCCGTACGCCCCGGCGATGCCGAGCAGCGGCGCCCCGCGCACAGCGAGCGTGCGGATCGCCTCCACCAGCGCGGGCGCGTCGGTGCACACCAGCTCGACCTCCTCGGCCGGCAACCGCGTCTGGTCGAGAAGGACCAGTACGGGACCTTCCGGCGGTTCGTCCCACCGGATCGCCGGTATCTCGGTGGGCCGGTTCTCCTCGTGGGATTGCGCGTGCTGATCAGCCATCTGCCCAGTCTGCCCCGTACCAGGCGGACAATTGAAGGTGTGCAGCCCATACGACGGCCGGTCACTTCCAGGCCACACCATGGCACGATGGCTGCCAACCTGCCGCCGCGACCGCGGACGGGCATCGTGAAGGAGCGACGATGAAAGACACTCCGGGCTGGGCATCGCCCGGATCTGCCCCCTCCGACGGGCAGAACGGTCAGGAGCCGAACGCTTCCGGCCCTGCCGAGCCCGCGGACCGACCCGCCACCCCAGAGCCTGAGGACCAGCCGGCTCAGCCCGGCCCCGGCCCGTCCGGCCCAGGCCCGAAGTGGTCCAAGGAGCAGCCGCCGCCCGCCCAGTGGTCCGCTCCAGGCGGCGCTCAGGGCGGCCCGGCCCAGACCCCGCCCCCACCGCCGCCTCCACCTGGCCCAGGCTGGGGCCGGCCCCCTGGCGGTCCAGCCGGAGGCCCCGGCGGCTACGGCGGTCATGGTGGGTACGGCGGCCCCGGCGGGTACGGCAGTGGTTACGGCGCAGGCCCCGGCGGCTACCCGGGCTGGGGAGGAGGTTGGGGCGGCCCTCCGCCCGCTGCCAAGCCCGGTGTGATCCCGCTCCGCCCGCTCGGCGTCGGCGAAATCCTCGACGGCGCTGTCTCGACCATGCGTGCCTACTGGCGCACGGTCCTGGGCATCTCGCTGGCCGTCGCGGTGTTCACCGAGATCCTCGTGGTCCTGCTCCAGGGCTTCGTCCTGGACGACAGCGCCAGCACCGACACCCTGAACGACCCTAGCGCCACCGTCGGCGAACTCAGCCGCGCCCTGGGTGACACCCTGCTGAGCTCTGGCGCCATTCTGCTGATCACGCTGCTGGGCACCATCGTCGCGACGGCCCTGCTCACGACCGTGACCAGCCGCGCCGTGCTCGGCAGGTCGGTGACCACCGCCGAGGCCTGGCGCGACGCCCGGCCCCAGCTGGCGAAACTCTTCGGCCTGACGTTCCTGCTTCCGCTCATCGCCGTCGCGATCGCCGCCATAGGCACCCTGCCCGGTGTCCTCATCTCCCTCGCCGGGGGAGGCGACGGCGGTGTCGCTCTCGCCGTCCTCGGCGGCATGGGCGCGGGCGTCGTCGCGATCTGGCTGATGGTCCGCTTCTCGCTGGCCTCGCCCGCACTGATGCTGGAGAAGCAGAGCATCGGGAAGTCGCTGAGCCGCTCCGCGAAGCTGGTGCGCGGCTCGTGGTGGCGTGTCTTCGGCATCCAGCTGCTCGCCACGATCATCGCGAACATCGTCGCCTCGATCATCGTGATCCCCTTCGCCTTCCTCGCCGCTGCCCTGAGCGGCGACGGTGCCACCGGATTCCTCAACAGCGCCGCGGGTGACCTCGGCTGGACGTTCCTCATCGTCAGCGGGGTCGGCGCGGTGATCGGATCGATGCTCACGTTCCCGATCACCGCTGGCGTCACCGTGCTCCTCTACATCGACCAGCGCATCCGCCGCGAGGCCCTCGACCTCGACCTGGCCCGCGCCGCCGGGGTCCAGGGCTACAGCTCCGGCGCGTCCGGCGCCACTCCGGGGAGCTGATGCGGTGAGGCCGGGGGGAGTTCTCACAGCGGTCCTCACGCCGCCGCGCTCCGGTGCCGCAGCCGTACTGGGGTTGCCACGCTCCGGCGACGGACCACCGGTGACGATCCCGCGCGACCCCGCGCGGGAGGCGGCCGAGCGTGAACTGTCCAAGCGGATGTACCACGAGAACGACCCCAGCCTGCTCCAGCGCGCCCTGGACGCCTTCTGGAACTGGGTCGACGACCTGTTCAGCGCAGCCTCTTCCGCTACGCCGGGCGGCACACTGGGCCTCCTTGTCATCGCGCTCGCAGCCGTGGCCCTCATCGGAGCCCTCTGGTGGCGACTCGGCACGCCGCGCCGCGCCCCCACATCGGCCGCCCCTCTCTTCGACGACCGGCCGCGCAGCGCCGCCGAGCACCGCGCGGCCGCCGAGAGCCACGCCGCCCAGGGCCACTGGAACCAAGCCGTCCAGGAACGGATGCGGGCCGTCGTCCGCTCACTGGAAGAACGCGCCCTGCTCGACCCCCGCCCAGGCCGCACCGCCGACGAGGCAGCCGCCGAAGCGGGCCGCACGCTCCCCTCCCACACGGACCGACTGCGCACCGCGGCCCGGGACTTCGACGACGTGACGTACGGCGGACGAGCCGCCACTGCGCAGACGTACGACCGCCTCACGGAACTCGACCGCGATCTGGAACGCACCAAGCCGGTCCTCGCGAGCAGCACCCAGAGCACGGCGCACAGCACCCGCCAGGGGGCCGCCGAATGACCATGGAGGCCACTCGCCCATCCACCTCGGTCTCCCCCACGACCCGTCAGGTGTGGACCCGCGCGCGCGGTGTCGTGCTCGCGCTCGTGGTTCTCCTGGCGGCCGCCGTCGCCATCGCCACGGTCCGCTCCGACGCCCAGCACGGCCGCCTCGACCCACGCTCCGCCGACCCCTACGGCAGCCGCGCCGTCGCCGAACTCCTCGCCGACAGCGACGTATCCACGCAAGTGGTCACCAGCCTGGACGACGCGCGCAACGCGGCCGGCCCCGACACGACTCTCCTGGTCGCCAACCCGGACCTGCTGACGGACCGCCAGCAGAGCCGACTCCACTCGGCGTTCACGAACTCCGGCGGCCGCACCGTCCTCGTCGCGCCCGGCGCCCCGTCCGTCGGGACGCTCGCCCCCGGGGTCACCGCCGATCCCGCCCCCAGCTACGACTCCACGCTCTCCCCCGGCTGCGTCCTGCCCGTCGCCCAGAGAGCGGGCACGGCCGACACGGGAGGTATCCGCTACACCACCACCGCGCCCGACGCCGACTCCTGCTACAGCAGCGATGGCCTGCCCACCTTGCTGCGTGTACCGGCGGCCAAGGGCGACGGTGACACCGTCGTGGTCGGCGCCCCCGACATCCTCTACAACGACCGCCTCGACGAGCAGGGCAACGCCTCGCTCTCCCTCCAACTGCTCGGTTCCCGCCCCCACTTGGTCTGGTACCTCCCCTCGCTCTCCGACGACACGGCCACCGACTCCGGTGACCGCAGCTTCTTCGACCTGATCCCCTCCGGCTGGCTCTGGGGCACGCTGCAGCTCTTCCTCGCCGCAGCCCTGGCCGCCCTCTGGCGCGCCCGCCGCCTCGGCCCGCTCGTCCCCGAACGGCTTCCCGTCGCGATCCGCGCCTCCGAGACCGTCGAGGGCCGCGCCCGCCTCTACCGCAAGTCCAACGCCCGCGACCGCGCCTCGGCAGCCCTGCGCTCCACCACGCGCACCCGCCTCGCTCCCCTCGTCGGCGTGACCCCCGCCCAGGCGCACGCGCCCGAAGCCCTGCTCCCCGCCCTGTCCGCTCACCTCCGCGGGGACGGACAGTCCCTGCACTCCCTCCTCTTCGGGCCGCCGCCCCGCGACGACGCGGCCCTCATCGCTCTCGCCGACCAACTCGACGCCCTCGAAAGAGAGGTACGCCGTTCATGATGGACCCGACCACTGACAACGCCGGGTACTCCGGGGATCCGGGCGCCGCCCGGGCATCCCTGGAAGCCCTGCGCGCCGAGATCGCCAAAGCCGTGGTCGGCCAGGACCCCGCCGTGACCGGCCTCGTCGTCGCCCTCCTCTGCCGCGGACACGTCCTACTAGAAGGAGTCCCTGGGGTAGCCAAAACGTTGCTCGTCCGGGCCCTCGCATCCGCACTCGAACTCGAAACGAAGCGCGTCCAGTTCACGCCGGACCTGATGCCCAGCGATGTCACGGGCTCCCTCGTCTACGACACCCGCACCGCCGAGTTCTCCTTCCAGCCCGGCCCGGTCTTCACGAACCTCCTTCTCGCCGACGAGATCAACCGCACCCCGCCCAAGACGCAGTCGTCGCTCCTGGAAGCGATGGAGGAACGCCAGGTCACGGTCGACGGCACCGCCCGCCCCCTGCCCGAACCCTTCCTGGTCGCCGCGACGCAGAACCCCGTCGAGTACGAGGGCACGTACCCCCTCCCTGAAGCCCAGCTGGACCGTTTCCTCCTCAAGCTGACGATCCCGCTGCCGTCCCGCCAGGACGAGATCGACGTCCTCACCCGCCACGCCCAAGGCTTCAATCCGCGCGACCTGCGCGCCGCCGGCCTACGCCCCGTAGCGGGCCCCGCCGCCCTGGAAGCAGCCCGTGCGGCCGTGGCCAAGACCGTGGTCTCCCCCGAGATCACCGGCTACGTGGTGGACATCTGCCGCGCCACCCGCGAATCGCCGTCCCTCACGCTCGGTGTCTCCCCGCGCGGCGCGACGGCGCTCCTGGCCACCGCCCGCGCCTGGGCGTGGCTGACGGGCCGCGACTACGTCATCCCCGACGACGTGAAAGCCCTCGCGCTCCCCACGCTCCGCCACCGGGTGCAACTTCGCCCCGAGGCTGAGATGGAAGGCGTCACGGCCGACTCCGTGATCAACGCGATCCTCGCCCACGTTCCCGTCCCCCGCTGATGGCACTCACTGGACGCGCCGCATTGCTGGCGGCCCTCGGCACCCTCCCCGTCGGCATCTGGGACCCCAGCTGGACGGGCATCCTCGCCGTGAACATCCCCCTGGCGCTGGCCTGCGCCTGCGACTTCGCCCTGGCCGCGCCCGTACGCCGCCTCGGCTTGACGCGCTCCGGTGACACCTCGGTACGGCTCGGCGAAGCCGCAGACGTCACCCTCACCGTCACCAACCCCTCCGGCCGCCCCCTGCGGGCCCGCATCCGCGATGCGTGGCCCCCCAGCAGCTGGCAGCCCGGCACAGAGGTCGCTGCATCACGTCACCGACTGGCGGTCCCCCCGGGTGAACGCCGACGCGTCACGACCCGCCTGCGCCCCACGCGCCGAGGCGACCGCCAAGCCGACCGCGTCACCATCCGCTCGTACGGCCCCCTAGGCCTTTTCACCCGCCAGGGCGGCCACAAGATCCCCTGGACCGTACGAGTCCTCCCCCCGTTCACCAGCCGAAAGCACCTTCCTTCCAAGCTGGCCCGACTGCGCGAACTCGACGGCCGCACCAGCGTCCTGACCCGCGGCGAGGGCACGGAATTCGACAGCCTCCGCGAGTACGTACCCGGCGACGACACCCGCTCCATCGACTGGCGCGCCACCGCCCGCCAGACCACGGTCGCCGTACGCACCTGGCGCCCAGAACGCGACCGCCACATCCTTCTGGTCCTCGACACGGGCCGCACGTCGGCCGGCCGCGTGGGCGACATCCCCCGCCTCGACGCCTCCATGGACGCGGCCCTGCTCCTGGCTGCCCTGGCCTCCCGAGCCGGCGACCGCGTGGATCTTCTCGCATACGACCGCCGGGTACGTGCCCTGGTGCAGGGCCGAGCCGCAGGCGACGTTCTTCCGTCCCTGGTCAACGCCATGGCACGCCTCGAACCGGAGCTCATCGAGACAGACGCGCGCGGTCTCACCGCCACCGCTCTCCGCACGACCCCTCGTCGCTCACTGATTGTGCTCCTCACCAGTCTTGACGCGGCCCCCATCGAGGAAGGGCTGATGCCAGTACTCTCCCGTCTCACCCAGCGCCACACGGTCCTGGTCGCTTCGGTGACCGACCCCCACATAGAGCGCATGGCCATGGCTCGGGGAAACACCGAAGCCGTGTACGAGGCGGCCGCCGCGGCCCAGGCCCAAGCAGAACGCCATCGCACGGCCGAGCAGCTCACCCGCCGTGGCGTCACCGTCGTGGACGCGACACCAAACGATCTGCCGCCGGCTTTGGCAGACGCATATCTGGCTCTCAAGGCAGCGGGACGTCTTTAAAGAGGCTGGGCAGTAGAAAAGGTACTCGTGAACGCAGAAATCCCCCGTGCCGAATGGCACGGGGGATTTCTCTACAATTAGTTCGGCGGCGTCCTACTCTCCCACAGGGTCCCCCCTGCAGTACCATCGGCGCTGTAAGGCTTAGCTTC
>NZ_VBZC01000119.1:0-12122 GCF_005786655.1 Streptomyces montanus
CCGCGGGGCGCGACCTCGCCGCGACCGCCAAGCGGCTCGCGGCACACCCCGACCGGCGGGCGCCGCGCCGCCCCTCCCGCGGCTCGTCGGTATCGGCGAAGTACGGGGCCGCCGGGGCGCGGGGCGAGGCCAGGGCCGGATTCCCGCACGTACGGCGGGCGTTGGACGCGCTGTCCGCCGCTCGCTCGGCCGGTGCCCCCGAGCCGTACGCCCGGCTCGACGCCCTGCTCACCGTCATGTCCACGCTTCAGGACACGGAGTTGCTGTACACGGTGGGCCCGCACGGCCTGCGGCATGTCCAGGCCGGCGCCCGGGGGGTTCTGGAAGCGGGAAGTACGTCCACGGAGGCGGGCCGCGCGGCCCTCGCCGCGTTCGACGACGACCTCCACGCGCGCGCGTGGAGCCCGCGCGGCAGCAGTGGGCTGCTGGCGGGGGCCCTTTTCCTGGACTCCCTTCCGGTGGCGGTCAGTTCACCGGCACGGGCGGCCTGACCTGATCGGCCCCCGGCGCGGCGGGCCGACTGCCCGCCGCCCAGCGCACCGCCGGGCCCATCCCGTACGAAGCCGCCAGCATCAGTCCTCCCAGGACCGGCCAGCCCGGCGTCCCCCAGCCCACGATCAGCGCCGTCAGGACCAGGGGCCCCGCTGTCCGCGCCACCGTCACACCGATGCCGAAGAAGCCCTGGTACTCGCCGACACGGTCCGCCGGGGCGAGGTCGAAGGAGAGCTGCCAGGAACCCGCCGACTGCTGCATCTCCGCGATGACCTGGAGCACCGCGCCCGCGGCCAGCACGCCCACCGCCATCAGGGGCGAGGCCCCGGCCGACAGGGCGAACACCGCGCACGACGCCAGCATCACGAGCCCGGAACGCCGCACCGCGCGCGTGGCCGACGCCGTCCCCGTCACCCCGCGCGCCATCCGCACCTGGAAGACCATCACCGCACCGGTGTTGAGCAAGAACAGCGCGGAGACCATCCAGGCCGGGGCCTCGGTCCGCTCGGCGATCCACAGCGGGACGCCCAGGCTGAGCAGCGGCATCCGCAGCAGCAGCACGGTGTTGAGGAGCGTGACGAGCGCATACGGGCGATCGCGCAGCACCCCGAGCCCGTGGCCCCGGTCCACACCCGCCGGGGATTCCGCCGGGGATCCCGCCGGGGTGACGGAGGGCAGCCGCAACAGCACCACCGCGCACAACAGGAAGCCCACCGCGTCCAGTGCGAACACCCAGAGGTAGGCGGCCCGTGTCCCCGCGTGCAGCGCGAGCCCGCCGAGCCCCGCGCCCACCGCGAGACCGGCGTTGAGCGTCGACTGGAGGTGCGCGAGCAGCCCGGTCCGCTCCTTGGGGGAGACCAGCCCGGCCAGCAGTGCCTGCCGGGCCGCCGCGAGCCCCGACTGCGCGGCGGCGTACGCGCACGCCGCGAGCACAAAGGGCACGAAGCCGCGCACGACGAGGAAGGACGCCACCGCGAGGCCGGTCGCGAGCGCGAGCAGCACCGCCGTGCCGCGTGGCCCACGCCGGTCCGCGAGCCGACCCAGGGGCACACCCACCAGCGAGCCGACCGCCCAGGCGACCGTGAGCCCGAGCCCCACGCGCGCGGGGGCGAGCCCGACGACATCGGTGAAGTAGAGGGCGGAGGTGACGTAGTAGGCGCCGTCTCCCACGGAGTTGCTCAACTGGGCCAGGGCCAGCACGCGTTGCGGGCCCGCGGGCGGGACAACACGGCCGGCCTCCGCGGGGGCTGCGGTTGGGGTTGCGGTTGGGGTTGCGGCTGGGGCGACGCGGTTGGTCATGGGCACGACGCTACGAGCGGTTTGGACCCCCAAACAGGCCCAATCATCAGGCCTTTCCGTGGCCCAATTCCAGCCGCACCGCCTGCCCTGGCGCCGGCCGGCTCAAGCCCTCAGCACCCGCGCGAGTACCTCCAACGCCTCGGGATAGGCCCGCTCCCGTGGTGTCCCGTACCCCACGACCATCCCCTGCGGGCGCCCCTCACCTGCCGCGTGCCAGTGCTCCCCGAGATGTCCCACCGCGAGCCCTTCCTCGGCGGCCCGCGCCAGCACCGTGCCCTCGTCGGCCACGTCCACCAGCGCGTGCAGCCCGGCCGCGATCCCTCGTACATTCCCCCGCGCTCCCAGCCGATCCAGCAGCTGATCCCTTCGCCGCCGGTAGCGCAGTCGGCACGCGCGTACGTGCCGGTCGTAGGCGTGGCTGGTGATCAGCTCGGCCAGGGCCAACTGGCCGATGGACTCGGTCTGGTGGTCGCTGTGCAGCTTGGCGTCGGCGACCGCGTCGGCCAGCCGCGGCGGCAGCACCATCCAGCCGAGCCGCAACGCGGGCCCGAGGGTCTTGGACGCCGTCCCCAGGTACACCACCTGTGCGGGCGCCATCCCCTGGAGGGCGCCCACGGGCTGCCGGTCGTAACGGAACTCCCCGTCGTAGTCGTCCTCGACGATCAGCCCGCCACGCGCGCGTGCCCAGTCGGTGAGCGCCCGCCGCCGCTCCGGGTGGAGCGTCACTCCGGTCGGGTACTGGTGGGCGGGCGTGACGACGACGGCCGCCGCGTCGCCCAACCCCTCGGCGTGGGCGCCCCGTTCGTCGACACCCACCGGGACCACGGTCCCTCCGTTGTGCCGCACCACGTCCCGGTGGAAGGGCAACCCAGGATCCTCCATCGCGATCACTCCGGACCCCAGCACGCGCGTGAGGAGCGCGAGCCCCTGCACATAACCGGTCGTGACCACGATCCGCTCAGGCGGAGCGATCACCCCGCGCGCCCGCCCCAAATACCCCGACAGCGCGGTCCGCAGCTCGATCCGGCCCCGTGGATCCCCGTAGTCGTACGCCAGGGACGGCGCGGTCGCGATGGCCCGCCGCAGCGCCCGCAGCCAGGCCGCCGCCGGGAAGGTACCTACGTCGGGGCTGCCCGGTCGCAGATCGAAACGGGGTGCACGCGCGTGCGTACCGTCCCCGGACGTGGCAAGGGCGGTGGTGCGCAGCGCTGCCACCTCGGTTCCCGCCCCCTGTCGCGCGGTCAGATAGCCCTCGGCGACCAGTTGGTCGTACGCCGCCTTCGCGGTCCCCCGCGAGATCCCCAGCTCGGCCGCGAGGCGCCGGGTCGCGGGCAGCCGGGTGCCCGGAGCGAGCCGTCCGTCACGTACGGCGTCCCGAAGCGCCCGCTCGAGTCCTTCCCGGCGCCCTGCCCTCGCGTCCGGTTCCACGTGCAGATCGACCCCGACTCCGGACCAGAAGCCGTCCACAAAAGCCGCCCCCTTGACTTGTCGGCGCCCTCCTGGGCACACGGAAGACCGGGTACCCCGTGGGGCACCCGGCCATCTCTGTCGTATTCAGCCCATCCGCGAAAGGCCGGGCAGGCCGGGCAGGCCGGGCAGGCCGGGCAGGCCGGGCAGGCCGGGCAGGCCGGGCAGGCCGGGCAGGCCGGAAAAAAGCCGGGGAATGTCAGCCCTTCAGGGCCGCCATCCACGCCTCGACCTCGTCGGAGCGGCGCGGCAGTCCCGCCGAGAGGTTCCTGTTGCCGTCCTCGGTGACCAGGATGTCGTCCTCGATACGGACGCCGATGCCGCGGTACTCCTCGGGCACCGTCAGGTCGTCCGCCTGGAAGTACAGGCCCGGCTCGACGGTCAGGCACATGCCCGGCTCCAGCGTGCTGTCCACATACGTCTCCGTCCGCGCCGCCGCGCAGTCGTGGACGTCCATGCCGAGCATGTGACCGGTGCCGTGCAGCGTCCAGCGGCGCTGCAGCCCCAGCTCCAGCACGCGCTCCACGGGCCCCTCGACCAGCCCCCACTCGACCAGCTTCGCGGCCAGCACGCGCTGCGCCGCATCGTGGAAGTCGCGGTACTTGGCGCCCGGCCGCACGGCCGCGATACCGGCTTCCTGGGCCTCGTACACGGCGTCGTAGATCTTCTTCTGGATCTCGCTGTACGTGCCGTTGACCGGCAGCGTGCGGGTCACGTCCGCCGTGTAGAGCGTGTGGGTCTCCACGCCCGCGTCCAGCAGCAGCAGGTCCCCGGAGCGGACGGGACCGTCGTTGCGCACCCAGTGCAGCGTGCAGGCGTGCGCGCCGGCCGCGCAGATGGACCCGTAACCGATGTCGTTGCCCTCGACCCGCGCGCGCAGGAAGAAGGTGCCCTCGATGTAGCGCTCGCTGGTCGCCTCGGCCTTGTCGAGGACCCGTACGACGTCCTCGAAGCCGCGCACGGTCGAGTCGACGGCCTTCTGCAGCTCGCCGGCCTCGAACTCGTCCTTGACCAGCCGGGCCTCGGAGAGGAAGACACGCAGCTCCTCGTCGCGCTCGGCGGTCACCTTGTCGGTGAGCGCCGCTTCGATCCCGGCGTCGTAGCCGCGTACGACTCGGACCGGGCCGGTCGCCTCGCGCAGCTTGTCGGCGAGCTCCCGGACGTCGGCGGCGGGGATGCCGTACAACTGCTCGGCCTCGGCCAGGGAGTGGCGGCGGCCGACCCACAGCTCGCCGTGGCCGGAGAGCCAGAACTCGCCGTTCTCCCGGTCCGAGCGCGGCAGCAGGTAGATCGTCGCCGTGTGGCCGCTTTTCCCGTCCGGGAGACGCCTCGGCTCCAGGACGAGGACGCCGTCTTCGGTGAGATTGCCGGTGAGGTACGCGTACTCGACGGAGGCGCGGAAGGGGTACTCGGTGTCGTTCGAGCGGGTCTTCAGGTTGCCCGCGGGAATGACCAGGCGCTCGCCCGGGAAGTGCCCCGAGAGCGCGGCACGGCGGGCCGCGGTGTGCTCGGCCTGGGCGATCGGCTCCAGACCGTGCAGCTCCGTGTCGGCCCAGCCGGACTTCATGTTCTCGGCCAGCTCGTCGGACACGCCCGGGTACAGGCCGTTCTTGCGCTGCTTGATCGGCTCTTCAGACTCGTCCGGGGTCGCCGGAGTGAGCTCTTCGGCCACGGTCATCCTCCTCGATACGGCACTGGACCCCGTCCATCGTACGGTCGTACGGAAGGGGGCCAAGGGGCCGGAAACCTCTTACGTGGCGTGCGCAGCCACCCCGCGTGCCCACCCTCTCGCCGCCGGTCGCTCACTCGAAACGAGCGGCGAGCAGAACCACGTCCTCCTCGCTGTCGGCCGCGTCCAGCCCGTCCGGCAGCACGCTCCGCAGCACGTGATCCGCGACCACGCCCGGGTCGCCGCGCAGTGACCGGGGCACGCCGGCCGCCGCCGCGTGCAGCCGCGCGAAGGCCCGGTCCGCCGGGTCGCCGGTGCGCTGCAGCAGCCCGTCCGTGTACAGCAGAACCGTCTCTCCAACGTTCGCCTGGAACTCCACGCTCGGCGCCTCCCAGCAGGCGAGCATCCCCAGGGGCGCGGACAGCGAGGTCTCCACGAACTCCGTGCGCCGGTCGCCGATCACCAGCGGCGGACTGTGCCCGGCCCCGGCCAGCGTGATCTTGCGCGACGCGGGCTCGCAGTACGCGAACAGCGCGGTGGCACAGCGGGCGGGCTCGGTCAGCCGGAGCAGCAGTTCCAGGTCGGACAGGACGGCGACGGGGTCTTCGCCCTCCATGACGGCGTACGCCCTCAGGGACGCCCTGAGCCGTCCCATCGCGGCGATCGCGCTGGGTCCCGAACCGGTGACGGAGCCGACCGCGAGGCCGAGCGCGGCGTCCGGCAGGGGCAGCGCGTCGTACCAGTCGCCGCCGCCGCGTGGGCCGGTGCGATGCCTGGCGGCGAGCTGGACTCCGGAGACCCGGGGCAGTCGTGAGGGGAGCAGCTCCTCGGCGATGGTCGTCATGCACGCGCGCGTGCGGTCCAGTTCGACCAGCCGGGCCAGGTGCTCGGCCGCGTACCGGGCGTACAGACCGACGAGGTGCCGCTGACGCTCGACCGGCTCGGCGGGTTCGTCGTACAGCCAGACGGCGGCGCCGAGGCGGCCGGCCGTCTCCGTGGACAGGGGGAGCGCGTAGCTGGCGGCGTAGCCGAGCCGGGCGGCGACCTCGCGGTGACGCGGGTCGAGCCCGTCCTCGGAGAACAGGTCGGGCTGGGCGATCTCTCCCTCACCGCCGGGCAGTCCGTCCAGAATCTTCCCGTACGACATGGAGCTGCGGGGGACCGTCTCGATGTGTCCGAGATCCGCCCGGGCGAGGCCCAGGCCGATGGTCGTGTCCGGGCCGAGGCCGTCGCCCGGCTCCAGTACGACGAGACCGCGCCGGGCGCCCACGAGGGCGGCTCCGGCGCGCAGCAGTTCGTGCAGTCCGTCGTCCAGTGAGGCGGTGCGGGTCAGCCGCTCGGTCAGTTCGTGCAGCGTCGTGAGATCGGAGATCCAACCGGCGAGTCTGTCCTGAAGAACAGCCCCGGGGGTGTTTGGGGGCGTGGCCGAAGTGGCACCCGAGGCGGCAGTCGGCGGCGCGACAGTGTGTGTGGGTGCCGGAACCGTTGAATCGATTCCAGCCACTTTCGGAAGGTGAGGGGCGTTCATGGTGTCCGGCTTTCCGACCGGTGCGTATTGCTCAAAAGCATCGCAAACCCCCATGTCATTCTGCGCCGCTAGCAGTGTCTCCACATCTACACGCACTCGTGAGGGGATGTCCAGCATTGTCCTGCTGGGATTCCTGGTGTCCGTGGGGATGTCGCGGAAAAGCAAAGTTGGCTTAAAACTGCCTCGGGCAACGGCCTATTGCGGTCGACTGGCCTTGTTCGACGGAGCGTCACAGCGGTCGTGATGGGTACGTACTCGGTGAAGGCCAGGGGTTGTTGGGATCGTCCCGGAACCTGGCGACGGACCCGGGCGTCTTAACCACCAACGACCGTGCCCCATCCTCCCGTGGCGGAGGCGGCGAGAAATGCGCGGGACGGCAAACGCCAGGCGTCGCCACCCCACGCCATGCCCGTGCTTTTGATAGACGCAGTATGGACGCGGACGCAGCCAATGTTCGGCCCATAGGGGTTCCCCTTGTCCTGGACAAGGGTGTGATGCGCCAGCAGGTACGCACAGTGAAGTGATCGACACATGGTGTGATGTGGTCCTCGGTGTTGCCAGGCGTGCAACGGAAAGGAACGAGCGCTCATGCGCGAGATCCTCGGAAGGCGACGCAGGCTCCTGTCCCGGCGAGACAACGACAGGCCTGAGATGCTCGGTGCGGCCCTGACGTTCGCGACCGCATGGCAGTGGCCTGTACTCCCCGGTGTGGCACCGGACCCGCAGGGGCGTGCCCGCTGCGCGTGTCCCGACCCGGAATGCACGGTCCCCGGCGCCCACCCCTTCGACCCCGGCCTCCTCGCGGCCACGACCGACGAGCGCATGGTGCGCTGGTGGTGGACGAACCGGCCGACGGCGCCGATCATCCTCGCCACCGGTGGCATGGCCCCCTGCGCGGTGAGCCTGCCGGCCCTCGCCGCCTCCCGCGCCCTTGCGGCGCTCGACCACATGGGCATGCGCCTCGGTCCCGTGATCGCGTCCCCCACGCGCTGGGCGCTGCTCGTGAAGCCGTACTCCATGGAGCAGTTGGGTGAGCTGCTCTACGCCAAGGACTTCGTGCCCGGCTCGCTGCGCTTCCACGGAGAGGGCGGCTACCTCGCGCTGCCCCCGTCCGAGACCGGCCAGGGCCCGATCTGCTGGGAGCGGGCGCCGCTGCCCGGCTCGGCCGCGCCCTGGGTGCCCGATGTGGAGGCAGTCGTGGACGCCGTGGTGGAGGCCCTCACTCGTACGGGTGTGAGTGCCCCCGAGTTGTAGGGGAAGCGGGCACACGGCGGACGGAGCGCTCCTGCTCGGTCGTTATCGTCCCCCTCATGAATCTTCGCCTGCTGGCGATGACGGGCGCCGTCGTGGTCTCGGTGGCTCTGCGGCTGACTGTGGCGTCCGCCGGGCCGGTGGGCCATGGGGCGGGCAACAGCGCCGCCGCGTCCGAACCCGCTGCCGCCAGGCCGTCCGAAGCCGCTGCCGACAAGCCCTCCGGGGTCGATGGCGAGCGCTCCGAGGCCGATGACCGACTCTCCGGGGCCGACGAGCCCTCCGAGAAGCAGCTCGCACCGCGGCGGTCCCCGTTGGCGCTCGACCTGGGGTTCACCACCACCGCCCGGTGCGGCCCCGAACTCGCCTCTCCTGGCGGCATCGAGGCGCAGACCTGCGTCCTGACACAGGAGCGGGACACCTGGGCGCGTACGTACTACCGCAACGCGACCGGCGACGGCCTCAGCTCCGTACTGACCCTCATGGGGCCCGGTGGCCGCACCGTCCAGATGCACTGCGCGGCGGCCGCGGACGACGAGCCGGCGGTATGCGAGACGCCCCGGGAACGGACGACGGGGGATGCGCGGGCGTATACGGCGGTCGCGGAGTTCGCGGAATCCGGCGGTGGACCGTTGCTCCTGCGCTCGGGAAGCAATTCGCCGGGTGGATCCGGGTAGGCGCTCGCAGAGCCGCCTGCAGCCGTGCCGGTCCGTGTGAAGGGTCAACTCACCTGCCTGGACGGCGGGTTGAGACTCGCGCCCTGGACGGGCCTGGATCCGGAAAAGGAAAAGACCCGGTTGCTGGCGACGGGGGATGCACCAGCAACCGGGCTATTGGAACGGTAACAAGAGATCGGCGGTTAGCAAATTCGATCTCGGCTATTCGGACACCGATTCTCCTGCTTCAAGGGGGAGTTGTGACAGGAGTCACCCATTCTGTGAACACCCCGGGCGGCTGACTGGTCGGTCAGCCGGAGACCGGGGGTCGGCCGGGTCTCAACTGAGCGTGACCTGGCGGTTGGTGAGGCCGCCGCGCGCCCGCCGTTCGTCCGGGGTCAGCGGTGCGTCCGTGGCCAGCGCGGCGGCGAGCCGCTCGGCGAACTCGGCCGCCGGCTTCTCGATGTCCTCCGCGGTGACGCCGGTCGGCAGGTCCCAGACCGGCACCGTGAGGCCGTGCGCACGGAAGGAGCCCACGAGGCGGGTGCCTTCTCCGAGGCTCGACTGCCCGGCCGCGTGCAGTCGCGCGAGCGCGTCCAGAAGCTGCTCCTCGGGATGCGGCATGACCCAGCGCAGGTGGTTCTTGTCCGGGGTCTCGCACCAGTACGCGGCGTCGACGCCCGCGAGCTTCACGGTCGGGATGGCGGCGGCGTTCGCCCGCTCCAGGGAAGCGGCCACCTCCGGCGTCGCGTTCTCCGAGTCCGGAACCCAGAACTCGAAGCCCGAGTGCACAACTGGCTCGAACGCGCCTTCGGGATCGAGCAGATCCTGCAGTCGTGGCCCGTCTGCCGGAGCGCGCCGGCCCTGGACCGGAGTGCCGGGCTGCGCGGTCAGTGCGCGCTGCAGGGTGTCGGCCAGGTCGCGGCTGATGTCGCCGGACGCCGTGTCGTTCTGCAGGCCGAACAGCACCGAGCCGTCGTCCCGGCGCAGCGCCGGCCATGCCATCGGCAGGACGGTCGCGAGCGTGACCGACGGAACCCCCTCGGGGAGGGACTCCCTGAGGTTCAGCTCGACGGTGGCCGCGGGCACCAGCTCGCGCAGCGCGATCCAGTCGCCCTCGCCCGGCAGGCCCTCGAAGGGGCGCTGCACCAGCTCGGTCACGGCGTGCGCGGCGGCCCGCCCATGACAGGCCTTGTAGCGGCGGCCGCTGCCGCAGGGGCAGGGCTCGCGGGCACCCACCACCGGGATCTGCCCGTCCTGCAGCTGAGGCTTGGCCTTCGTCTGGGGTCGCTTCTTGGCCATCGTGGGTGTCTCCCGGTTACGGCTCGACTCGTACGGGCGCGAGCCTAGCTGCTCGTACGAGGACCGACGGGACCCTGTGGACAACCTGCCGGGGGTCCCGGAACCAGTGACTCTGCCCGGACCGGCGACTCAGCTCAAACCGGCGCCTCGGGCCAGACCGGTAAGTCAGCCGAGACCGGTGCGCACTCAGTCCAGGTCGTCGAACGCGTCCGCGAAGCCCAGGTCGGGTATCGCGGACACCGGCGGGGCCGTGACGCGCGTCGCGAAGTCATGGCGACGGTGCCCGGCGTGCACGTCCTTGTGGACGACCACCCACACCGTGACCTCGCCCGGTGTGTCGTCCCGGACACCCCAGTCGTCGGCCAGCGCGGTGATGATGTTCAGCCCACGGCCGCCGTGTGCGGTGACCGAGGGCGTGGCGGGAACCGGACGGGTCGGACCACCACCGTCCGTCACCTCGACGGTGAGTCTTCCGCTCGGTTCCACCCGCCACGCGGCCCGGACGTCACCGTCCCCGGCCAGGACGTCGCCCAGCGGCCTGCCGTGCCGGCAGGCGTTGCTCAGCAGTTCGGAAAGGATCAGTACGGCATCGTCGATGACCGCTTCCGCCACACCGCCTGTGCGCAGCTGAACCCGCATGCGGTGTCTTGCTTCCCCCACGCCCGCAGGGCCATGGGGTACGGCCATGCTCGACGACGTGGGCACCTCCTGTGCCACCACCAACGCCACCCCCGAGACCTCCTTTGCCCCACGCCACGGTGTGGATGCCCCTCTGGACTGAACCGGAAACCGGCCAATGCACGTGCAGTGACGCACTCGTAACCGTCGAACACGCACCGAACGCGCCGGAGCACTCCCTGTAATCGAATGGCCGAAACTCGACTCTGTGTGACCGAACGTCGAGGGCGTGGAGGTCAGCGGCCCAGTTGGCGCAGTACCGCGCGTGGGCGATTGGTGATGATGGCGTCGACGCCCAGTCGGACGCAGAGGTCGACGTCCTCGGGCTCGTTCACGGTCCATACGTGAACTTGGTGTCCGGCCAGCTTCAGGCGCTCGATGAGTGCCGGATGGCTGCGCACGATCCGTACGGAAGGGCCCGCGATCCGGATGCCCTCGGGAAGCCGCCCGTCACGCAGCCGGGGTGTGACGAACTGCGTCAGATGGACCGTCGGCAGTGTCGCGGACGCTGCTCGGATGCGGTGCAGAGAGCGTGCCGAGAAGCTCATGACGCGTACGGGTGATATGTCGGCGGACGCCGGGGCGTCCAGGCCGAAACGCTTCAGGAGGTGCAGCAGGCGCTCCTCGACCTGGCCCGCCCAGCGTGTGGGGTGCTTCGTCTCGATGGCCAGCTCGACCGGGCGGCCGGCGTCGGCGACGAGTTCGAGGAGGCGTTCGAGCGTGAGGACGGACTGCTGATCCCAGCTCGGAGGCCGCTCCTGCTCCCAGTCGGGCGCCTCGTCGCGGTTCTTCCAGGAGCCGAAGTCCAGGGCGGCGAGATCGGCGAGCTCCAGGGCGGAGACGGCGCCACGGCCGTTGGACGTGCGGTTGACGCGGCGGTCGTGGACGCAGACGAGGTGACCGTCCGCGGTCAGCCGTACATCACACTCGAGAGCGTCGGCCCCGTCCTCGATCGCCTTCTGGTAAGCGGCAAGGGTGTGCTCAGGGGCCTCTTCGGAGGCTCCGCGATGGGCGACGACCTGGATCAGGTGCTGTCGTGCGTGGGTCACCGCGTCATGGTGCCACCGCGCCCGGTCCTCTGCGTCATGGGGTCGTCCCGTTCGGGTACGCGTGAGTCGGCGGCGCACGAGATGCGATGGGTTTGTCGGACAGGTCCTATATAAAGGAAGGTCCCGGACCCACAGGCACCGCTTATGGTGCCCTGACGTCCCGTGGGAAAAGCTGACGGCAGACGAAAACACACGCACAGCTGAATCGCGCCGGGAGCACCACCATGTGTGCAGAACGCGACCGAGTGCGATCTGAAAGTACAGCCGTGGATCGAGAGGAAGAGCTGTGAGCACCGAGAACGAGGGCACTGCGGTACCCCCCGCCCCGTCTGCACCTCCTGTGCCGGTGGAAACTCCCGCTGCTTCCACGCCTTCGGAGCAGGGAATTCCACAGGGTTCACAGGAGACGGGCCCTCACGCGCAGATGGCCGCGCACCGGGAGACGGGACAGGGCGCCGGCTCGTCCCACGAAGCGTCTTCGTCTCCGGGGCCGTCTTCGTATCCGGGGGCGGCACAGCCGCCGTCGCACGGGAACGCTCCGACGCCCATGCCGCCGGCGATGCCTCCCGGGGCACCCGAGGGCGCGGGCGCCGCCTCCGGTCCCGAGGCGGGCTCCTGGCCGCCTCCGCCGCCGGCCACCCCCTCGTACGCGAACGGCGGCGGCTCGGGAGCCGGCGGCTGGGGCTCCTCGTGGCAGCAGCCCGCGCCCAAGTCGGGCGGCGGGCGCGGCG
>NZ_VBZC01000012.1:0-194376 GCF_005786655.1 Streptomyces montanus
GTGCCTCCGGCACGGAAAGCGTAAAAGCGCTGGTTTTGTTTTATGGGTGGGGAGTTGGGGTTTGAGTTGGGGGGTGAGTTGAGGGGGTGTCATGGGTGTTGTGCGGGGAAGGTTTTGGGGGAATCTCCGATTCCCTTGAAAGCGGGGGGGAATTGGATTGGTATTCCGTGTGAGATAAGTAAACCACGGAATACCGGGAAAGGAAAAGGGGGCCCCTCCGGGGCCCAACCCCCTTCCGGGGCGAGGGACGTTGGGTCAGTTCCTGAAGAGGGGGTGTGCCTGCCTCCGGCAGGACTGACATCCCTTCAGGGAGACAGACAGACCGAGGAGGAGACAGGAGCAGACATACCCCGGAAGACCGACCTGACAGGAACCCAGGTCCCGACACCAGACACGCCGGAGCAGGCCCGACCCTTGGACCGCCCACACGCGCTCGCGGTTGCGGTCGCTTCGCCCTCGGAGAGAGCCGCTCCTGTAAGTTCACGCCGCCGGAGCCGGCGCTGGATGAAAGCCAAGTACAGGCCTGAGGCAAGCCGCCTTCGCCGCACGCCGACGGCATGCGGATCTCCCCTGCTGTTGCGCTCGCGACAGGCGACCGAGCACACGTACCTCACCACCCAGTGGTTGGTCCCTCGTACAGCAGGTAACCACCGCTTGCCCCACCCATTGGTCTGCGTGGCCTATCACCGCGCGCGTGCCCGATTTGATCGACCTAACGTCCCAGGCAGGAAGTAACTTCTCAACCTCATCGAAAGGCGGATCATGCGCCGAAGATCGACCCTCCGTGCCAAAGCTCGATCACGCCCCACGGCCCGAATAGCATTGACCGCTGTCCTCGCAGTAGCCCTCTCACTGCTCTCGCCAGGCTCGGCATCCGCCCAAACTGAAGAGATCAGCATCAGCCCCGCGAGTGGCCCAGCTGGAACACGAGTGACCATATTCGGCACCGGATGGCAGGAACACGGCAGTCGCCGTTTGGACGTCCCTATCAACATGGGGCTGACACGGCTGGGCACAGCCTATCCAAACGTCGAAGGGACATTCACGACCACCGTGACGATCCCGGATTCCACACCGCCTGGCACCGTTAGTATCGATGCCATCCTCGGAAACGGAGGTGCTGTCAGCGCTTCGTTCACTGTTGCGCCGCAGGGCACGCCGCCCGGACCTCCCATCGACCCTCCCAGTACGGCAACACCGTGCACAAGCGTGGCGTTCATCGGAGTAAAGGGGGTCGGCAACGGCCTACCTTTCGGTCCGCCTCAAATCCCTCTCGGCCTACCTGGTCAAGGGGGAGCGTTCGACAACGCAATTGCACAACTACAATTGCGTGGAGCAGAGAACGTGAGTGTGCGGTACGTGAACTACACTCCAGCTGAAACGAGCGTTTTCGCCGACCCCTTGGTGGAAGAGGCAATTTCAGACGCTCAAAACAACAGGCCCCTCAGGAAGAGACTGCCGGATGAGCTGGTGGCAACCCAGAGAGAGGGTGTCCCCCGGGCAGTCGCAGAGATCTATAACCAGGCCATCCGGTGCCCCGAGCAGCGTTTCGTCCTCGCTGGCTACTCCCAGGGGGCGTGGGTGCTGGGCGATGCTTTGGCCGATTCGAGGCTGGAACCATTCTACGATCGGATCGACACGGTGCTGCTATTCGGTGATCCCATGTTCGACCCCAACTCGCCCGCAGCACAAAGGACATTGCCCGGCCAGACTGGGCCAGGGGCCGGCCCGAGGGACACCGTCGGCCTGGCAGCCTATGTGAACGGCCCTCGGGAAGATTACCTCCCCGAGGCACTGGAAAACCGATCGCAGTCCTACTGCTTCGGGAGTCCTGTCACCCCTGGCGGGAGCCCCGTGGACCCTGTTTGCGCAACTCCACCCGATCCTCGGAACGACGACGTGCTCAGCGGACCAGAATGGGCCGACTCCATGGAAAAGTGCAGCCCTGAGGGGCTGTTCGAACTCTTCGGCGCTGGGCTCACGTGCTCGCATGCGCACTACTCGGGTCAATACGCGACCGAGTTCATGACGCAGCAGTTGCTGGCCGGAGTGACGCCGTAGGGTCCGGGAACGCTTTCCTCAAAACCTCGTGAAGACACCTTGAGGAACGGCGGACGCAGTCCGGGCCTGGACGCAGTACCGGCAGGCCGGACATGCCCGTCGCGGGCCCGTCGGCGCAGGATGCATCAGGGCCCCGGAGCGCGTGCTCGTGCTCCGGGGCCTCGATGACGTCTAGGCCGAGAGTCAGGCGGGCGTGATGTTCTCCGCCTGCGGGCCCTTCTGGCCCTGCGTCACGTCGAAGGTCACGGCCTGGCCTTCCAGCAACTCGCGGAAGCCGGAGGCGTTGATGTTGGAGTAGTGCGCGAAGACGTCCGGGCCGCCGCCTTCCTGCTCGATGAAGCCGAAGCCCTTTTCCGAGTTGAACCACTTGACGGTTCCGCGTGCCATGCTCGTGCCTCTCAGTCGCTGTCGGGTCCGCACTGCGCGGACCCGGGGTGATCGCCCCGGGTCCGGCACTGCACAGCAAAGAGCCCACGCCGGAGCGCGGGCAGGTAATGCGAACCACGACATCTGACAGCGACGCTACACGGCGAGACCGGCCGCCACCAGAGAGCAACATCCATAGAGCAAGAGCCGCATTCAGTGCGGGGCTTCGGCTCCGCCTCCCTGCCGGACACGCTCGACAACGTCGGCGTGGAGCACGGCCAGTTGGCCGGGCGGCAGCGGGACGGGACTGCCGGTCAGGGTGTACCACTCCGCAGCACCGGTGTACTGGACCGTGACGGCGGCGCGCCCGCCGGGCAGCGCTGTGGTGGCGATAGTGAGGTCGCCGGTGATGACGCCGACTTCATCGGTCATCGCGCCCCCTCGGCCCGCGGTCACCTCGCTCTGCAGCCGCTCGGGCGCGGGCGTGGTGTCGTGGCCGGTCATGACGTGCAGGTATCCAGCATCTCGGTCAGCATGTCCTTCTCCGCTTCGGTGACCGTCAGCTCGTAGGTGTCCTTCACCGACGTCCAGGCCCGCCCGTAGGTGCACCAGTACGTCTTGGCCGGCGGCTGCCACTCATCCGGGCCCTGGTCGCCCTTGGACCGGTTGGAGGAGGCCGTGACCGCGAGCAGCTGCGGGTGGGTCAGGTCGTTGGCGAACGCCTTGCGTTCGTCGTCACCCCAGGTGTCGGCGCCGGAGCGCCAGGCGTTGGCCAGCGGCACCATGTGGTCGATGTCGAGCTCTGACGCGTCGCTGAGTGTCTTGTCGTCGTAGACGCTGACCCACTTGCCGGATACCGCACGGCATTCGTCGTCCCGCTTCACGCCGGTGCCGTCCCGCTCCAGCACCGTCTCCCGGGTATCGCAGTTCTCCCCCTGTGCTGACCAGTGGGAGAAGCGGTCACGGCTGTAGCCGGCCATCGAACCGTGAGCGGCCACCTTCAGCCCGGCCAGCTCAGTGCGCGCCGCCTCAGCGGTCGGCACGCCCGGCAGCGTCCCGTCACCCGGGCCCGCCGGGCCATCACCAGCAGGCGACCGCGACGCCCCCGAACTCGACTCCGACGCCTTGTCGTCGGGCGGCGCAACGGAAGTCCCCTCGTCCAACGCCGTGCACCCGGCCACCGCGACAACGGCCACGCCCGCCAGACACCGCCCCCACCACTGCTGACGCCCCATGACCTGCCACATCCCCTCACCCGACCGCCGTTCCCGCGCACCCTAGCCCCCACCAGACAGGACTACGGCGAGCTTCACCGGGCATCCCCCGAAAGCGTTCAGACAGCCACCGTCCTTTGCCTCTCACTCCAGCCCGAACTGGTTGGCGATGCCGGCACGCAGTTCCTCGGCCGCACCGCGCAGCACTTCCGCGTCCGCCTGGCGGCAGGCGGCAGGGAACTGGGCCGCGCCTACCTCACCGACGAAGCCGCAACACGCCTCGCCCACCGCCTCAACGGCCGGGAAGGCGTGACCTACCGGACCCTCGCCCTCGACGACACCTTCTGCAGCGGCGCCTTCTCCCTTTGAGAGCCCGTGAACACTCCGTCTGCGCCGCGGCATCCGGCGCATCGCTCCCCTCGGCCGGGCAGGTCGAAGGGAACACGTGCTCACCAACGGCGCAGGTCCTTGATCAGTCGGTCGTACCATTCCCGCCGGTGCCGGTCAGCGTCGGAGGGCTTGCTGCCGAGGGCGACTACTTGGTCGGTGACGTTGTAGGTGAGGCGGTACAGCAGGACCTGGGTGGCGGTCTCGAGCCACTTCTGTGTCCCGCTGGCCGGCGGTGCTGATCCGAGGACGGTGACGAACCAGGTGGGCAGCACGGCGCGGGCGCTGACGGCGTCGGCCAGCCGGTTGCTCAGCGCCGTGGTGAGTTGCCTCTCGGCCTTTGTGCCTGCGGACATCACCGACTGCTTGTCGGTGCGGGTTTTCGTATCGGCAGCCAGTGCGTCTTGTGCCTCCTTGGCGAGGAGGGTCTGCCGGTCCAGGCTTTCGCGAAGATTCTGCTCGCGTGCGAGTGCCTCGCGGAGTTTGTTGGCGGCCTGGGTGTGGGCGCTGGAACCGTAGCGGGTAGTGGCCATCGTGCCCACCGTGTCGATCACCGTGGTGCGGTGTTGCTGGTGCTGTTCGGCGGTCTCGCCCTGGTATCGGAGCCGATGCTGGAATGTGGAGCGCTCGTGGTCGCTGAGCAGTAGGCTGCGGGCCTGCCAGCCGCGCTCCATGCTGCGGGCGAGGCCGCGCTGGGCTGTGGTGAAGGTGTCCAGATCCGCGAGCTGGGCTCCGCCTGATGCCATGAGCTGGCCTTCCAGGAGCCGCACGTGCTGCACGAGCCGCTTCACGGCCTGGTCGGTCTCGGTGACGCTGTCGCGGAGCTCTTCGTCAAGTTCCTCGATCTTGCCCTCGCAGCTGCTGATGTCGCTGCGCAGGCTGCGTAGCTCGTGGTCCAGGTCCTCGGTGTAGCCGAACTTGTCACTCAGGCGCTGATGATCGCTCTCCAGGTCGTCGAGTCGGCTGTCCAAGTCCCGGATCCGCCGGTCGGCATCCCGCATCCGGCGGTCGGCGTCCTCGATCACTTCGCCCCCTGCTGCGTGGTGCCCTCCGAGGCCACGCCGATGGCCAACCAGGCGAGCAGGATGGCGGTGATCCACCAGGGGGAGAGCACTCCCAGCGTCACCAGCCCCACTAGCAGGCACAGCGCATGCAGACCGATCGCAACCGCGCGCTGCTTCCTGTGACGGACCGCGGTCACGGTGACCGACCAGCCCGCCAGCGTGGCGAGCAGATGCGGTATCAGCAGCACCAGCCACCAGATGGTGTGCCCAAGGACCACCATCGCCACCATGAGTGCCACGGCCACTGCGCTCTCACCGCGCCATGACCACTTCACGATCTGCTCGGTGCGTTCTCGTTGCGGTTCGGCCAGCCGGGCCGGAAGCGCCCGCTCAAACTCAAGCAACTGCGCGGCACACGCCACCAGTTCTCCGTACTGACTCTCGAACGACGCGGCATCCTCATCCGGGTCGAGTTGCTTGATACGTGCGTGCCGGTTACCGAGCTCCCTGAGCCTGGCCTGGTGCTGCTCGTGCAGCTCGCGTGCGGTAGTAGCCACCTTCTCCCCCTCGCTCTCGCGTGTGGCTACCCACCCACCTGCGTCTCTCAGACATGCCGCCACGACTGTGGCGTGATCGATGCGCCGGTGGCTCAGAGGAGGCGTAAGAGACTATGCGGCGAAATGCGGTGTAGAGGGTGCCGCTGCCCAGCGCCCGCCATTTGGCGTCGTTGTCGACGATGTTGAGTGACATGGCATGTGCACCCTGCGCAGCTCGGGCCAACCGCCCGCAAGGGGAAGTGGTGGCCACCAGCGGCAAGGTCGTGTTCACGCCCACCGCTGAAACCGCGTCCAAGCGCTACCCGGGCAGCGAGGTCCTGCGAGAAGGCGAAGAACGACGCGGCCACGGACGCCAAATAGGGGCGCCCTAAGGAGAGGCATCACACAGACGCGGCCCCTCGCGAGATGCGAGGGGCTGCGGTTGAGGGGGCGTGGAAGGTCAGCGGTGACCGCCATGGTGGTGGATCACTTCTTCTACAGCAACCGCGACGGCGGCGCCAGCCAGGAATATCCCAACCCCGATGGCCACGACGCCGATCACCGGAAGGACATTCTGCGATCCGTCGCCCCCCAGCCGTGTCAGGTCCTCACGCGCCTTCAGAAGGTCCTGCACGTACGCCGAGTTGTCCTGCCCAGCCGACCACTCTGCGGTCTCCTGGGCGGCGTACCGCAAAGCGTCCACGGTCAGCGTGGTCTTGAGCGCATCCTCGGTGATTCGCCGAATCGAGTCGCCGAAGCTCAGCCCGGTACGAACGACCTGCAGATGGGGCGCCAGGCTGCCCGCGCCGATAAGCGGCACGGTCGAGGTGACGAACGGGGGTCCCCACCAGCACGGGCCCAACAGGTAGTGGCTCAAGCTCAGCCACATCACCGATACGACATCGGCTACCTCGTCCTTGGAAAGCTCCTCGAAGCGTGCGGTCACCTGCTCCGTGGCCCACCGGATGTTGGGATCAATCTCTGCGGAGCGCTCGGCCTCCTTGATGACGATCTGACCGCTCAATACCGGATCTACCGAGAGCAGGAACGACCCGCTCCTCGCATGCGATGTGTCCATGTAGGACCCCCTCTGCTAGCGCCAAGCGACGGCAGTGCTCCAACCGTGGGCGCGGCACCCCCCACGCACAAGACGTAGGCCAAAAATAGCCAAAACTGCTGATAACGGTAGAACGCAGCAGTACTACGCAGCCGCACAACTCACACCTGTCAGCGGGGCCGGGGTCATCCGCTTGGGAAGCAGCTAGGTGTCAGGGAACTCGTTGTGCGGCGTGCTGGATGAAGTGGTCGAGGACGTCTCGTACGGCGGCCGCGCGGGCGCTCATCTCGGCCCGTCGGCGGCGCGATGCACGGTGTTGGCCTCTTCGAGGATCCGGCAGGCCTCGGCGACGAGCTCGGCGTCCCCGACCGAGAACAGCAGGCCGTTGACCGCCTGGCGGGCCACGCCGCGCAGGCGTTGCCCTTCAAGCCGTGCGGCCTTGTGCTCGGGGCCGTCGGGCTGTTCGTGTTTGCGCCACCACCAGTCCTGCTGGGCACGTAGGAACTCGGTGATGGCTGCGGTGTAGGCCAGCACGGCTGCTCGGCGCTCGGCGCGGTTGCCCGCGTGGCGTTGTAGGAGGTAGCCCAGGCAGCCGCCGAGCAGGGTGCCAGCGACCGCGATGAGGCTGGTCAGGACTTGAGTCATCGCGGTCGGCGCGGGAGTTACAGCGGGAGTTGTATGCCGAGTTCCTGCATGGCGAGGGAGGGTGGGCCGCCTTCGGAGCGTTCGGTCTTGTAGCCCTTGACGCGGGGTTCGAGGGTGCGCGGGTCGACGGCTTCGGCGGGGGCGCTCTTGGCGTAAAGGCCGTCGGGCTCGGTGTCGCGGTCGTGGGGTAGGAGCCAGAAGACGCGGCGGCGGAACGTGCCAGAAGCGCGGGAGGCTTTGGCCTTGGTGTCGAGGAGGGCGTAGCCGACCATGCGGCCGGGCCGGTGGTAGGCGGGGCGGCCCTTGCGGGTCGGCAGCCGGTCCAGGCTCTGGCGGACGTAGTCGAGGTCGTCGATGTCCTCCAGCCACACGATGTCGGCTTCGCGGCTGATCTCGTCCGCATCGATCAGGGAACTCATGCGCTGGCTTCCCTCTCCTCGTCGGTGAGCAGTCCGATGCCCGGGTAGTACTTGCGCTGGTTGGAAAGGATCATCCCCTTGGGCGAGGCCAGCCCGACCAGTTCCCGGGTGCGGGAGGCGAACGCGCGTGAGGACATGACCAGTGCGCCTTCATTGTGGCACCAGGTGGTGTAGGCGGCGTAGAGCGCCGTCTGCTCGGCACGCAGGTCGGGGCCCAGCTGGCAGCACTCCTCGTAGAACCGGCCGGTGTGGTCCTCGGTCTCCGCGTACGCGGTCGTGGCGATCCGCACGCGCTCGGGTCCGGTGAGGTCGCGGTCGCCGCCGAGGTAGCGGCGGGCGCCGTCGATGAGCCAGCCGAGGATGCCGGGGCCCTCCTCCATGACGAGGATGTCCGCCAGATTGTCGATCTTGCGGTCGTCGGGGACGACGCGCTCGAACGGGATCAGGCGCATGCGGCGCCAGAAGGCGAACCCCCCGGTGCCGACTTCTGGGCGGTGGTTGCCCAGCAGCCATAGTTTGTGGGTGGGTTCGAAGCTGAAGGGGTCCTGCCTCATGCGGCGCGCCTTGATGCGGTCGCCGCCGGTCAGCAGTTTGACCCTCGCTTCGTCAAACTTGTCGCCGGGCTTGATCTCCGAGCAGACGTAGACGCGCCGGCCGTGGAGTTCGGCGAGGTCGGTGGGGTGGCCTTCGAACGGCTTGGCCATCAGAAAGCCGGGGGGAGCCGCGTCCGCGTAGTCGCCGAGCAGCTTCATCATGACGTCCAGGAGGACGGACTTGCCGTTCTTGCCCGTTCCCCAGAGGAAGGGGAGGATCTGGGCTCCGACGTCGCCGGTGATCGAGTACCCGAGTAGCAATTGCAGGTAGTCGATCATTTCCAGGCCTTCGGCGTCGTCGCCGAAGGTGTCGGTCAGGAAGCGCAGCCAGCGCGGGATGGGCGTCGGTTGGGGGCCGACGGTGGTGGAGCGGGAGTGGAAGTCCTTGTTCGGGTCGGGGGCCGTCAGCAGCCCGGTGCGTAGGTCGACGACGCCCTGGGGGGTGCACAGGGCGTAGGGGTCGGCGTCCAGGCGGTCGGCGTTGAGCACCATGCCGGGCGCGGACCTGGCTTGGGCGAGCATGGCGTTGATGCCGGAGGTCGACATGGCGCGGGTGCGGTGCTTGTGCAGGGCGGTGGTGGTGAACAGGCCCCGTGGATCGTGGGTGGCGATGTTTTCTGTGAGGTCGCCGGCGGCCCACAGGACGGTGTCGTCCTCGTCGATCTGCCAGCGGGTGGTGTCCCACCGGTACCAGCCGATCTTGGGGACGTGCCGGTAGTCGTTGGCGTAGAGCTTGACGAACAGCTTGGCATTGCCCCGGTCCGTCAGCGTGTCCGGTAGGAGACCGTTGGCGGTTGCTTCGCCAGCGGGCCGCTCGGCGGCGGCCTGGGCAGGCAGTTGCGCAGTGGCCTGGTTACGGATCTGGGCGGCCACAGCTTCGGCGTCAAACTCGAAGAGGGGCACGTTGCCGGAGGACGTCACGGGCGCCTCCCCGTGGCATGAAGGGGCTTTTTCAGGCCTGCGGCGAGGCCGCTGCGGATGATCTGCTCGATGCGCAGCTCCTGACCCGGACGGGCCGCGGCCGCGGTGTCCTTGAGCGCCTGCTCGGCTTCCTGCCGGGAAAGGCGACCGGCGGCGATGAGGCCGCCGAGGGTGAAGGCGGCCCGGTTGAGGGCGTCGGAGAAGCCCGCGCCCTGAGCGACTTGACCGCAGGCCTCGACCGGGGCCAGGACCGCGGCGAGGGTGCGCTCGGCTGGGCCGCGGCCGCCGGCCGCGAGGACCGCCTGCTGGGCGCGCGGTGGGACGGGGCGCGGAGCGGGAACGGTGGGCGCGGGCAGGTGCCCGGTGCGGTCGAGTTCCTGGGCAAGCCACAGGGGAAGAGCCGCGGGCTCGCGGACCTCGCCGAGAGGGGTGTAAGCGCCGTGGCGGGTGGTGGTGCCGGGGGCGATGATGTAGCTGCCGTGGGCGCGGATGTCGACCTGCCAGGCCAGGGCGCGGCCGGGGCTGGAGCCGGCGGAGGACTTCCATTGGCGGTTGCCGGTGGCCCGGTACCAGACGTGGAGGCCCCCGGAGGGGGTGCATACGCGCAGGGTAGTGGTGTCGTCGGCGGGGCTCTGCTGGCCGCGGAGGGCGGCGAGGACGGCGAGGGTGTGGAAGCCGTTGGCGAGGCCGGCGAGGTCGACGTGGTCGCCGATGGGGATGCCGGGCAGGATCCGGTCACGCGCGGGGGGCTCGGTGCCATGAGCGTCGATGTCGATGACCACTAGGCCGGCCGGGCCGCAGGAGACGCCGATGCCGAACTCCGGGTGCTGCCCCCACCACTGCTGGATGCGGTCCTGGTTGAGGGTGGCCGCGTGGAAGCTGTGGCACCAGCGGCCTGCGCGGAGGCAGGGGCAGTTGGTTGTTGCGTGGGCGCTGGTGCGGCACTCGCTGCAGTTCGCGGCTGGTGTCTTCCGGCCTGGGGCGAGAGGGTGCACGGGCCAGCCTCGGCGGGCGCACACCTGTGCGGTGGCAAGGGACGGAGCGACTGAAGAAGCGGGGTTGACAGGGTCCCTTGAGTCGCTGCGGGAAAACTGCAGCTCAGCAGGCATCTGCACCCCCTATCAGCGACCGAAGCGACTCAACGACGGACACAGACTAGCGAACGGGGCCGGTGGGGTCGTGGAGCACATGCGGAACAACGGTGACGCCGTGTCGATGATGCGACCGGCGAGCAGCCGTCCAGCGACGGAGCGGAGGGCACAGCGACCCATGACCGTTCGGTCGCTCCTGGCTGGCAACGGCAAACAGCCAGGTCAGACGACGTAAGGAGCCTGAACAGCGACTGAAGCGACTGAAGCTCTCTGTATATAACGCACACGCGCACACTCTGTGGAGCTCATATATGCCAAGTCCGAGTCGCTTGAGTCGCTTTCAACCTGAGGAGAACGCGCTGACCTGCAGCTCTACCGGCTTCGCCGGGGAGCGACCGAAGAGTCGCCCGGTCGCTGGCTGTTCAGTCGCTGCCCTATGCCGAATACAGCGACCCAAGCGACTGAAGCGACTGAGCCTCAGGCAATCGGGAACGGCGGGAGCTGGAGGGCAGGGCCGTTGTCACATTCCTCCGATTCACTGGACAGCAACACAGTGAAAGGGCAGGGATGTTGCACCTGGTGTACGAGGACCCTCGTAGTTGGCTGCGGCACTACATCAAGAAGCGACCGGTCCCCGACCGGGCCGTGAAGGGCACGGGTTTCATCTATGTCCTCGCGATCACCGGTGCGGTGTCCTACGTGAAGGTGGGCGCCACCGCAGGACCACGTGCCCGCTTCGAAGCCCTGCGTAGTGAGGCACACCGTGTCGGGTCAACCGTGTCCCGGGCCTGGCTCTCGCCTGCACACCCGGAGTATCAGGCCAGCGAGTCACGCACCCTTGCGGCCTGCCGCGCGTTGTCTCCCTCGTCGACGCCTCGCAGCGAGTACTTCCCCGAGCTCGACTTCGTGAGCGCACGGCGCGAGGCCGTGAAAGCGGTCCTCGGGGTACGAGATCAGCCGCGGGTGTCCGTCACGACGCTCGCCGCCGGCCTACATGAACCAGTCCCCTCCGCCGTCCAGCGGCGCCTGGCCCCGAGCGTCTACGACATCCATCGTCGGCGGCAGTCTTACTTTGCCCAGGGCAGCCGTCGATCGCGCTTCGGGCAGCGGAAGGCCAGCCCGCCGGAACGCTCCGGTATGCCCCCCTTCCGCAAAGCCCTCGAGGAGCTTGCCCAGCCCCGTGCCGCGGTCATCGATCTATCGTGTCGCCGCCAGATGCACACTGCCGTACGACTTTCAGAGAGCCGAACGTAGGGTCTGGGCATGGTGACGCGACTGGGCAGGCTGGAGAGCCTGCTGGGCGGGCGGCTCGACGAGATCGACTACGGCGCGCTGCATGGGCGATCGTCACGCTCTGGTGACTGGGTCACTCTCCACTCGAACGCCGCCTGAGTCTCGGGCGCAGATCGTCGCTGTTCATTTGCGTGAGTAGGCCGAGGGCGTTGTTCGATTGCCGGCGACGATACCGACGACGACCGCACGGTCTGTCGTGGCCCCCTTGGGCCGGTGGATCGTGGTCCACGCGACCTCGTCGACACGCAGATTGCCCTGGGTGTCGTCCTTGGGTGTGAGATCGAGGACGAGGAGTTGCCCGAACGGGGCGTTGGTGTTGCTGTACTCGGCAGCCTGGGTGAGGTAGCGGCTCTCGAGGTACGCAGGGTGGTTGTCGGTGGCGTCCTGTTTGATCTCGGTCAGGTAGCGCAGGGCGCCGAAGTGCGTCATGACGTCCGCGCGGCCCATGCCTACGTCGTCGGGCTCGACGAGAACGACGTTGTGCAGGGGGCCCTTCTGGAGCCACTGGTGGAAGTCGCGTTGCAGGTCAGCCTCGACGGGCTTGCGCTCCCCCTCAGGTTTGCGCCGGTAGTCGAATGGAGGCGGCTCGCCCTTCTTCGTCGTGCCGAGGAGGTTCGTGCGTGTGATGTCGGAGCGGCTCTTGAGGAAGAGGAGCGTCTGCTCGACCAAAACGGAGAACGTCAGTTTGATCTCCCCCGTGTAGGAGGGATGCGTGGACAGTTCGGCTGTGAGTTCGTCGAGCTTGGGCACGATGAGCGGGTCGGTGGCTTTGAGACGGGCGACGTCGCTGTCATAGGCGAGGCCCTCGATGAGGCGCAGCTGTTGGTCGTCCAGTGCGTTGCCGATGCTGCGGGCTTGATCTCTCAGCTGGTGCAGCAGGGTTGGTGCCAGTCGCTGCAGGCGGGCGATCGCCGCCCCGCCAGGGTCGTCGTCGTCGGTCCCGCTTGCGGTTGCCGAAGGGGCGGCGGCTGTGTTCGTTTCGCGCTGGGTGGCGGTTTCGACGGCCTGGAGCAAGGCGTTGGCGGTGGCGATGTCGAAGCCGCGGGCGGCGTGCTGGCCGGTCTCCTGAGTTGCGCGGCGTAGTTGTGCCAGGAAGGCCTGTTGGCGCAGGAAGCGGTCTTCGATCGCGGGCTGGACCAAGTGGGCCAGGCCATGACTCGTGTCGCCGGCCACGGGGCAGACCGTGCGGGCGGCGTTGTAGGCGCTGAGGACGGTGTCCAGGGCCTGCCAGGCGTGCATCCAGGCGTCTTCCTGGAGGGCTGTAGCGGCGGCCCGCAGCTGGAGGATGAGGTGATGCCAGGCAATCTCTGCTGAGCGGCGTGGCTGGAGCCAGTCTGGTTGGTGCGTGCGGTGGAGCCAGGCCTCGCGCTGGTCGAGGGCGTCGGCGATCTGGTCCGCGGCGCGGACGATGGCTGCGGCATCGTTTCGGCCGAATGCGAGGATGGCGTCGCAGACAGCGGCGAAGGTACGCGCATCGTCGCGGGCTTCCTCGGCGTGAGCCGCAGTCTCGAACTGCTTGCGGGCCTGCACGAGGTGAGTAGTGACGGAGCCCATGTCCTGGGAGGACAGTGCACGGCGCAGCAGGTCGCAGCCGAGCTCGAACATGGCGTCCACGTCGGCTGCTTCGTCGTGGGTGAGCTGCTGGAGCAGCGCGCGCACGGTGTCGGCGATGGTGTCCTCGTCTGCCCATCGGTCGAGGGTGAGCCCCAACAGGCGTGGCAGACGCTCGAGGAAGTCCTCAGGGCCGTCGCTCGGGACGTCTTCGAGGGCCTGCCAGACCTTGAAGGGGGTGACGGCATCGGCGACGGCCAGGCGGACGGCGCCTTCGAGGCGGGCAGCGGCCAGTAGCGGTGCGCGTTCGATGTGTGCGAGCAGGCCGTCCAGCAGGGCTGTGGTCAGGGACTTGCCCAGTGCCTTGGCGGCTGCGGGGCTGTGCAGCAGGGCGTCCAGAGACGCGGTGAGGTGCAGGACGCTGGGCTGTGAGGCCAGTCCCTGGGGGAATGCGGTGGCGGCGGGCTGCCATTGCGTGTCGCTGCGGTTGTATGCGTCGGCGACGGCTTCGGCCAGGTAGGGGGCGAAGGGGCTGGCGGCGACGTCGATTGCTTGGCTGGCCACCGTGTCGGGGGTGAGGCCGATGGCAGTAAAGGTGATGGCCTGTCCGTCTGCGGCCAGTTCGGTGAGCCGGTCGGCGAGTTGCGGCACGACAGCCGTCCTTTCCTGCCCGATGTTGAGCGTGGAGTCACCACAGGGAGGCGCCGGCCTCGGCCTGTCGGATGGTGTCTGCGGGCAGCGTGGCGCGGGCGAGATCGAAGTCCGCGGTGGTGATGACCACCTGCAGGTCGCTCTCAGCGGCAACGGTGGCCAGTTCCGTGAAGAGCTTACGGGCGTCGGCGGACTGCATTTCCTCGGACTTGGGGCTGTCGATGAGGAGAAGTCCTGGGTGGGTGGACACGCCGTAACGGCGGCCGACACGCAGCAGGGCGATGACGACCGCGATGCGCAGTCGCAGTCGCGCGCCCGCTGTCTGGTCCTTGAACCATTCCTGCTTGCTGCCCAGGGGGTAGATCTTCAAGCGGGCGCTGCGGTCGATGGACACCGACTCCAGGGAAGGTACGCCGAACAGGGTCGCCAGCTCGGCGATCTCCTTGTTGACCTCCTCGAACAGCGCCTCGGCGGCCGATTTGCTGTCTTTCTCCAGCAGGTCGGCGGCGGCTGCGAGGATCTTGATGGTCTTTGCTTCGGTCGCGTCAGTGGCCGGTTCATCCGGTTCACGGAACACGCTGAGCGCGCCTTCCAGCCGCAGCACGTTCTCCTGGGCGGCAAGACGCGCGGGCAGGTCGGCGGCGGACTGGGCGCGCCGCAGCTGTGCCTGAGCGGTCTCCATCTGGCGGGTCAAGCGGTCGACGGCGGCCTCGGCCTGTTCCAAAGCCTCTTTCGCGGCTGCTTCGACGGTGGTGCTCGTCTTCAACCGCTCCTGGGCCTCGGCGGTGACTTCCTGCGGATTCTCGTCGTCTCCCGTCACCTCTCGTGCGCAGACCGCACAGGTGCGGGCGTGCTGCTCTTGTTGGCGCCGTACGTCGTCGATGTCCTGGTCGCAGCGAGGGCAGCTGGCCGGGTTCAGACCATGGAAGAGCAAACGTGCGGTTGCGCTTTCGGCGACGTCGTTGAGGAGCTTGGCAGCGTGCTGACGCTCGGTGCGGGCCCGGCGGAAAACCCGGGAGGCCTCGTCCCATTCGTCTTGTGCGTCGGCAAGGGCCCGGGCGAGTTGCACAGCTTCGTTGGCCAAGTCGACCAGCGAAGCATCGTCTTCGTCCCCCGGCAGCAGACGTGCCAGGCGTTCACGGGCCTGGGCGAGGTCCGCTGCGAGACGTTCGCGCTCGGCGGCGCGTTCCTCCGCTTCGGCGGCCGCAGCTGTGCGGCGTGCTTTGTCTTCGGCGACCCGCACGTCGTGGACGGTTTTGACGCGAGTGAGGGCGGCCGCGGCAGGCAGGTCGAGGAATACCTGCAGCAGCCGGCCTGGCAGTCCGTTGGAGGTGACCTCGCCCAGCAGGGCCTTGTCGCCGCCGGCCGGAAGATAGACCGCTCCGAAGTAGGCGGGCCAACCGTGGGTTTGGGTGCTGGTTTCCTTGAAGCTGTTGACGAGCGGCTGGAGGTCCATCCGGCCCAGCATCAGTCCGGCGATCTGCTCCGCGTAGCTGTCGGTGCTGGAAGCCCGCAGCAGCGCAGTGATGCCCAGGCCCGGGTCAGGGGACCGTACGTCGGTCAGCGTGGCGATGTCGCCGCCGGTCAGGACGACGGCTGACGTGATCTCACCGTCCGTGAGGTCGAGGCGGAACGCCATGGGTTCGCCTGCAACGGTTGCGTCCAGGTCCACCTGGTGCAGCCAGCCGCGGACACGGCTTTGCATCTCACTGCGGGGCGTGCCGCGAAGACACCACGTCAGCAATTCCAGAACGGACGTCTTGCCCCGAAAGTTCGAGGCAACAAGTGCCGTCAGCCCAGCAGAGAACGGCAGTGGGGTGTTGAAGGGGCCCGGTTCGACGTCACCGGTGCGCTCACCGGCCACCCGCAGCCGGTGCACGTGCAGGGACCTTTGCCGCGCCGGAGAGATGACCAGCGGCAGCCCGTACTCGGTGAACACGTCACGGACGCTGTCGACCGTCACGCCCGCCTTGTCCGCGACGCGTGCCTCCAGCAGAGCCTCTGCCTTCACTGTGCTCATGCTCCCCCCGCTCCCTGTTCCTGCAACTGCTGCCGGAAGGCCGCCAGCCGCCGGCGTGCCTGCTCACTGATCGCTCCGATCCGGCTCCCCCGCGGCGTTTCGGCGTACTCACGCGTCAGGTACTGCTGCTTTTTGAGTTCACTGCCGCTCTTCTCCCCCGCGAGCCGCATCACCAGTTCGACGCGCTGCACGTAGTAGTCGAATGCCGGCGCCTGGCGGATGATCTCCCGGGCGACGTGACGGCCGTGTTCCAGCAGGAAGTAGTCGTGCTGGCGCACCCGGTTGACTGTTCCTCGACGTCTGCGGACCAGCAGCCCGGCACTGCGCAGCACCGCCAGAGCATCGTCGAGCCACTCGTAGGCGCCGAAGTGATGGCGCAGCATCGGATAGCGCCGCACCTCAGGCTCCTCGGAATCCAAGATGCGGCCCGCGATGTCCAGCAGCGCCTCTTCGCGGTCGGCCTCGTACTCGGTCAGCAGCTCGTTGGCCAGGTAGTCCGGATTACGCAGCCAGAAGTCCAGCTTCTGCAGCTTGACCTGCGTCCGCATGACACCCAACGCTGGCACGAGCGCGGGCACGGCTTTCTCCGCCTCGGTCAGCGGCTCGCACGCCCCGTCGATCAGCAGCAGCAGACGCACCGCGTCCTGCTCTCGGCTGGTCACCGGATCAACCGACTCCCGGCTCGCCCCCTCGTGATCCATCGCGACAGCGTAACCATCCGCACATGAACCTGACCATGGGGTGACCAGCCGAATGTACGCACCTACACATACCGGGCTCAAGGTGAAGCCGGAGATGGTCGCCACCGACAACGCCTCGTACTCCAACAGTACCGGCGTCAGCCGGCACGGCATGAAGCGCTGCCTGCCGGGGCTCTTCTAGTCCAGTACCGAGAAGTCGAGCCCGACGACAACATCGTTCAGGACATCGTCGTCGCGGCTGGCGGCGTGACGGAGCAGGTCGTTGAAGAAGTCGTAGTCGAGCAGCTCGTTGTGGTCGTGGATGGGATCAGGCAGGGTGATGCGCTCCGGCCGGTACCCAGGGTCGTCCCACTCTGCCTCTTCGAGACGGGCCAGCCACAACCGCTCAAGTTGCAGACCGAGTTCGTAAACCTGAGTTTTTGAAAGGCCTCCGCGGTGGGCGGCCTCGCCGACGCTGAGCTCACCGCCCTCCTCCAGGACCTGGCACAGCAGCTGTCGGGCGGCCAAGGCGGCCCGGCGCATCTGGTCGGCGATCTTGTTGACGCTCTCGGCGGTGCCCCGGCGGTCGTCCTCGTCGAGCTCGCTGCCGTACATGCGCTCCAGGGTGGAGCAGTGAACGACAGTCTGGGTGCGGGTGCGATCGACGTACTGCTGCTCGGCGCGCTCCATCGCCTGCAGGACACGGCGGATCCGGTCCTCGTGCCGGCGCTTGATGTCTTCAAGGGCGGCCCGGTCGAACCGGGCGGTTGTCTCGGCGTCGTCGATCAGCTGATGGTGCTTGACGCAGAGCAGGACGAGGTTGTCGATGTGCCGCCGCTGGTTGTTGGTCATCGCCGGATCGAAGCGGGGCCCGCCCTTCTCCGCGGCACGGATGTGGGCGATCTCGCCGAAGTAGCCGCCGCTCTCGGGGGCCAGTACCTCCCGGCAGTCCGCAAAGGCGCATTCGTTCCCGCTCAGCAGAAACAGCCTGCGCTGGACCCGCGGCGTGATGTCCAGCCGCTGAACCGGTGTGTCTGGGTCGTCGTGCGGGTCGGCTGGGCGGGTATTTACACGGCCCCCACCGTTCTGCGACATGGGACGGTCGCCTCTCGTTTGTGAGGACAGTCGTGAAAAGCGAGGGCAGCGTGAGCGCCTGTGGTTGGGCACGCACCGAGCCGCCAGCGGCTCCCGCCAGCCCGCTGGTCCCGCCCTGCCTCATACCGCGCGGGCGAGGCCGAACACGGGGACGGGGACGGAGGTGGGCCCCGAAGGCGATGGTCCTTCGGGTCCCACAGCTCCGGTCAGCGGCGATGCTCGAACCAGATGACACTCCGTCTGCTCGTGCCCGGCCCGCCCCTTGAAGAACCAGCGGGTGCCAGGCGGGTAAGGCTGCACGGTCTGCATGCCGGAATCGTCCCAAGGTGTCGACGCCCCCGGAGGTCGTTTCCGACAACCGAGCCTGCCTTGACGCTACGACTCAGCCGGCGGCCGGTCTGGCCCGTCAGACCGAGCCGTTACGCGTCCTCCACCGGGGACGTGTTCCGGTAGTACTGCCAGGCGGTGAGCGACTGAAGCAGCAGCTCCAAGACGGACCCTTGAGACCGCCAGCCCGTCGCGGTGGCGGGGCCCTCGTCCCCCGCGAGGTGCAGGCGCGGCGAGGGGAACTCGGGGAGCGTCGCCAATTCCTCCGCGGAGATACTCGTCGGCGATTGGCTACGCAGGACAGTGAGCTGTGCCTCCCTGTTGGAAGGGCTCATCAACAGCCGGGTTTCCCAGGCGCAACCCGCCATCGCGGCCCGCAAGCCTGACAGCATGACCAAACCGCCCACCAGCCAGCTCGCGGTAGCGGTGCACCACACGTGCTCGCCAATCCGGTATGTACTCACATCACCGACACCAGCGAACCTGACGGTCGGCGGCTGGAGCCAGCCCACGGCCCGCTGCCGGCCTCCGCCCACGGTCACGCCGTCACTGCTCACCAGCGCCCGTACCGATACCTCGAACGTCGCAGGCTCGACGATCTGGGGAATCACCCGCTTGTCGATGTCGAACTTCCACTTGGCCCAGGCCTCTTGGGCAATCGCTTCCGTTGCAGGCTCTCCGGCCAGTTGCGCCCGGATCGCGTCCTCGTCGATGTCCGTGGACTCGGTGAACCGGGACACGACCTCAGCCAGGGAGGTGTAGTGCACGAACCGATCCTCGACGCCCTGCAAGTCCGTACTCATGGGCGGCTGGTACGAGGTGCCGTCGCCGAAGTCATCCGTGTTCTTGCTGACGAAGTACACCGTCTCGTCCGGGTGTTCGCGCGCGTACTCCACGGCGCTCAGCCAGATGGTGGCGTCACGTGACCCGGTCTTGACCGGCTTCGTGGACCCCTTGACTTCCAGTCGTTTGCATGGCGGGAGGACGTTCGCCTCCCGGAAAGCAGCCTCTCGCAGCGCGGACTCGCTGAGCGGCAGCACGTCAACAACGGCGGCGTAAGCGTCCCTCCAGTGCTGCCTCAGCCGCTCCGGCTCGTAATCCGGCAGCCGCGTCGCCAGGGGCCATGGCGTGTTCTGCCGTAGCGCTTGGAGAGCCGAATAAGCAGCGTCGAACTTCTCCCGGTGCCTCAGCGCCCTTTGCGCCGCAAGCTCCTCCATCACCATCCACGGCACGGCGACCCCCTCCACCCCAGCCGCCCGGATGGTCTTCAAGAGGTCCGTGCTCGCGTTGTCCGGCGTGACACCCCACAAGATGTTCGTATCCAAGATGATCAAGGCAGATGGCCCCGTCTCTCCAGTGCTCCAACGTGAGCACACAGCCTCCCAAGCCGAGAACTCACCCGCAGGTGAATTCCGATCACCAGCCCTGTCTGCTGGGACTGCCACCACGCCGGGGCGCTGGGTATGCGTGACCCGCAGCGGCGGCTCCATCCACGATCTGCGCTCCTACAACCTCAATGACCAGACACGCTCCCTGAAGATCAACCGCAACGACTGCGGCTGACCGGGTGCCGTCAGTCGGCGCGGGCGGCCAGTAACTGGGCCCGGGTGTAGGTGGTCGTGCCGTCCCTAGGGGTGTCACGCAGCAGTTCGAACAGGCCGCGTGGGGCTGCAGGGTCCTGTGGGTGGGCCGCGGGGGCGGAGATGTCGTCGAGGAGGACGTCGACGAGGCGGGCGAGGGTTTGGCAGCCGTTGCCCGAGTAGCCGAAGCCAACTCCCCAGCCTTCCCGCTCGGGCGCGAACCACAGGGTGTCGTCCTGGGTGCGGATCCAGCACGTGCTGCTGCTGAGGATGAGGGCGGCGAGCTGCGAGCGGGTGGGCAGGCGCTGCAGGGCATAGGTGAAGAGGTTCGCGTTGCGCGTGCGCGGGGCGCGGTGCAGTACGGGGATGCCGGCGACGGGGTCGTGGAGGAGGACGTCTGTGTCGGTGTCGCGGCCGTTGTCCAGCAGGACTTTCTCCAGGACGGTGGGGGGATGGCCGGAAGCGGCGGGGACCAGGCGCTGGGCCCACTCCTGGGCGGTGGTGCAGGAGCTTGGATACACGCTGGTCACGGCGCCGGTGTGCCAGTCCTGGCCGCCGTCCCAGCGCTGGGCGAAGTCCGCGACTCGGTGCGCGAGGACGTCGCGGCGTTCGGTGATGGTCAGCCAGCCGGCGCGGCGGACCATCTCCGGCGGCTCTTGCGGGGCGGGCCGGGTGAAGGGTGCTGGCACGGCGCCGAGGGCAAGGTGGGCACCATCACCGCCGTCGGCCGCGTTCTTGCGCAGCTCGGCGATGTTGCGGGTGGCCGAGGCGTGGCCGCGGCGGCGGACTTCCCGGGCGAGGTACCAGCACAGCTCGGCGGCCGGTGACCCGTCCGGCTCGTCGGCGGCGAGCTCTACGAGCGCCGTGACCGGGGTGACGATGTCGCGTGCGGGCACAACCGCCGGTGGTGTACCCGGGCGCCAGGCGGCGATCGCGTCGCGGTCGCGCAGCGTGTGAAACCAGTACGGCGCTGGCTGCCCGAGCGCGGCCGCCAGCTGGGCCCAGGTCGTCTCGTACTGCTTGCCGGACCCGTCGACGTCGTAAGCGAGGAGCTTGGGCACATACGGCTGTGTCACCTGTGTGCCGGTCTGCGCCACTACCACGCATGCGTACCTGTCAGCGAGACGCTCACCGTGACGTCGACCCAGGGCGCGGATGACCGCCCCGGGGCTGGCGTTGCCGTCGATAAGTGAGTGCACTAAGCCGACGCCGCCCCGGCCGGTCTCCCACCGCAGCACCGCGTAGCCGTCGACGAACTCCGCCCTGTCAAAGACGCTTTCCCCGACCGCCGCGTGCCGGAGCCATTGCCCCACGCCGTCGTTGTCGCCGTCCGGTGTGCTCCGTGTGAACCTCATACGGTCCCCTCCCCAGGATGGTCGGCACGGCCCACCCGGGCCGGGTCACACCCCCGGGATCGCGCGCCGACTTCACCCTGCCCATCCTCGCGGGCCGGCACCCGCGGCCCATTCGAGATCGCTCTCAACTACGAAGCCCACGACCCTGGCTGACGCATACGGCGAACGCCTACTGATCACCGCCGCCAACGCCCCCCACCCATCACGAGCGATTCCTTTGGGAAGGTGGAGTTCGACTACGAGAACCCCATGGTGCCCGGCGTCGATCACCCCGGCCCCGATCACGTCACTCGCAATCGGCTTCGGTCGGAACGAACCCCACCAGCGTCCCGGACCGGCATCAGCCCACGTCAGGGCAGACACGAAAGTACTTCGGCGCACGCCACGGCATTTACCACGCCCCCGGCGCACACCTAAGGTGCGTTGAGTCGCCGACCCTGCAGTTCGGCCACGAGGGATCGTGCCTGCCTGTCAGTGGTGCGTGTCAGGATCGTCCGCATGACCGTCACGCTGCCTCCGAAGCCCAACTCCCTGGTGCCGTACGTCGATTGGGTCCTCGCTCACGATGCGGGCGCCGAGCCGGCCGCGCGCGAGTTGATGGAGGCGGTCGAGTCGGGCCTGTTCCGGGCGTACGAGAAGCCGGGCCGGTTTCTGGACGACATGACCTGGCAGGCACGGCGCTTGCCCCCGGCACACCTGCCGCCGTTCTGGGACTCCGTCGCCCACCGCATGAGCCTTTCGTTCCCCAAGCAGGCGAGCCGCGCCTACGCCCTCGCCCGGAAGGCTGAGCAGGACCACGCGCTGCCCGTGGACACGGACCGGCACCGGGAGAACGTGCTGCTGTTCGCGCGGGCCGGTGCGTTGCCCGCCAAGGAGTTGACGTCGCAGCAGCGCCGGCTGGCGGCGACGCTGCCGCCGGAGCGGGCGCACCAGGAGATCGTACGGCTGCTGGAGGCCTGGGCGGCCTCCCCCGGTGACCTCCCCGCCGACCTGGCCAAGCTGATCCGTGCTTCCGCCCGGGCTGCCGGGCTGGGCACGGACGAGGAGGCCCGGTTGCTGGGCGTGGCGCTGCGCGGGGCACGCGGCAAGGCGGTGCCGAATGCCCTGCTGGACGCGGCGGCGGTCGTACTGGCCCAGCACCCGCAGGGTGACGCCGTGAACGCGGTGCTGCTGGACCTGTTCCCGCCGACGCGGGCGGACGCCGCCCCCTGGGTGCGTCTGCTGCGGGGCTCCGGAGCGGCCGAGTCGGTGGCGGCGGGGCGCGCCACCCCGGAGGGCGGGCTGCCCACCTGGCTGAGCCGGTTCGCCCGGGAGTACGCGTACCTCCAGGTTCCGTACGGCGGTGTCTCCCGTCAGCCCATGCCGCCCGAGCTGTTCGAGCTGCTGGCGCTGTTCGCCCCGCGCCTGCGCGCGGCGGGCGAGCCGGTGCGGCTGCACGAGACCAAGTGGGCGCACCACACCGACATTGACGCGGATTTGCTGGACGCCTGCCTGGCCGAGGGCATCGAGGTGTACGACCCGGGCGAGACGGTCCTGCTGCAGTTCTGGGGCGACCGCTCGCGCCGCGATCTGAAGGCGGTCGCCGCGCATCCGGTCTTCGGCCGCCGCTTGGAGGGCACGGTCCACGAGGGCCTGCACAGCCGTGAATGGGGCGGAGGCGGAGGCGGTACGGCGATCACCCGGCTGCCGGGCAACGAGGGCATCGCGGCCGAGGTCCTGACCCGGATCAACGGCCTGCTCGACGCCCTGCGCGGCGGCGGGCTCGGCGCCGCGCACGAGGCGGTCGACGAGCTGACCACTCTCCTGGACCGCCCTACCGCCACCGCGCTGGACGGCATCGAGGAGGCCCTCGCCTCCCTCGACCTGACCGGCCCGCTGCTGCGCGCCCTGCGCGCCGGGCTGCCGGAGGAACTGGGCTGGCCTGCGCTGGAGGAGGCCCTCACCGAACTGCCTCTCGCCGAGATCACGGCCGTGACCTGCACCTGGCCCGTGCTCACGCTCTACTCCCGCGACCGGGCCATCGCCGTCGACCACGCCGGCCGCCGCACCTCCTGCACCTTCCGCGTCCCGGACGACGCGACCCTGCACACCGTGCACTACGTGGGCGGGAAGTTCCTGGTCGGCTGGACGACGGACGCGAACCCCTACTGCAGCGACACCGCCTTCTGGGCGGACGCCCCCGACGAGGTCTTCCATCCGCAGAACGCCAGCGGCATGGTGCCGTACGGCGGATCCATCGACGGCGCCCTCGGCTTCCAGTTCGAGACCTCCGACGGCGACGGCCGGCACGACGGCAAGCGGGTGCTGCGCCCCGGCGGCCGCGAGGGCATCGACGCCCACGAACTGCAGATGTCGGACGGCAAGCGGGTGTGGAGCGCGGAGGTGTACGGGGACAGCTGGGCCCGCGTCGACCCGCTGACCGGCGCCCGCACCGACGACACCGCCCTGCCGGACTTCCCCGGCACGGGCGACCTGCCCCCGGGCACAGCGGTCTTCACGGACACCCTCTCCCTGGCACCCATGCCGCCGGGCGCCCCCGAGTCCCCGCTGGGACAGGCCGGTTCCCTGGTCGGTTTCCGGGTGCTGTGCCGCACGAAGTACCGGAACAACGCACCCGACCGCTTCGTCCTGGAGGGAATCGACGGGCGCGAGGGGACCTACCAGGTCTCCCGGCAGGGCCAGGACCCGTGGGGCATACTGCGGCTGCCCCAGGGCGGCGAGGACGGCGTGCTCGCGGAGCAGATCAACGTCCGATGCGTCGCAGTCGAAGACGGTTCGCTGCTGTGGGAGGTCCGCGGGTTCCCGGACCCCAAGCACCCGTGGCACAGGCCGTCGGCCGCCGCCGGCCCCTTGCCGTTCCCCCCGCCCGCGTACTGGCACTTCCTCGTCCCCCGGGACCCGGCGGCCTCGGCCGCGCTGCGTGCGGTCGGCGACGAGACCGTACGCAGTCTCCTCGACTCCCCTGCCGGCCTCACCGACGTGCTGCCCGCGGTGATACCGGAGTTGACCAGTCCCCACATCCGTGAGGGCGTGCGGCGCGCGGTCCGCCTGGCCGCCGACGTGCGGCGCCGCCGCGAGGAGCTCTCCCGGCGCGTCGGCGTCATGCGGTCCGGACCCGCGGTCACGCTGAAGAACCCCGTACCGGACACGGAGCTGACCACCGCGCTGCGCGGCCTGCGGGACGAACCTGTTCACTACAAGGCTCCCAGGCCCCAGCCGCAGCCCGCCATGCTCACCGCCCTGGCCGCTGACGGCCGCCATCTGCGTGGCGAGATCGACGACGAGACCCGCCGTCTCGCGCCTCCGGCCCGGCCCGTCGACTGGACCGTGCTGCTCGGCTCGATCGAGGCGGTGGCCTGGCGAGCGCTCATGTCCACGACCGCCGATTCCGAACGGGCCTGTCTGCTGGCCCTGCTGGAGACCTGGCGCGAACAGCCCTTCGCGGAGCGCGGCAGCAGTTGGCGCACGGGGCAGGCACCGGCGTCCTCGCTCGCCGCGCACCGGGCGGAGGGATGGGTGATCGCATCCGGTCCACCGGACGACCCGGGTGTCAAGGGTGATGCCGGGGAGCGCTTCGTGCAGCGGGCCGCCGATCCGGCATGCGCGGAGGCCACCGGGTGCACGACCGTCACACTCACCCGTGACGACTGCGCCCGTCTCGGCCGACTGCTCGAACTCCTCGCGGCACGGGGCCCCTTGCCCCTCTCCCCTGCCGCGGTGGAGGCGTTCTCCCGCCGTACGGGAGTCCGGCGGGCCATCGCCGCCCTCGCGCTGGGCGGCCTGCCCTACGGCGCCGGGAAGGAGTACGACAAACTGCTGCGGTCGGCGCCGTACAACGCGAGCCAGAGCCTGGCCTGGGCATACGGCGAATACCGGCTCGGGTCCTCCGGCAGACTGGCCGTCCTCGCGGCGGGCCTGCCCGACGACCCGGCCGAACTGCCCGGCCTCTGGACGGAGGACGGCATGGTCGCCGCCGCCGAGCGCATGGCGGACGCCTGGACCGGGCGCGTCGGGCGGACCCCCTACGTCGACGAGGACCTCGCCGATGGCCTGGAGACCGACCTCGCCATCACCGGCGACTGGGCCCACCGCCTCGCGACGGGCGAGGCGATCCCCGCCCAGGACAAGGACTTCGCGCTGGTCGAGGGCAGCGTTTCGGGCCACTTCTCCCTGCGCCGCGACGAGTCCGACGGCACGACCGGCTCCTGGATCAACCCCGACGACCTGCCGCACGTAGTCCCGGCGACGGCCCTGGCCTGGGCGCTCACCGAACGCCCCGTGGGCGACCCGTCCATCGCCTGGACCACCGGCCTCTACGGAGAACTCCGCACTCTGTTGGACTCCCCCACCTACCTCGTCCCCCTGGCCCTCCGCCCGGACCTGGCTGCGTCCGTGGCGACGGACCCGTCCTTCAAGCCGTACGAAGGCCGGTTCCACCTGCGCAGCAGGCCCTACCAACCGGGCGGCCCCACGCTCCCGTCGGCGTACGACAACGGCAGCCTCGTCGTCACCGTCCCGAACGGCAACGTCTTCCTCCGCGCTTCCGTCCCGGACGCAACGCAGCTCTACACCCCGGACGGCGGCCTGGCCCGCATGATTGAGCGCGCCGCCACCACCCCGGTGCCGCCCGGTTCGTACGAAGCCAATCCCCTCCTCAGCGTCCCGTCCCTGGTCGGCGAGGTCGCCACCACCCTCTCCCTCGACGAGGACGCCGCGGCCCTCCATCTCCAGCTCCTCACCCTCGCCCACCCCACAGACCGCAACATCCGCCGCTGGAACGCCTGGTCTCCGGCCCGCCACAAGGCCGCGCAGTCCGCCCTCGCCGCCACCGGCCTCACCGAGACCGCCAAACGCCCCCGCGCGGGCCGCACCGCCTTCGTCCCTGGCCCCTGGACCGACCTCAAGGCCCCGCACCTCCCCCTGGAGACGGCCAAACTCACCCCGTACGGCGCCCCCAACTCCAACGGCACGCACGTATACGGCCCGTTCTGCCGCCTGATCTCCCCGCTCCCGCTGCACGAGCAGTTCGCCCAGGCTTGGGCAAGGTCGCCGTCCCGGCGAGGAGGGTGATCGCGGTGCCCGGCGGCACTGACCGCAACGGCTGGAGACGAGCGACCGCAGCGCCTCCCGGGTATTCGCGGCCTGCCGGACGGGGGTGGACAGACTCGCCGAGACTGCGCGCGCCGCAAGCCTGCCGTTAAGGGCTTCAAGGTGATCCCGCGACGCCGGGTCGTCGAGTGGACCTTTGGCTGGCTCATGCACCACGCCGTCTCGCCCGCGACTACGAAACTCACCCCCACCGCTCCGAGGCCATAATCCACCTCGCGATGATCGACCTCATGGTTCCGCCGGGACAGACCGCTCTTTTAGTGGCCTCACTGCATAGCCGTTGGCACTGAGAACGATCATGCTCCGGAGGGGTGCTTACGGTTCCTTAGATCGAGGAGCCCCCGGTTGCGGTTGGCGAAGGGGAGCGCTCCGTGAAGCGCGGTGAACTCCGCGATCAGCTTCGCCTCGGCCTGGCCGGCGGGCGGATCGGCCACGGTGCGCCAGGCGACCAGGAGCGTGTCGGAGTCGGCAAGCTGCCAGATGTACTCGCCGCCGCTGTGGCCGGCGTTGCGGCCCTGGCCCTGGCGGCGGTAGGCGTTCAGCCGTTTACTCAGCCCTTGGCGGCCAGCGGCCTTGCCGACGTACACCACTGTGGCACCGGGCACCCAGGCGCTGTTCAGGGTAGCGGCCGTCGTGGTGGGGTCGTGGCCCTTGCGGTGGCCGGCGGGGCTGCGTGCGAGGAAGACCGGGGGTGAGGCGGCGGGGCGCAGCACGACGTAGATGCCCTCCCCGGCGGGGACGGTGCTGTGCGGGAGGCCGGCGAACGGCACGAAGCCGACGAAGCCGCGCTCGGCCAGCGTCGCGCGTGTCAGGGGGGCGGGGCAGCCCGTTGAGGCCGCGGCGAGGCCGTTCTCGGCAGGTTCGGGCTCGGGCGTCATCGTGCGTCTACCTCCGGGGCGGCGCTGGGCACTGCCCGGCGGTGTCGATGCCTCGCACGGTGGCCAGACTTGGGCCATGGAGTGGATGACCTTAGTCAGTGCAGGCGTGGGTGCCATCATCGCCACCGCCTCCGCGGCTGTTCTCGAGCGCGGCCGCTGGCGCCGCGAGAGCCGGGAGCGCGAGACGGCCGCACGGAGGGTCCTTTACGGGGAGTATCTGGCGTGCTTATCCGAGGCGCGCAACGGATTCCGCAGCCTGGCCCGCGACACATCCCTTCCACTACAGGATCGCGCCGTTGCCGCACGCGGCTGCTTCGCCCCGTGCTACGGGCTCCGCTACCAAATGACGATCACCGCCCCGCACGCCGTGGTGGAGGCCTCAGAGGACGCCTTCCGCCGACTTCGGGATGTCCGGAACTTGGCGGCCGAAGGCGCCCTGTCGGACAGCGACGACTACGCGCAGGGAAGGGGCCGGTACGAGGACGCGCTGACGCGCCTTCGGGCGGCAATGCGCACCGACATCGGGGCAGACGCCGACTGACCCGGTGGTCCCGCCGGAACCGGGGGGCGACGACCGGCGGCGGGAGCTTCGAAGACACCGCATACCCTCGTACCCGTGACACCCCGCGCAGCGCCCCGCCCCGTGGGAACGGTGACTCGCGGGACGAACAACCCCAACCGTCCACGCCGCATGGCCCCCTGGAGAGATGAGGTTGCGCGCGGAGACGGTGGGCAACCGGGGCTCGTGGCGCTTCGGGAGACCGTGATCGCGGAAGCCCGCGAGACTGAGAGGGCATGGTGTTGAACGCTCCTGAGGCCGGCGAGCCGGTGGACGACCACGTGTACCGGCTCGACTTCCAGCCGGGTTGGGTCGACCTGACGCTGGACGACCTGGACTGGGTCGAAGCCTGGGCGTCGGCCACCGTGGCCGCGGCAACGCAGTTCGACTCCGCCAAGGTCACGGTCAAAAACCGCACGCTGGTCAGGGACTTGAGGAAACGCGCCCTTGCTCTGAACAGGGACGAGTCGAATCTCGCAGCCGCTTATTACACACCCGAAGGGCGGGCTCTCGCGGACTTCAGGCTCGATACCTACGGCGAGGAGGAGACGCCGCGGCCGTCGCCGGCCGAGGTGGTGCCGCTGCTCCTGGACCTCGCCGATGCGGAGATCGTCGGCGAGCCTGACGTCCGGTATCTGGATCTGGCTGTCGGTCCCGCGGTTCGCGTTCGAGCCGATGTGAAGAACAAGAGCAGGCGCCTGGGACTCGGCCGCGGACGGACCGCCGGTCTCATCAAGTACGCCGTATTCCCTCCCGGGCTGAACAGCCTGAGCGTTGCCTCGGTCAGGTGGTGGAACATGCAGGACGCCGACGAAGTCACGCGGCTGACCGACGAGTTGGCCGCCACCATGAGGCTTGTTCCTGCGGACGCCGACGGGAACGATCACGAGTGGCAGCCGCCGGTCAGTACCTTGAAGGCGCCGGGAGCATGTCGGGTCAGGCCAGGTGGTCGGCGACCAGGATGGCGAACTCGTCGGGGGTGGCCAGGTGTATGCCGAGGTCTTCGGCCTTGGCCCGCCTGGATCCGGCGTTCTCCCCGGCGACCACCAGGGTGGTCTTCTTCATCCAGGCTCATCGGCTCCGAAGCGCTGTCACGCGTCCGGGTTCTTACCCGAAGCCGCCTGCTTGATCCGGTCGATTTGGAACTTGGCGAGCGCGTCTATGCCGTCCGTCTTGGCCAGGTCCGTTCCCGACAGGTGAACGACGACCGTGCCGACGCGCATCGTCACGTCGGCACTGTAGTAGTCGCTGATCTCTTCGGAGAACGCGTCAGTCTCTTCCGCGCCCGCCGAGACCTTCATCGGCTCTGCGTCGGTACCTGCTTGCTTGCGTGCCGCCGCCACCAGACTCTTCATGGCCACGCCCGCGTTCTCGACAGAGTCGAAGGAGTGGACCTTTACGAACACCGTGTTGTCCCACTGGGACGCGCCCACCGCTTCAAGCATCGCCCGCCCCATGGTGACCAGTCCGCCGCAGTTCGACTGGGTGTCGTTCTCGCAGTCGCTCGCCGCTTCCTGCCCGGCTTTCGCCTCGGCGCTGCCACCGACCGCCACCCTCCACCCCTCGGGGAGACTGCCGGTACTGGGCAGCGCCATACGCACCTGGTCCGAAGTCAGCGCGACCGGCGCCTTGCCCTCGTGCCCCTCTAAGGAGTCACCGTTCTGTCCACCAGCCGGCCCGCTCTCTTCACTACCTCCCCCGCATCCGGTCATCGCCACCACCAGTAGCGTCGCAAGCACCGTCCCCCGCACCGCAGCGTTCACCATCAACTCCCCACTGATCCACAGCCACTTGAGAGATCACTCAAGCCTATTCAGGCACCCGATGCCACCACGATCCGGAATCAAGAGACACAGGCAACGGGGCGGGTCCCCCTCATCGCCTCGGCCGCCTCCCAGTGCGACCGGAAACCGCGTCCGAGTTTGGTGACACCCAGAGCACCCTCGTCCCGCCACGGTGCTCGGCTACGGCCTTCGCTCGGGCCTGGCGGACGGTGCGGTCGGCGATATGGGCGAGCCTGTCGGTGATCGCCTCGACAGCGCGAAGCCAGCCTTCGTGGACTTGGTCGTTGCTGTCGGAGGGGGACTGGGTGTCCAGCTCGATGACTTCGCCTTGAGCGCCTTCCACGGCGCCGGCCTGGATGGCCGCGATGAGGGTGTGTACCTCAGCCGGGCTCGCGCCCGCGGCGTCGAGGAGCTCGATCACACGCTGCTTGGCGTTCGCGGCTGTTTCTCCGTACACGGCGATCAGCGGTAACTTCCGCCGTTGTGGTGGCTCATGCGTGGATTCCCTTGCTGCGGTGGGTGGTTCGGCTGCTCGTGCGTGCTGTTACCGGACTTCGACGGAGTACGAGGCGCCGGGGAACTCCCATCCGTCGGTTCCTTCGCCGATGTCCTCGACGATGACGTCGTCGATGAAGTGGTCCTCGAACTCGTCGTCGGTGAGTTCGCCGGCGAGCCAGAGTTCCTCGATCTCGTCCCAGTTGCCCCGGCTGCCGTCGATGCGCAGGGGCGCGGCGTCCACGGTGCCGCGCGTACGTTCGTCGTCGCCGGTTTTGACGACGCCGCTGATCTCGTACTGGCCCCGTCTGATGTGGTCGGGGATCGGGTCGGCGGGAACGATGGCGACGTTCTCGTACGCGGTGTGGATGATGTCCAGGTAGCTCCGGCGGACGTTGTACTCGGAGTCGGACAGCCAGTTGACCAGAGTCTTGGTCGTTACGTGGAGGCCTGCGTCCTCCAGGGCCTGCTGCCCGCGGTGGGTTGCGGTGAGCTGGCTGAGCTGGGCGTGCCAATGCTTGGCGTTGTACGACGACAGCCGGTGGCGGGGGGTGACCTGGGAGCGCAGGAGGTCGTTGAGGGCGGCGCCCAGGGAGTCGCCGCGGCCTGTGGGGCCAGCCATTAGTCGTCACCTTCGGGGATGATCTCGCCGGGCTGGATGAACTTGGCCTTGACCTCGCCGAAGCCGGTCCCGATGCGGTACGTGGCGGGCGGCGTGGCCGCGGGTGTCCAGAAGACGGCCGCGTCGACGTTGCGCAGGGCGATGAGGGTGTGGCCCTCCTGGACCGCTTTGAAGGCCACGGTCCAGTGGCGGACGGAGGCCTCGGCGACCATGCTCATGCGCCAGTCCGGCCGCCAGAACGGGGACTTCTGTTCCTTGCGCTTGGGCCACAGCAGCCGCAGCGCGATGGACAGCCGGGTCTTGTACTCCTTGTACGGCTCGCCGCCGGTCTGGACGAGCTCGATACGCGCTTTCCGGGCCGCTTCGTAGAAGGGCTTGAACAGGGACTCGTTGGCCTTCCCCGTCCAGGAGTCGTGGATGGCCGGCATGGCGGCGAGGTGGTCTTCGCGGACGAGCTTCATCAACTGCTTGATGTGTGGGGTGGTGACCCACACTCGGCCCTGCTCGTCGGGCCGGTCGATGATCCGCCCGAGCGGGTGCGGCATGTCCGTGCGGTTCCACTCCGGGATGTCGATGAGGTAGATGCCGGCGCTGGCCTTGTCGAACGCCTCAAGGGGCCCGGTGTGCAGCAGTCGGTTCGGGGCGAGGGGGACGGCTGAACAGGCGGACGGGTAGCTGCCGTTGCGGTCGATCAGGCACAGCACCCCGTCGCCGAACGAGTCGGGCACATCGAGCTGATCCCGCCGTACCCGCTTCCCGTTCTCCCGGATGAAGGGCACGCGCGTGCTGGTGACGTCGGGGTGGACCCAGCGCGGTTCGCCGTCCATGTGCTCACTGATCAGCGGCCACGGCCCGCTCTCCCGCTCCTCGAGGCGGATGACCCTGATCGGGTGCATCTTCGAGCGGCCGACCGCGTCCTTGAGGAGCTTCAGCGCGGGGAAGGGCGCGTCTTCCGGCTCGTCCTCCTCGTCCCCAGGCTGTAGTTCCACTTCTGCGTCGTCTTCGTCGTCCGGGACGTGTCCGCTGCCCGCGGCGGGCCCGGTAGCGGTGGGCTGCCCGGGGGCGCCGGTGGTCCCGGCGGTGGTGTAGGCGTTCAGCGCGGCGGCGAGGCGGCGCCCCTCGGCGTCGTTCGGCAGTTGCTGCGGCGCCGCAGCCGTCTCGGCCAGGGACGGCCCGAGTTCGTCAAGGGCTTCCTCGTCACCGTTGGCCAGCGCGGTGCGCAGCGCGGCCAGCACGTGGGTGACGGAGGCTGGCAGCCCTTGCCGGGCGCCGGACGTGTAGGGGAGCGCCGCTTCGGCCAACTCCCGCTCCATCGCGCTGCCCAGACCACGCGCGGGTTCTCCACTGTCCGTACGGCCGACGGCGGGTGTGCCGGCATCGAGGAAGCGGGCGTGCAGCAGATCGGGGCGCAGATACGCCGAGCCGATCGCGCCGAAATCGCGCTCCGAGACCGTCACTTGAACCTTGGAGGGGTCCTGAGTCGGTGCGAGCGTCAACATGACGTCGGCGTCCAGGAGATCCAGGAGTGTGGGATCGGCGCTGTCCACGATGGCGAGCACCGGCACGTGGAGGGTGCGCGCGAGGGAGGCCAGGACCTGCGAGGCATTCGGGAGGAGGTCACCGGACAGGGGAAGCCGGGCGTTGTGGGCGGCTTGGAGCCGGTCCACGACCACGAGAGCCAGGTCCTCGACATGCGGGGCGGTCTCCGCGATCGCCTCGGCAGTCAGGTCGCTGCCGTCATCGATGAGCAGCACGGAGGCCTTTTGGCGGAGCTGCTCGGCGAACTGCTGCTCGTGCTCGGTGAGACGGCCCTGCTTCAGGCGTGGGTAGTCGCCGCCGGTCTCGGCGGCGAGGATCCGGCGGAAGATGTCGGCCCGATTCGGTCCCGACGCCGCGTACAGAACCTTGCGGCTGTCGATGAGCCCGGTCTTCCTGGCGGCAGCCAGACCCAGCAGACTTCCGCCGCCGGCCGGGGGAGCCGCGACGAGTGTCAGCAGGCCCGGCTGCAGACCGCCCGTCGCGGCATCCAGGCCGGGCAGCCCGAACGTGGGGCCGCCGACCGGGCCGGAGCTGAGCACGGAACCGATGGTGTCGCCCAGCGTGGCGAGCCTACGCGGCGCGCTGCCGCGATCCTGTGTTCCCTGGCTGTTCACCGCACCTCCTGCGGGCACCGCGCCAGCGTGCGCGGTCGTGTCGGACGAAGGGGCACTTGACGGGGTATCGACGGGGAGCAGCACCGCGACCGGGGTACGGCTGCGCCGGAGTACCTGCGGCTGGCCCTGGGCGGCCAGCGTGATGAGGTCGCCGAAGTCCTTCTGCGCCGCACTCAGCGCGTGGGACGGGAATGCATCGGCCTTCCGGGCTGCCGGAAGCCGGTCGAGCGGCGCCAGTAGAACGCGCTCCCGATGCTTGTGGATCAGCGTGGTACGTCCTTCCAACTCGGCGCGCTTCACCAGAGAGAAGAGCTCTGTACGGGCTTCGGTCGCGTTCATCGCGGCATCTTCGTGCGACTGACTCATTCACCCTCCTAGAACACTCAACTCACCATCATGATATCAGAATCAACTCATTTTACTGGTGCGAGTCACACACTTCTATGGGATATACACTCACTCGTGAAGCTCTTCGGGATGAGTTGACGGCTTTGGCATTCGCAGCCCGGCACCGACGAGCAGCTGCACGACAAGACAAAGGCCGGAGCCATCACCTGGCCCCGGCCTTCGCTCACTCCGTCCGCAGACGATCACATCTCGCCGAACAGGCAGGCTCAGATGCCCGCTGCCGACTCCTGCTCTTCGGGCGTCTCCTTGTACGCGACGTACCCGACGGCGGAGTAGGCCCTGCTCAAGTTGCTGTGCAGGTCACCCGCGAGGTCCCGCGCCCTGCCGGACGACTGGCTGAAGCGCTCGAGCACCTCATCGAGCGGCTCGCCCCGGTAGTCGGACACGTACCGGGGTGCGCCGCAGCCGGATCACTGATGGTGATGAGGTCCGACAAGCTCCGCTGGCCGGGCATAGGGCCGAGGAGCTTGGGCCCGTAGTACGTCCACAGTTCCAGCGCGGCCTCCAGGAGCGACGCGCGGTCCGCGCGGGGCATCCTCTCGACCGTGGCCGCCAACAGCCGTGCGTCGCCTGCGTGGAGACGGGCGTGTTTGACAGAAGATCCGGATGGGCTTGGCGGCGGGACTTTTCGCGTCCGGCTCGTGGATCACGTGCAGGTTGTAGACGGACCCGGCTGTCACCGCGAGCACGATCGGGTCCTCGTCGTCGAGGAGCTTCGCCGTGAGGGACTCCTGGCACGGAGCGCACCGCTCGATGCACGCGCCGATCAGCCCGGACGCAGTTCGCATGTCCGGCGCGGTCTCCAGTCCCCACCGGGCGGGGACGGCCGGCTGGAGGTCCTTGTTCGACGGGCCGCCGTCGTGCTGGTGGAGGGTGCCGGCGTTGGCGGCGGCGTATGCGGCGCCCCGGTTCCGGCTCGTCTTTCTCGCCCGGCTCTTGCGGCCGTGGCTCTTGGTCATACGGCTCTCGCATTCCCGCGCCCGGCCCCATGACCCGATGCGCGCGATGAAGAGCAGCATGCGGAAGGCTCAACGGCTATACGGCCGCCAAAAAGTTGCTGTGCCTCTCACATTGATGCTCACAGGCCAGACCCTCGTGTGGGGTCCGCGGGCACCTTTGCCGTGGTGCCCCCCTGGTCATGGGCCAAGGGGCGGGCTTGGGCCGATGTGTCGGCCCCTGCCCGCACCCTACCGCTCGGCGATCGGGCCCGGGAACCGATGGCCACAGGGCACCAGGGGGCAGCGCCGGGGATCGCGAAGGCCCGGTCGCAAGAGCGGGACTACTCCCAGCAGTGGCATCCGACGCACAGGGTGCAGCAGCCGCACCCGTAGTTGCACATCGACGACTGGAGGTGCCCGCAGGCCGCATTGATCGGGCTTTCGCCGGGAATCGGGCAGAAGCACTCGCCCTCGGGGCAGTTGTGGCGGCACCCGTCGTCCTCGTTGTCCGGCGGGAGTCCGCACGGCCCGGAGTGCGCGATCGTCTGGGGACAGGCACGGCCGGCTCCGTCGATCCACCGCCCGCAGTGGGTGACGAACAGGCCGCCCGCGGGGATGCGCCACTTCTCGTCCTCGGCGCGCTGCCGTGCCGCCCAGCCCGCTGCGAGCTCGGCGTACCAGTCGGTGCCCGGTTCGGCCGCCGTCACCGCCCGGCCGCCTGCGGCTGGGTCGGGAGGGCCGCGAGCGGGGATCGGTGGCCCTTGGGGGTCGCGCGGACAGCTGCCCAGTCAACACGGCGGCTTCGGGTGAGCCGGTCCAGGTCGGCCTGGCGGTAGAGCATGACGACGTCGTGCTTGTTCCAGCCGGAGCGGGCGGTGGCCGCGTAGGTCAGGAGCCCTGCCCGGACCAGGTGGTCGAAGTCCGATGCCCGGAGGCCGAGAACGCGTGCAGCGGCGTCGCGCATGTGGAGTTGCCCGGCGCTCGAGGCGCGCGTGACCTTCCGCCGGTCCTTGAAGCGTTCGAGGGTGAGCCCGCAGTACAGAGGGTGGCCCTTGTGGTCGCCGACCACGGGCAGGTGGCCGCGGCGGGCGAGTTCGGCGGCGGTGCCGGGGTGCACGGTCATGTTGAAGCGTTCAGTGAGGTGTTCCTCGGCGCGGGTGGCGCCGACGTCGGGCATCGTGCCGACGGCCTGCCGGATGGCGTCGATGCGGGCGACGGCGTCATCGAAGACGGCGGCCGACCATCGGTCGCCGGCCACGTCGGGGCCGGGGATGAGCCCGAGGCGCTGGGCGCGGGTGAACTGCCACAGCGCCAGACCGGCGCGGTCGGGGAACTGCAGGGGGCCGTACGACTTGAGCGCGGCGGCGGTGGTGGTGGTCACGTCAGGCCTCCAGGTACGAGACGACGTACGGGGCCCCGACGTCGTCGCGGTCGGCCTCGGCCTCCCCGCGCTCTTCGTCCTGCGCTTCCCAGACCATCTCCTGGTACTTGTCGTCGTATGGGTCGTACGGCTCCCGGGCCGCGTCGGCCATGTCCGCCCAGTAAGCGGCCTCCGACTCGGCGTCCTCGGCGGCCCGCTCCTCCGGGGTGAGCGCGGCGCGGCGGGCGTCCTCCTGCTCCCGCTGCGCCTGGCTCTGGGCGTCGTAGTAGCCAGCCCAGACGTTCACGGCGTCGTTGGGTCCCCAGCTGCACCAGCCCCAGCCGCCGTCGAGGCTCTGGTGGCCGGCCGCGCGGGCGCATCGGCCGCCGTCGATGGGGTGGGCCATCCCGTTGCAGACGAGGACGAGTTCCTTAGAGGGCTGCCGCGGTGCCGTACGGGGTACGCGGCGTAGTTCGGCGAGGACGTCGGGGAACCGGCGGCCGGTGGCGTTGGCGATCTCCCGGGCCTGGCGCTTGAGGTAGTCGCTGCCTGATTTGGTCACGGTCGTCTCCAAGCGGGATCCCACGCTCCCCGCCGGACGTCGCGTGAATGGGCGCAGCCGGACAGACGGATCCTTCGGGTGGTGCTGCGCGGGACCCAACTTCGGTCCTTGTCCGGCGGCGCTGCCCCGGTGCGGCGTGGGCGCGGGGCAACAGCGGAAACGGCGGTTCGCGGCATGCCGTTTTCTACGGGAACCACCGTACCGGGCAGCACTGACAACCGGGCCACGACTGCGTCGTGGCCCGGTTGAGCAGAGCGGCGGTGAGCAGGACCCTGGCGCGAGTTCCACGCCGGGGGATGGTGAGCCGGTCCGCGATCCAGTCCGGGAGTTCGAGGATCGGATGTCCCGGGTGATGACGTAGGGCGTGCCGTCCACGGCGGACCAGCCACAGGGTCCGAAGCCGGGCTCCGGAGACATGGGTGCGCATCGCTGTCAGCGAGTCGAACTAGCATCCAAGGCATGAGCACTCCCGCCTCCGCAGCCGAGGACAAGCCGTTCGATCCGAAGGACTTCCCGAAGGACCTGCTCGCCGCTCAGCTCAAACTCGCCGAGCTGTACGCCGCGCTCCACGCCCACCAGGCCCGCCTTCCCTGGTCCCGTGAGGCAGACGACGGATGGCCGGACGAGCCGGAGCGATGGCACCGACCCGGGCGCCCGGAGACGACTGGCTGGGAGGCAGCCGCCGCCGAGACGTACGACCGGCTGTGGGAGGACCTCCGAAAGGCGGCCGCGGCCGTGCAGGGACACAACCACTGGAAGATCTGCAAGCAGTACGGCGTCGAGGGCGCCGACTTGGTCGCTGCCCGGCAGGCCCTCAAGAACGCCGAGGGCGCCGTCCCCGCACCCAAGAAGGACGAACCCGCCCTCGACCAGGACGACGTCGAGCGGGCCGCCTGACGAGCTCCCTGTGCCCGGGCCAGGGCGAGCAAGTACCCCATTCCAGTGACACCCGCCCGCAGCTCGGGGCCAGACAACTTCCTCCTGTCGGTGAGGCCTTGAGGCGCACTCAGTCGCGTCCCGAGCGCGGCATGCGTCACCTGCGGTGACGGCGGCCTGCTGCTGGCACCGACACTGCTTCCGCCCGGTGCACGATGACGTTGAACGCGCCGTGCGAGCGTTCGGTGTGGCCGTCGATGAGGACGGCAGGGGCTTCGAGGAGGGTGCGCGCGAAGCGGTCCCAGACGGGTGGCGCGAACACCAGGTTGATCATGCCGGTTTCGTCTTCGAGCGCGCCGAAGGCGACGCCGTTGGCGGTGGGCGGGCGCTGCAGGTACTTGGCGAGTCCGCCGAGCCGTACCCGGGTCTGGTCCGCCATGGCGCGTGCCGCGGCCGCGGGCAGAGCGCCGCACTGCTGCAGGTAGGCGCGTACGTGCTCGATGGGGTGGGTGGCGGCGCTGGCCCCGGTGGTAGCCAGGTCCGCGGCCGTGGTCTCCGCTGGTGTCATCGCAGGCAGATCGGGGGCGGGCGCGAGGGCGCCGAGCCCGGGCAGGTAGGGCTGGTGGCTGCGAGGGAAGGCACCGGCCGTCCACAAGGCGGTGCGGCGGTGCTCGCCGAAGCTGTCGAACGCCCCGGCCGTGGCGAGGTGTTCCATCAGCCGCGCGGACAGTCGGGTGCGGCGGGCAACGTCCTCCAGGTCCTGGAACGGCCGCTCCGTGCGGGCGGTCACGATCGTTCGGGCGGCGTCCTTGCTGAGACCGGTGACGCTGGTCAGGCCGCGCCGGATGGCGGGCTGCGCGGACGGGCTGGCCGGATCGGGGACGAGCGTCGCGTGCACACCTGAGGCCTGGATGTCGACGCCGTGCACGGTGATGCCGCGGCGTTTCGCGTCCTGGATCAGGGTCTGGGAGTCGTAGAAGCCCATGGGCAGATTTGCCATGATCCCGGCGAGCAGCGCGGCTGGGTAGTGGTGTTTGATCCAGGCGCTGGCGTAGATGATGCCGGCCATCGACTGAGCGTGGCTCTGTGGAAAACCATAGTCGGAAAACGCCGCAATCATGCCGGTGATCTGCTCGGCTGCCGCACGCGGAATGCCCTTGCGGGCCATACCGTCCAAGAGGTGGCCGCGCAGCTCGGCGACCTTCTCCGACGCGTGCTTGGCGGCCATCGCCTTGCGCAGTCGGTCCGCCTCCCCCGGGGTGAAGCCAGCGCAGTCGATCGCCAGCATCATGGCCTGCTCCTGCCACAGGGCGACACCCATCGTCGCTTCCAGGGCGCGCTGGGCGAGCGGGTGCGGATAGGTCACCGGCTCTTCGCCGCGGCGGCGCCGCAGCAGGGGATGCTTGGAGCCGGCCTGGATCGGGCCCGGCCTGATGATCGAAGCGGCGATGGCGAGGTCGTCGAAGGTCTCAGGCCGCAGCTGCGGCAAAGTCGAGACCTGGGCCCTGGACTCGACTTGGAAGACGCCGATGGTGTCGCCGCGCGCGATCATGCGGTAGACGTCCGGGTCATCCTGCGGGATCGAGGCAAGGTCCAGGTGCACGCCGTGGTGTTCGGCGATCAGATCGCACGCGGTGTGCAAGGCGGACAGCATCCCAAGCCCAAGCAAATCGATCTTGACCAGCCCGGCGGCGGCCACATCGTCCTTGTCACCCTGCAAAACTGAGCGGCCCTCGGCGGTAGCCCACTCCACGGGCATGATCTCGCCGAGGGGCTGCCGGGTAAGCACCATGCCGCCGGAGTGCACGCCCAAGTGCCGGGGCAGCTTGTGGAGTTGGGCGGCGAGTTCTCGTACGTCGGCGGGTACGTCGGCGTCCGGTGCCGGGGGCTCGTGGTGGTGGATGTGCCGGGTCATCTCGCGGATGCGGCCGATCGGATAGCCCAGCGACCGCGCCGCCCCTTGCACTGCAAGCCGCGGCCGCATCGTGATCACGTTGGCGACCTGGGCGGCATGTGCGCGGCCGTAGCGCTCGTAGACGTACTGGATGACCTCTTCCCGGCGGGCGTTCTCGAAGTCGATGTCAATGTCGGGCGGGCCTGCCTTCTCCATCGACAGGAAGCGTTCGAACAGCAGGCCGCCATGCCGCAGGACATCGACCGAGGTGATCCGGAGCACGTAGCAGACGAGGGAACTTGCCGCCGAGCCGCGGCCTTGGCACCAGATGCCGCGGCCGATGGCGAACTGGCAGATGTCGTGAACGATCAAGAAGTACCCGGCCATGCCCAACTCGGCGATCACAGCCAGCTCATGGTCGAGCTGAGACCATGCTGCGGCTGCAGATGGATCGTCGCGGTCTCCGTACCGTGCGGCGCAGGCCCGTTCGGCGAGATAGCGCAGCCATGCGTCCTCGGTGAACCCCCTTGGGGTGGGGGCGCCGGGTAGTTCGGGGCGCAGTTCGTCGAGGTCGATCACCAGGTTGCGGCCGAGTTCGATCGTGGTCTCAAGGACCCCGGGGTGGCGGGCGAGCGCCTGCTGCATTTCCGCGTGGCTGCGCAGGTGTGCGGTCGGGGCGGGCATCAGGTGGCCGGCGGCGTGGTCGAGGTCCTCGCGGCGACGCAGGGCGGCGAGGGCCTGGGCGAGGCGGGCCTGGTGCGGGGCGGCGTAGTGGACGGCGCCGGTGGCGATGAGCGGGCAGCCGGTGCGGCGCGCGGCCACGGCCATCACGTCCATGGCGACGGAGTCCTCGGGGAGGTGGTGGTCGACGAGTTCGCCGTACACGCAGGGTCCGAACACCTCCACCAGGCGCTGCAGTCGGTGGGCGACCGCGTTCACGTCCCGCCGGTCGAAGTCCGGGCTGGGGCAGCCGGGCAGGACTGCCCAGTGGCCGTCGCTCGCGGCCGCGGACAGCGCCTGCAGGTCGTAGCGGGGCGCTCCCTTGGCGCCGGCCAGTTGCGCGGCGCTGATCTGCGCGGAGAGGCGGCGGTATCCCTCCAGGTCGCGGGCGAGCACCACGGGCGTGCCCAGCTCGGGGTCGTTCAGGGTGAGTTCGGCGCCGTAGACGGTGCCGATCCGGGCCGCCTTGGCGGCTTCGGCTAGGCGCCGGGCGGCGTAGAGGCCGTCGCGGTCGGTGACGGCCAGCACCGTGATGCCCAGCCGGGCCGCCTCAGCGATCAGCTCGTGCGGCTGCGCGGCTCCTTGAAGCCAACTGAAGGCGCTGTGGACGTGGAGTTCGGCCCAACCCGGCTCGGCCGTGCTCCCCTCCCCCACGGTCGTACGGCGTCGGTGTGCCGTCGGCAGGGGCAGGACGGGTGCGCGGTGGTCATCCATAGTGGGCCTCCGCCCACCACCGGCCGTGCTCGATGAGCAGCAGCCAGGCGCGGCCGTCGGCGGCCGCGATCTGCATCCGCGCGATCCGGCGGGAGCGTTCGCGATCCCACCACTGCTCCAGCACGGGCCACGGTCCGGCCCATCCCGCGACCTGGGCCTCGCCGTGCCCCTCCACCGCGACGTGGGACGGGGCGGCGGACAGGGCGAGGCGGCCGGAGATGGTCACCGGCTGTCGGTCCTCGTCGGTGAGCTGGGCGGGCAGCCAGGTCGGGTAGACCGTGGCGGGGTGCGGGGCGGGCAGCCGTCCCGGCCACGGCCCGGTCGGCAGCCGATCGCCCGTGTCGAGGTCGCCGAACGGTACGAGCCGCACGCGATCGGCTGGGCCGCGGCCGCCGCCGAGCTCGACGCGCACCACCGATCGGTGGCCGAGCAACGCCTGCACCCGGGCGGCGGCCCGCTCCACTTCTTCCGGGGTGTCCCGCTCGCCGAACAGCGCGGCCTGGCGGCCCGTTGCCGCGCTCAACTGCTCCGGCCGCAGCACCAGGCGGACGATGCCGCGCTCGCCGCCGGCATCGAGAGCGCCGGCATCTGCCCAGGCCTGCAGCACCCCGCGCACCCGCTCCGCGATCGCCAGCGCGGACAGCCGTCCTTCATGGCGGAAGATCCGGGTCAGGGTGCGGCCGTCGGCGAGTTCGATGCCGGCTTCGAGGCGGGCGCACACCACGCCGGCTGCGGCCAGGCGCTCGTGGAGTTGCTCGGCGAGGGCCTTGGCGACGAAGGTGACCGGCTCCAGCAGTTGCTCGGCGGGCTCGAAGGCGTACGTCACCACGTGGTCGTCACAGCTCGCGCGCGCGGTGAGCGGGCGGGCCTCGACTCCGCGGGCGGAGCGGTGCGCGGCTGCGCCCTCGCTGCCGAAGCGGGCCAGCACTTTGTCCTCGGGCAGGGCCGCGAACTGGCCGACGGTGTGGATGCCCAGGCGGTTGAGGAGTTCCGTCAGGCGCGGCAGGCCGAGCACGCCCACCGGGTACGGGGCCAGCCACGCTGCGTCCGCCCCTACGGGGACGAGCTGTCCGGCGCGGGCGGCGAGCGCCGCCGTGAAGACGGTATCCGCGATGCCCGCGCGGGCGGGAAAGTCGAGTTCGGCGACAGCGGCCACTAGCCGGTCGGCCAACTGCTGCTCGCCGCCCCAGTACCGGGACGGCCCCCGGGCAGGGGCGGCGATCAGGCCGGGGCGGATCACCTCCAGGCGCGGCATCACCGTGTCCTCAAGGTGCCGCGCCACCGGCTCGAAAGCGCGCATCTCCGCTGCGAGGTCTCGCTCGACGACGCGCAGCTGGGGGCAGCGGGAGAGGGCCACGCGTAGCCGCATCCGGCGCCGCACCCCGGCCGCACGGGCGGCCGCCGAGCACGCCACCACCGCGTCCCCGTGCATGACCGCCACCGCCTCCGCCGCCTGCGCCCCGATGGTGAGCACCGGGAGGTCGGGGATCCAGCCGACGACAACGCGGCCCTTGCCCACCGCGGGTCACCCCACCACGCGCAGGACCGGACGCCGCTCGCGCCCAGCACCCGGCGCTGTGGCGGGTGCAGGCGTGCAGGTGGCATCGCTCTCGTGGGACAGCGGCGCGACGGCACCGTCGGGTCCGGGCAGCCACATCTCGGCATACCGCGGGGCGGCTCCGGCACCGCGCCCGGCGGCCGCCACCCTCACGCGGCGACCGCGCAGGAGACCGTGCCCGTCGCCCACGCCCTCCCATCGCGCGGAAACAACCTGCAGCCGCGCCTCAGCCCCCTGCCACGGGCCCGCGGCCAGAAGGACCGTCCCGCTGCGCCGCAGTACGGCGGCCAGCCGCCGTGCGATCCGGTCGGGCACCGCGCCGAGCGGGCCGACCAGGATGACAGGGACCGCCTCGGCGACGGTGGCCAGGACCTGCGCCCACTGCTGGCCCGGGTCGTCGATCCGCATGCCGCTCGCCAGGTCCAGCCCTGCAGCCTCGGCCGCGAGCGCCCCCATCTGCGGCAAGCCCACCGCAGCCCAGCCGACGGCCTCCGTGGACGCTTCCGCCGCCAGCGCCAGCAGCAGCGGCATGTCCCCACCGGCGCTGGTGGCCGTACCGGGGCGGATCCGCCCGCCCGGCAACAGAGCACGGAGCGGCGAGGACGACGCCGACTCGCCGGCGCCGACCTCCGCTCGCACGCTCGCCACCAGTCTTGCATCCATGAGGTTGATATTCGTACATAGGTTCGAATGAATCAAGGCGGCCACCCCGGATCTGTGTGACTCGCAGCGATAGGTGGCCATATCGGGCAGGTAGTAACCCGACGGGCTGCGTGCTGGGGCACCAGGGTGCGGCCTGTGCTGGCTGCCTCGCATGCGGGGCAGCTACGCCACTCGTAGGCTGATGCTGCTGGGGGTTATCGCGGAGGATTGCCATGCCCCGAACCATCTGGAGCGGCGCCATTTCTTTCGGTCTGGTCACCTTGCCGATCAAGGTGGTCAGCGCCACTGAGGACCACTCAGTGAGGTTCCACCAGTACCACCTGGAGGACATGGGCCGGGTTCGTGTCCGGAAGTACTGCGAGGCCGAGGGCCGCGAAGTCACGAACGATGAGATCGGCAAGGGCTACGAGCTCAGCAAGACGCAGGTCATCCCCATCAGTGATGAGGAGCTGCGGGAGTTGCCGCTGCCGACGGCGAAGGCGATCGAGATCGTGGCGTTCGTTCCGCTCTCCTTGATCGATCCCATCCGTATTGGTGAGGGCTACTACCTCGCGCCGGACGGGCAGGTCGCGGCGAAGCCGTACAAGCTGCTGCGGCAGGCTCTGGAGAGATCGTCGAAGGTGGCGATCGCCAAGTACGCGTGGAGCGGCAGGGAGCGGCTGGGCCTGCTGCGGGTGCGGGGCGACGTGATCGTGCTGCACGCGATGCGCTGGCCGGACGAGATCCGCGACCCCGCCGAGCTGCTGCCGCCTTCCGTGGAGCTGTCCGAAGACGAGATCGAGGGCGCGCTGGCCCTTATGGGCACCATGACCCGCGACGGCCTTGAGGGCGATGAGTTCCGTGACGAGTACACCGAGGCGCTGGAGCGGGTGATCGAGGCGAAGCGGGAGGACCGCGAGCTGCCCGCGGCGCCGCAGCCGGCGGCGATGCCGGGCAAGGTGCTGGACCTCATGGCCGCGTTGAACGAATCCGTGGCCCAGGCCAAGGCTTCCCGCGGTGAGGACATCGAGGCCGAGCTGCACGAGTTGCCGAAGAAGACTGCGGCGAAGAGGCAGCCGGCTAAGAAAGCAGCTCAGAAGAAGGCGACCGGAAAGACGGAGCCGAGGAAGCCGAAGAGCAGCGCCTAGCAGCCAAGGAGAGTGCAGATGAATCGCCTGTTTGCCCTCGCACTCGCGATGTTGCTCGCTCTCGCGTGGCGGCCTGCGGCGGCAAAGAGGTCTCCACCACTCCGGAAACGAGCACGCCTGAGGAAACCACGACAGCGCCGCAGCAGCCGAGCCCGACCCCGACTCCGAGCGAGACGCCTTCGGTCGCTGCGGTGGGCGACACGCTCAACCTGACCGGCATTGAGGAGGACGAGAAAGTCGCCGTCACCGTCGTCAAGGTCGTCGATCCAGCACAGCCCGAGGACGAGTTCTCCAGTCCTGACTCAGGGAAGCGTTTCGTAGCCGTCCAGTTCCGGCTGAAGAACATCGGCACCCAGGTCTACGACGACTCGCCGGACAATGGCGCGAACGTCCGGGATGCCCAGGGACAGCAGTTCAGCCCCACGCTCGGGGAGACAGCTGCGGGCCCGGGCTTCGGCGGGAGCGTCACGCTTACCCCCGGCGACACCGCACTCGGTTTCATCGTGTTCGAGGTCCCGACCGATTCGAAGATCACCAGGATTCAGTTCGGGCTGGCCAGCGGCTTTGCCCGCAACATCGGTCAGTGGACCGTGTCCTGACCTGGACAGCGCCTTGCAGGCTTTCGATAGAAACCTGCTGTGATGCCCGTCATGGCAGGTCTGCGCGGAGGCGGACGAAGCGCATGGTCCGGTGCCTGGTCGTGCCCACCTCTACTTCGGCCACCATCAGGGCCGTGACCTGCTTCCATCCTCCCGGCGACACCTCGCCGAGCATGCCCGTGAGGGCCTGGCCGACCATCGCGCGCTGCGCGCTGCCGAGCTGGGCGGTCTCGGCCGCGGTGCCGTCCGGCAGCCGCACCATGAGCCGGATCGGCCGGGTGGGCGGGCCTGCGATCGCGACGACCGGGCAGTCGACCGTCTCGGTGTGCCGGACCTTCAGCCAGCGGGTGCGGCCGGGCACATACGCGGTGCCGAGTCCCTTGGCGACGATCCCCTCCACGCCGTGGGGCCGCAGATCCTCGTACCAGGCCAGGGCCTCGGGTCGGCTGGTGGTCGCCAGGACCGGCTGCACAATGCTCGGCTGAGGCGGCAGGAGCTCGCCGAGACGGTCGAGGCGTTCCTGCAGGTGTCGCAGGCGCCAGTCCTCGCCCGTTGTGGCGAGTAGATCGAACGCAAGGTAGACGACCGGCGGCCACCGGCGGCGGTCACGGGCGCGCCGGTGGGCCAGTGCGGCGAAGTCCAGCCGGTCATCGACCACCGCGCACAGCTCGCCGTCCAGCACGGTGCCGACCGGCAACTGGCGCAGTTCCTCCAGGACGTCGGGGAACATGGCGCTCAGGGCGCCGCCCTGCCGGGAGACGAGCACCGGGCGATGCTCCTCGAGGACGGCGGCGACCGCCCGCCATCCATCGGCCTTGATCTCGTAGCGGGTGGGGCCGCTGGGCCAGTGATCCTCTAGGGGCAGTTCGCGCGCCGCGACCGGCCGGACGACATCGACCGGCGGCCGTACAGGTACCTCGTCGCTGCCCATGAGCCCAGTCCAGCGGAACAGGTCAGGCAGCGCACGCGGACGCGGTGAGGGTTAGCCCGGCTCCGCCGACTGGAGGCCGCTCAGGCTGGGACGAGGGGCTGACCGTCGCGCTTCGGGCGCAGGCGAGCGGGCACGCAATGAGGCCTGGTCCGCCACCACGGGGGGAGTGCCGGACCAGGCCTGAGGTCCACGGTGCCACACCCGCCCCCGCCACGCGCGGTCTGCGGGTGAAGTCGCCGCAGGATGGCGCGACTTCGTTCGAGTGGATGCGTTACGACCGGGCCCGCAGCAAGGTGAGGACGGCTGCCGCGTACGCGCGGGATCGTTCCCATACGGCGAAGTAGTCGGTGTGCATCTGGCTGGCCTCCTCCATGCGGGCCGGCGGGATCCGGATGCCCTCGCCGCGTCCGAGGAGAAGGTTGGCGCGGCGGCTCATCTCCAGGCTGAGATCGTGGATTGGCTCCACCGGTTCCCCTCCCTCGCTCGTGCCGTCGGGGTGGTACGTCTCGTAGAGGCTGTCGCGCCCGCGGTAGCCCACGCGGCTGGCCTGCAACAGCCGCGCCTGTTTGGCGACCTCCTGTACCAGCGGGTCGTCCGGGCTGCCGAGTCGGAGCTCGGGCCCGGGCGTCGGGATCGCCCGCCAGATGCCGGCGTACGTGGTGTTGATGGTGTCGATCCACCACTGGGGCACGTGGCCGCCGGGCAGGATGCGCGGCTGCGGCAGGCGATGGGGCGGCCGCTTTCCGCCCGCGCGTCGGGCGAGCAGCTTGCTGGCCGAGCGCAGCAAGGCGGCGTCGTGTGCCTTGCTCAGGGCCACAGCGACCCGGAGTTGGTGGGCCGCGGCCTTGTACTGGGGTGTCTGCACGTAGGCGCGGAGCTGGCGTCGGTACTCGGCGGGCTCGAGGTCGTCACTGTTTGGCCTCGTGGGGCTCCCGGTCTTCTTCGCTTCTTCCACGCGCCGGTGGGCCGCCTGAGCTCGGTTGAGCTGATGCGCGAGTCGTTCGATGGCTGTCGGCCACGGGCCCCCCACCACTCGCGATCTCCCTTCCCATTGGCGTTCGGCTGCTTTTGGGCAGGCTATCGGTCGGTCGTCCCGCATCCGATGTCTTCTCAGTCGGCCGCTTGGAGCAGGCGCAGGACGCCGACGACCTTGCCGAGGATCTGCGCCTGGTCGCCGGGGATCGGTTGTTAGGACGGGTTGGTGAGTCGCCTCGGCGATGGCGGAGGCCCTGACGCCCTGGGAGCCGTGATCAGTCAGTGGCAGAGGTGGCAGGAGTCGAACCTGCGGCATCCGGTTTTGGAGACCGGCGCTCTGGCCTCTCTGAGCTACACCCCTTCGATGGGTGCCAGCTTGGCACGCCGGCACTCCCGGTCTCCACCGGATTTCGGGCGTCAGTGTCGGGCCTGTGCGGATTTGTTGCTCTCCTATGCCCGATGTGGAGAACTCCGTGCCGAGTATGACGCAATCGCCGATGGGAAGCGGCCCACGAGACTCGCCTCCGTACCGACCCAGGCTTTTCCGGTCAGAGTTGGCGCAGGACGCCGACGACCTTGCCGAGGATCTGCGCCTGGTCGCCAGGGATCGGTTCGTACGCGGAGTTGCGGGGCATGAGCCACACCTGGCCGTCCTGCCGGCGCAGCTGTTTGACTGTGGCCTCGTCCTCGAGGAGCGCGGCGACGATATCGCCATGGTCGGCGCTGTCCATGCGGCGGACGATGACGATGTCGCCGTCGCAGATCGCCATCTCGATCATGCTGTCGCCGACCACGGTCAGGGCGAACAGCTCGCCTTCGCCGACGAGTTGGCGCGGCAGTGCGTAGACGTCCTCGACCATTTCCTCGGCGAGCAGGGGTGCGCCGGCGGCGATGCGCCCGACGAGCGGCACGTCCACCGGAGGCTCGGTTTTGTCTCCCAGGTCAGGCGCCCAGGAGGGGCGTACGCAGTAGGCGCGGGGACGGTGCGGGTCGCGGTACAGGACGCCTTTGCGTTCCAGGGCCATCAGCTGGTGGGCGACCGAGGATGTACTGGCGAGCTTCACGGCCTGGCCGATCTCCCGCATCGACGGCGGGTAGCCCTGCCGGTCGACTGTCTCCGTGATGTAGCGGACGATGGCCGACTGGCGGCTCGTCAGCTCTCCCTCCGCGGTCCGGGGGCCCGGGGGACGTCCCCGGCGTGCTGGCGCGCTGTTCTCCATCCCGGGCACCTCCGTACAAGATCCTCTCGGAACGAGACCTTAACCCGCCATCCGGCGCAAATGGAACGCCCTTATCGAACACATGGACCCGGCGCCGGGTGCGCCCTCGGGGAAAGGAGCGTGGCCCGGCGCCGGGAGTTGCTTCCCGCCGTGCCGACGGCGGGACGGTTGGGAGGCGGGGTCAGCCGTAGCCGCGCAGTACGACTGCCCTCTGCGTCCGGTTCAGCGAGTACGTCTGCCGGAATACCCAGCCGGAACCCAGGGCTTGGATCTTCTCTTCGGTGAAGGCGCGGTGGAACGGATCGGGCGCCCGGCTTTCTGTTTCTGCCCGCGCGAGCCTGGGGGCGGTCTCACGGCGACACCTCTCCCGGCAGCAGTCCTGCCTGGACTGTCTTGGTGCGGGCGTCCTCGGACAGGAACCAGGTGGCCCTCGCGCCCAGAAGGCCTACGTACATCAGGCCGTTGCCCCTCTCCCCGGCGATGGCGGCCTTGCTGTCCGGGAGCTCCGGGCGGGGGTCCTCTACTTCGACGAGCAGCACGTCGTCCTCGGCCACTGCCAGTCGTACGGTCATCTCCGCCTCCGCCTCGTCGGGGTGGGTGTGGACGGTGGCGTTGTGCGCTAGTCGCGACAGCACCTCGACCGCCGTGGGGATGTCCCCGGGCCATCCCAGCACGGTCAGGGACATGCGCGCGGCGTCCCGGAGGCGGCGCAGGCTCGCCGGGGTCAGGGCGTAGGTCCGGCGCCAGTCCCGGTCGACGGGCGCACCGGGTCCTAAGAGTGGGGTTGCGTCGGATCGCGGCGAGGAATGGACGCGCAAGGGGTGCGGCAGCCACCGCGCTCGAGCGGCAGCCACCGCGCTCGAGCGGCGGCCGCGCGCCGTACGAGCTCCGCCCGGTGGCGTTGGGTGTAGGGGCACCACAGCCACCGGGCGGAGGTTCAGGAGGCGGATCGGCTCCGTCGCACGGGATCAACTGCGGTGGCGCCGCTGCCCGTTTGCCGATCGTCAAGGCGGTCGGCTGGCTGAACGGTCAACTCGATGACCGCGTCGGGATCTGCGACTTCGAGCACGAGCCGTTCGCTGGACGCGACTGCGGCCAGGGCCTGGGCCTGGAAGGCGCCGTCGCAGACGTGGTCGACCAGCATGCCGCGCGCCTCGTCGTCTTCGAGGAGGTCAGCAATGAAGCACGCGCGGCGTACGAGCCACAGGAGTGCGTCGTTCGGCGTCTCCACGATGGCCCGCTGCAGGAGCAACGGGCGGCCCGGCAGGCGCGCGATGTTCTCGCAGAGGTACGGCGTCCGCCCGGTCTTGATCTGTAAGAGCCGGTGGTATGGGGTTGAGTCTTCCGTGGGAGGCGTGGCGATCACGTCGGCTCCTGCCCTGCCCAGCGGGACGTGTCCGGGGCCAGCTCCGTGGTACACACGTCGGTCGCCAGGGGCGGGTCGTCACTGGTGATCAGTGCGCGGAGTCCAGGCAGTTCACGGGGGCGCTGCTGCATCTGGAACGTGCGCTGGAGGCTTCTGTCCCGGGTGTGGCGTACGTCGTCCCAGCCGAGTTCGTCACGGAAGTGGTGCATGAGCCGTTCGCCGTGGACGGAGCCGCGCACCCATTGCAGCTGGAGGTCGGTGCGCCGGGCGGCGTAGTCGAGCGCCCAGAGGGTCATAAGGCGCCCCAGCCCGCCGCCGTGGTGGGCGGGGTGGGTGTACATGGTGGCCAGGCCGAGCGAGGGCTCGGCTCGTTCGCTCGCGGTCCACCCCCACGAGGGGGTGGTGGCGTACAGGACGACGCTGCCCACGATCTCGTCGTCCTCGGCGAGCACCATCAGCGTCATGTCGTCGCCGCTGTCTCCGATAAGGGCGCGGACGGCGACGGCGTCCGACGGCGGCAGGCCGCGTTGGCGTATCCAGTCATCGCGCGCTTGCAGGAGGTCAGTCACCGCCGTGCGGTCGTCCTCGGCGGCCGGACGCATCTCGTACACCAAAGCTCCGTCTCTCGATGTGGGGGCGGGCGTGGCCGTACCGTCGACGGCGGCCAGGTCCGTGCGGTGTCACGGGGCGCGGAGCGTGTGGATCAGCGCTACGCCGAACGCGATGACGCGAGCGCAACAGAGCGCGGTAGTGATGGCGGCCTCGATGATCCGCGTCCGTACGGGCTGTCGCCGGGGCGCACTTCACGAGCGGCCGCCTTCCTCTGTGTCCTGCTGCCCGAACGCGCTGGGCCGTTGGTGGGCGGCGAGGGTGGCTCTCATGGCCGCGCGCAGGACGTCGGGGTGGTGGAGATGGCCGCTTCCGTCCGGCGGGATGGGCCAGGAAGGGCTGTGCACCGAGACCGTCCCGTCCTGGGGCTCGCCGGGCTTCGGGGCGACGATCCAACTGCCGGTGCCCAGCGTCCGGGTGGTGCCCCTTTCCTCCCAGGCCGCTGCGGTCCCTGAGGGTACGAGGAAGGTGTATCGCGGGACGCCGTAGAGCACCGGGCCGGTGGGACCGTCGAGGGTGCGGAGCCGGTCGAGTACCGCGCGGCCCATGACCGCGGGCAGCACGATGCCGTCGAACCGGACGCCGGTCGGGATGAGCGCCGGCCTGCCGAGACGCTCCCACTGACGCCATACAGAGTTCCGGTCGGCGGGGTTCTGCAGTGCCTCCACCAGCCAGTGCGGCCCGGCCAACTGGCCCATGTTCATGGTCTGTTCGTCCCTCTCCGCGGGCCGTCTGGTCACGATGAGCTCGGTGTCGGGGAGCCTGCTGCGTGGTGCAGGCGAAGTTCGCGGCAGCAGTCCGCGAGGGGGACTACGGCTACCGTGTCCCGCGCGGTGTATGTCGGTGCCTCTGCGAGTAAGCGTTTCGCCCGGTCGACGCTGCGCTGGGCCAGGAAGGAGGAGCGCTCTTCCTTGTTCGGCAAGGCGTCCACGATCGCCTGCGCCTCGGGAACGAGCATGGCGAGGTGGCCGCGCAGCAGCAGGGCGAGGAGGTCGGCTTCCTCCCGCTCAGGGCGCGGCTCACGAGTGTTGAGGATGCGCTCGATCGCCGCGCCAACCAGGGCCGTGTCCAGGGGCAGAGACTGGTGCTCGGTGCTCTCGTATTCCACGGTGACCGTCATGGCCGCCCTCCGGTCTCGCCGGATTGGGAGGTCTCGGCCTGCTGGGTCAGGCCCGCTGCGATCAGTTGCGTCACGGCGCGTGGAGGGCACAGGTCGCCCTCGTACCGGGGTGGCACCATCGAGTGGCTGCCGGGAGGCTCGGTGACATCGAGGCGGGGTACTCCCAGCCATGTGCCCCAGCCGAGACACTCGGCCTGAAGGCCGGAATTCCAGCCGGTGCGCAGGCGGGCCGAGACGTGCAGCGGTGCCAGGTCGTACGCCTCGTGCACGACGGTCCATCCCTGGCGGGTGGCGAAGTCCGCCAGAGTCACGAGGGTGTGGACGGCGATCCGGGAGTTGACGGTGGTCGTGTAGAGCGCGATGTCGGCGCCGGCCTGAGTGGCGCCATCGGTCGGTACTGGTGGTCCGGCAGTGATGGGGATCGGGTGGGTCATGCCTCAGCTCCAGAGCCTTCGAGGCGATCATGCGGCGCGGTGCAGCCGACGGGCGCGGAGCGGACGCTCGCGCGTGGGGCGGAATCACAGTGACTCTCCCCCGGGGTCGGCCTTTTCGATCTCGGCCCAGATGACGGAGGGCCCGTCGTGCGGGACGTTGTGCCCGAAGCGGTCGGCTGTGCCGAGCAGGAAGTCGAGCAGGCCGAGGCGGACCGCTTCGCTGAGCGTGGGCGGCACCGGTGCCGAGATGCGCAGGGCGGCGTCGGTCTCCTCGATGCGGACGGCTTCGGGATCGTCTTGGTCAAGGGGCGCGCCAAGCGCGGTGGTGAGCATGGAGGCGATCGCGGTGGCCTTGGTCGTCGGCGAGCTCACGAATCTCCCCCGTACACGCATGATCACGTAACGTATATCTGATGCATTAGCTTGAACCTGATGCATTAACTTGTCAATTGAGCGCCGCTACCCGGCACTTCGAGAAGCCGCCGACCAGTACGGAGTCCGCGCATGGGCCACGACGAGCCGCCGCACCAGGTGGTCGCCAACGACCTGCGCCGTCGCCTCGCGGACGGCGAGTGGGAGGCCGGCGCGAAATTGCCCTCCCGGGCACAGCTCGCCCAGCACTACGGCGTGGGCACCAACGTGCTGCAGAAAGCACAGGAACGCCTCATCGTCGAAGGGCTCCTCGAAGGCCGCGCGGGATCAGGAACCTACGTAGCCCAGCCACGCGAGCGGCGCCGGATGATCCGTTCCCGGCACCGCGAACGCCGCGGCGGCAGCCCCTTCCGCGCCGACATGTACGAGATCGGCCGCAGCGGCACCTGGGAGGCGTCCTCCGAGGCCCGCACACCCGCCCCGGAGAACATCGCCCGGCGCCTCGGCATCGCTCCCGGCGACTCGACCGTGCGCACCGCTTATGAGTTCCTCGCCGACAGCAAACCCGCCCAGCTCTCCGTCAGTTGGGAGCCCATGGCCATCACCGGCGAGACCCCCATCCTGCTGCCCGAGATGGGTCCACTTGCAGGCAAGGGCGTCGTCGAGCGGATGCGCTCCATCGGCGTCCACATCGAAACCTGGTTGGAAATCCCGCGGCCGGCCCGCGCCACCCAGGAACAGGCCGACCTGCTCGGCATCAACGTCGGCGACCTGGTCCTGGCGATCGAGCGGACGTACTACGACGGCGACGGCCGCGCGGTGGAGACCGCTGACATCGTCATCCCGGACCGCACCTGGGAAGTGGCCTACGAGTTCGCCGTCGACCCGCCACACCCGGATTGACCGTCCGGTACTGGCGCACGGTGGCAGGCTCCACCGTGGGGATCCGCTACGGTACGTAGCGAGCCCCAACGCGGCCTAGATGGGAACCCTCTTGGTGAACAGCGCTCATTCCGATGGTCGTCACGGCAGTTCGACTCGTGGCTTCCGCTTGGCTGTGACAGGCGGCGGGACGGGTGGTCACACCTACCCGGCCCTGACAGCGATCCGTACTCTCCAGGATCGGCTGGCCGAGTCCGGTCAGGCGCTGGAGGTGTTGTGGATCGGCACCGCAGAGGGACTGGAGGCCCGCGTCGCTCCGGCCGAGGGCATCCCCTTCGCCGCGGTTGCCACCGGCAAGATCCGCCGCTCCAGCAACCCGCTGAAGCTGGTGTCCCCGGCCAACGTGAAGGACATGGCGCGCGTGCCGCTCGGCGTCGCGCAGGCCCGGAAGGCGATCGCCGGCTTCCAGCCCGACGTCGTGCTCGCTACCGGCGGCTATGTCGCCGTCCCGGCCGGCCTGGCGGCACGCATCTGCCGTCGGCCGCTGGTCCTGCACGAGCAGACGGTGCGTCTGGGCCTGGCCAACCGGAAGTTGGCCAATTCGGCGACCCGCATCGCCGTCTCCTCCGAGTCCACCCTCCCTCTGCTGCCTGAGGGAGCCCGGAGTATCGCCGTCGTCACGGGGAACCCAGTGCGGCCGGAAGTGCTGACGGGGCACGCGGACAAGGCTGTCGAGGCGCTGAGACTGCGGGGCTTCGACCGTCGGCTGCCCACTGTCTACGTCACCGGCGGCGCCCAGGGTTCCCGGCAGATCAACGATGTTGTACGTGACAGCCTGCCGTGGCTGCTGGGCCACGCCAACGTCATCCATCAGTGCGGCACCGCCAACGCTGATGCCTTGCGTGGGCATACCGCGGCGCTCCCGGCCGAGTTGGCGCGCCGGTACCACCTCACCGGGTTCGTCGGGCCGGAGCTGCCGGACGTCCTGGCGCTGGCGGACGTGGTGATCTCGCGCAGTGGTGCGGGCACGCTCGCCGAACTGACCGCGCTAGGGAAGGCGGCGGTGTACATCCCTCTGGCCACATCGGCGGGCAACGAGCAGGCGCACAACGCCCGCTACCTGCAAGATGCCGGGGCGGCTGTGGCGCTACTCGGAGACGTCACGGCTGAGTCGCTGCGCGACACGGTGGGCCCGCTGCTGACGGACCCCGCCCGCCGCGCCACGTTGGCCGAGCAGGCCCGCGCGCACGGGAAGCCGGACGCGGCCGACAGGCTGGTGGACGTCATCCTGTCCGCCGCATCCGGCTGACCGGCGCGGTCTTAGGTCAGGTGCCGGGCCGCGCCGTCTTCGATCAGTTTCACGACGGTGGCGAACGCGGCGTCGTCCCCTCCCCACGGGTCGGGAACGTCCTGATCACCGAGGTACAGGCGCAGCTTGGGCACGGTGCGCTCGTCGGCCAGGTCTTGGAGTGCGGCAAGGTTGTTGCGGTCCATGGCCAGCACGGTGTCGGCCCAGTCCAGCAACTCCCGGCTGACCTGTACGCCGAGGTGGGGGGTGAGGTCGTAGCCGCAGGCCGCGGCGGCCGTGATCATCAAGGGGTGCGCCGGGCGGCCGACATGCTTCTCGCGGATGCCGGCCGAGAGCGCCTGGACCGCGGCACCGCCTTGCCGGGCGAGGACGGCGGCGGCCAGCGGGGATCGGCAGTGGTTGCCCAGGCACACAGTCAGCAGGCGCCTGGGGCTGGCCGCAGTCACCGGGCTGCCTCCGCGCTGAGAGTGTGCCGCACTTCGCTCGTGACGCGGTCGGTGTCGGCCTCGGTCATGTGCTGGTGGAACGGCAGGGTCATGATTTCCCGGCCGATCTGCTCGGTCACTGGCAAGGGCCGGTGCCATTGCTCGAAGGCGGGTTGCAGGTGGTTGGGCGGATAGTGCGTGCCGACGCCGATGCCGCGCTCGCGCAGAGCACGAAACAGCCGGTCCCGCCCTCGCAGGACACGCACCGCGCAGAGGTGAGGGACGGTGTGGTCGACGTCGACGTCTGTCAGGACCACGCCGTCGATGTCGTGCAGAGCGGCGGCGTAGGCGCGCCAGAGCTCCTTGCGCTTGGCTTCGGCCTGGGCGAAGTGGGCGAGTTGGGCGAGGCCGATGGCGGCGTTGAGTGAGGGCATCTGCACGCGGAGCCCGAAGCCGCCGACGGTGTAGGTGGTCAAGTCCGCGCGGGAGGTGGCGGATTCGGCAATGCCGAGGCTGCGCAGCCTGCGGCAGGCGTCGGCCTCCTTCGGGGTGCGGGGAATGATCATGCCGCCCTGCCCGCACGTGAGGTTCTTGATCGGCCCGAAGGAGAAGCAGGTCACGTCGCCGGTGGTGCCGACGCGCCGGTGGCCGTTGAAGGAGCCGAAGGCGTGCGCTGCGTCCTCGATGACAGTGATGCCCCGAGCGGTGAGGACGGGGCGTGCATCGGACAGGTCGACGGCGCGGCCGGCGTAGAGCACGGGCAGGACCGCGCGAGTGTGCGGCGTGAGGGCGTCCAGCACTTGGGTGCTGCCCGTGCACAGGGTGCGCTGGTCGATTTCGGCGAAGCGGGGCGTTGCTCCGGTGGCGAGGATGGCCTGGGCGGTCGCGCAGAAGGTGAACGAGGGCAGGATCACCTCGTCGCCGGGGCCGATGCCGGCGGCCAGTAAAGCCACGTGGAGTGCGGCGGTCCCGGAGGCGACGGCGACTGCGTCCGGCACGCCGAGGAAGCGGGCGACCTCGTCCTCGAACCGTTCCGTGACAGCGGAGTGGTTGTAGTAGCCGCTGCGCAGGGCCTCGCACAGCGCGGCCTCTTCCGGCCCGTAGAGGAAGGGGCGAGCGTTGTGGTTGAAGCCGAGGTTGGTGGTGGTCATTGCCATGTCCTCTCGCTGATGGCGAGCGTCTCGTAGTACTTGGTCAGACACACGTCCGGCTTGTACTGGAGCCGGTGGTGGTCGACGGGCTGGCGGAACAGGCCGCACAGGAACTGGCCGATGAGGTCGGCCCCGGCCGCTTCGGCGGCGGGGAACCCGCCGCCGACTCGCGCATTGGCTTCGGTCAGCACCACGCGCTGCGGGCTGTCCTCGCAGATGAAGCCCTGGACGCAGCAGGCGCCGACGAGGCCGGTGGCGGCGAGGGCCGCCCGGACGTGCTGCTCTACCTCCTGGTCGTAGAAGGTGGCGCTCACCATGGCGAGACCGCCCTTGACCAGGAGCCGGTGACGCAGCACCACAGACGCGCGGCCGGAGCGGTCGACGAGGCAGTCGGCGGTGAACTCCGCACCCTTCACCCGCTGTTGCACCACGGGGCTGGGCACCAGCTCGCACAGGACGCGCGCCTGCTCCAGGGTCTGGCAGAAGTGCACGTCCTTGGCGCCCTGGCCGTGCCGGGGTTTGATGACGAGCGGGCCGGCGGGGGCCCGATCGATCTCGTCCGGCAGGACGGTGTGCGGCGTCGGGATGCCGTGCTCGGTGAGGACTGCGGCGAACCGGGCCTTGTCTGTGCAGGCCTCGACGGCGGGCGGGTCGGGCAGCCAGGTGGTGACTCCAACTTCGGCAAGAGGCCGGCACAGGGTGAGGAGCTGGGGCAGCTCCTGCTCGACGGTGGAGACCAGGGCGTCGGGGCGGAGTTCGGCGCAGAGCCGGAGCATGCCGCTCTGGTAGCCGGGGTCAAGGATGGGAACGGTGATGCGCGGTGTCACCTCGGGCAGGCGCAGGCCGATGGCGTACGGGTCGCAGTCGGCGGCGATGACCTGGCAGCGGTGGCGCATCAAGCTGCGCGCCAGGTCGAAGCCGGGCGCTCCCCCGACCCCGGTGACGAGGATCCGCCAAGGGCGTGTGCGTGTGGTGGGCATGGCGTCACCCTCCGACCGCAACGGCCGGCGAAGCCGGGGATGCTGCAGAGGGCTGCGGGATGCGGACCAGTGGCGCCCACCGCTCCGGGTGGCGCCGGTACCAGTCCGCGGTCCGGGCGAGTTCTTCCTCCAACTCGTGCGTGGGCCGGTAGCCCAGCCTGTCGGCGATCTTCGCCCAGACCATGGAGTAGCGGATGTCGTTGGCCTGCCGGTCGGGGATGTAGGTCACCGAGTCCCAGTCGGCGCCGCACATACCCAGCAGAAGGCCGGTCAGCTGGTGATTGGTCAGGTCCCTCCCGCCCCCGATGTTGTAGACCTCCCCCGGGACGCCGGCCCGCATGACGAGTTCGATGCCCTGGCAGTTGTCATCCACGTGGAGCCAGTTCCGTACGTGCTGGCCACGGCCGTGCAGGGTGACCTTCTCGCCCCTGATGAGGCGGGTGACGAACCGCGGGATGAGTTTCTCCGGGTACTGGGCCGGGCCGTAGTTGTTCGACGATCGCGTCACGCACACAGGCAGCCCGTGGGTGCGGAAGGAGCTGAGGGCGACGAGGTCGCTGGCCGCCTTGGACGCCGCGTAGGGCACGGTTGGCCGCAGCAGGTCCTCCTCCGTTGCGGAGCCCTCCGCGAGCGGACCGTACACCTCGTCCGTTGATACGTGGACGAACTTCTGGATCCCATGGCGGGAAGCGGCATCCGCCAGGACCTGCGTGCCGAGCACGTTCGTCTGCACGAACGGCCCTCCGGCCAGCAGCGACCGGTCGACGTGGGACTCGGCGGCGAAGTGCACGACAAGGGTGTGCTCGGAGATGAGGGTGTCGACGAGCGCGGTGTCGAGGATGTTGCCGGCGACGAACGTGAGCCGGGGGTCGAAGAACGCCTCGCCCAGGTTCTCGACGTTTCCGGCGTAGGTGAGGGCGTCAAGCACGGTCACCTTGGCGATGTCGTCTGCTCGCAGCAGGCGTTTGACGAAGTGTGAGCCGATGAATCCTGCGCCGCCGGTAACGAGCACAGCTTCCATAAGCCTGCCCCATTCTGAGGAATCGGAAGTCTCGGCGTCGTGCCGAGATGATGCAGCCCTGAAACGCGGCCGCCTCCAATAGCGTCACCTCAGTCCTTACGCAAGGTCATTGCGCCTTTCAGGGCTCGGATTGCGGCTCGCCGCAATGCGTGAAATCGCTCTGCCGAGGTGGGTGCGGCTCGGCTACCGTGAACGGTTCAGGACCGGTTTGACGGGGGTGCCATGACCGCCGCAATCACCCGCTCGCGCCGCGCCGCCATCGTGCGCGAGGCCGCCCAGATCCGGATGCGCTGCCAGCGCTCCGGCTACACAACCGAGCACATCACCGCAGCGATTCGCGCGGCCTTGCCGGAGGTGACCGAACTGGAGGCGTGGCGCCTCGCGTTGGGCTGGTCCAGGGCGGACACCGTCACCCAGATCGGGGAGCTCTACGTGGCCGACGGGCTGATGCGGACGGCCTTATCGGAGTCGATGCTGTGCCGCTGGGAACACGACCCTGAGGAGTGGCCGAGCGCGGACTACGCGGTGATGTTGTGCCGTGTCTACCGCGCCCAGCCCGAACAGTTGGGTCTTCACCAGATGAGGCGGGTACGGCAGTTGTCCGCGTGGACCGCGGACATGATCGGGTACGGTCGCCACGACGCCGGCGTCACCCCGTCCGGCCGGCAGGAAGGGGCGGAGCTGATGACCACCGACGCTGGGCTCCCGTCAGTCCGAGAATCCCTCCAATTGGCGCTCCTGGCCGAACCCGCAGGCGGTGCGCTGGTGGACGACCTCGCCGAGGCCGCGGTCGAGCACTACGCCCTGAATTACCCCAAGCACCCTGTGCCGGTGCTGTTCAAAGAGGTCCGCGACACCCGCACGTTGCTCGCCGGGATCCTCACTCCCGACGGCCCCAGCACCGAACTGCAGCGCCAAATCGGCCGCCTGTGTGCCCTCCTGGGAAACCTCGCCTTCCACCTCGGTGACCCGTCCGGTGCACGCACCCATCTGGGCACTGCCGCGGCATACGCGAACCGATGCGGCGACACCCAGCTCACCGCCTGGGTGCACGGGGCGCAGAGCATGGTGGCGCGCAGCACCGGCAACCTCCAGGCCGCGCTCACCTACGCCGAACGCGGCGCCGCCGCAGCACCGGGCGGCCTTGTCCGCGCCCAATTGCACGCCTGGGCCCTGCTGCCCACGCTCGCCCAGCAGGGCCGCGACCGGGAGGCGACCGACGCGCTCGAGGAAGCACTGACCGAACTCGAAGCCGACCCGCTCGGCGAAGCACCGGGCCGCTTCGGGTTCGACGCCGCCGAGTTGGCCCTGCACCAGGCCGAGGCACACCTCGCACTCGGCCGCACCGAGCAGGCCCGCTCCCGCGCCGAAAACTCCGCGGCCGCGTGCACGACCGGCACTCCGGGATGGGCCGCCGCCACCCTCGTCCTCGCCCAGGCAGAGGCCTCCACCCAGCCATCCGACGCCGCCCAACGGGGCTTGGATGTGCTCGGCCGCATTTCGCCCAGCCGCCTGCGCTCCACCGCACGCGCCCGGCTGAAGCGCCTCGACACCCTGCTCGCTGACCGTCCAGCCGACAGCGTTGCCGACCTTCGCGAATGCCTCCGCACCCTGCCTCCCCCGGTTGACGCCACCGGCGCCGCCTCAGCCTGAGGCATCCCCCCGGCGCGGTCACCGATACGGCCTCGACCGTGCTGCCTCACATGCGGTGACGCACAGAGTCGACTCAACGGATGGGAGCGGACGACGGTTTGGAGGGACTCCCGCATCCGGCACTTCGTCACCGTCCGTATGCAGACGAGTGCTGGAGGCCTGCTGGCGCGGGCCCGCAGATTCACCGAGCGCCGCGTCAGCTTAGGTGCCGGCCGAACCACTCAGGCAGGTCAGGGGGAGGATGCTGCGCAGTCCTCCAGTCGGGCGGCCAGTTCGAAGCTGGCGCGGGGGATGGTGCCGTAGTCGGCGTCGGATTTGGTTTCCAGGCGCTGTACCGCGACGGCGAGTGAGCGGCACAGTGGTTCTGCGGTGTTGAGGGGGTTGTCGACGACGCTGGTGTCGGCGGCGATGCCGGAGTGCAGGATCGCCATGGTGCGGGCGATCATGGTGCGGGGGGTGTACCAGTGGGCGTTGCCCTGGCGGGGTGGCCGGCTTACGAGGCTGGTCCAGTCGTCGCTGCTGCTGGTGTGATGGTTTTCCAGGCGGGCCAGGCAGGCTGCCTGGGTTGCCCAGTGTTCGGCGTCGCGGAGTTCGCCGCGCTGCAGGTGCATCAGGTACAGGCACAGGGCCGCGGTGCTGCTTCCGGCGCCGGCGGAGAACTGCCACCAGAACTGGGCTCCTTCGCGGTCGGCCAGGTGCAGCAGGCAGGCGAAGATCAGTGCGCTGGCGGGCTCGACCCGGCAGGACCGGGCCAGCAGGGCGATGTGGTCAGCGGCCCGGGAGTCGCGGATCACCAGGGTGGACAGGTCCCGCAGATCGCGGCCGGCCTGCTCGTGCTGGGCTGCGCACAGCGGTGCGGGCACTCGGGGTGTTCCGTCCTGGAGCCAGGGCTTGACCTGCTGTGCGGAGGACTCCAGTAGCAGGGCGCTGCGCCACCAGGTGTCGGCCACGCCGTATTCGATGCGCCGGCGGGATGCGGCGGTGTCTTCGTCGTCGTAGGTGTCCTGCAGGATTTCGGCCTCGGTCAGGAGTTCGTCGAGGCTGCGCGGTGTCATCGCTGATTCACTCCTCATCGTCGCAGTCCGCACCGAGGGGGATGTCCAGGTCTCTGGCGATCTTCCGGCGGGCCAGGTGGCAGTGGGAGCGCACCGTGGCGTCGGTGACTCCCATGATGCGGGCGGTGGTGTCGGTGGAGAAGCCAAGGACGTACCGGAGCACCATGACGTCGAACTGGCGCTCGGGCAGGCGGGCTATCGCGGGGTACAGGCCGAGCGCGCTTTCGATGACCGCGAATTCCTGGCGGCTGGACTCCAGCACTGAGCGGGTCACGTGTTGGAGAACGGCCGTCTCGGTCATCGCGTGCTGGCGGCCCTGGAGGTCGAGTTCCTGGGCGACGCTCTCTTTGAGTAAGGCCCACGCGGACGCGGCGGGGTTGGCCTCTTCCATCAGGTGTGCCCAGTTCAGGGCGAGGTGCATGAAGACCTGGTGGACCAGTTCACCGGCGGCGTGCTCGTCGCCCAGGTGCACGTGGGCGTAGCGCCGGTAGGGCTTGTAGTACTGGTCGTGGAAGGCCCAGAACGCCTTCGGCAATTGCGGCAGCGGCACGGTCAGCTCATGCCTGGTCGTGCTGGGACGGGGCTGTCCACTGGGGTGGTCGCTCACTGCCGGCCACCGTCCTCGCCCTGCACGAATCCAGCCGGTGCGGCCGGGGCTGGCGGCGTGCCGGTGCGGCGCTCCATCAAAGCGGCGGCTCCCACGCGCACCCCGGCGCCAAGCATCCGGCGGACCAGTGCCACCACGTCGGGGGCAAACACGCGCAACGCAATGACCGAAGCCAGCACGCTGTTTGCGACATCGTGAGTCACGTGTGCGGGTCCTTCTCATCTACGAAGGGCAGCGCCCGGCCCACCCCAACTGGGGCGCTGGAGAGCATCGTTGCTCTCGATCACCAGCTAATCGACTCAAGGCCCGAAACGTTGAACCCGCCCTGGAGGAATTTTTACGGAAAGCGACCAGCCGGTTACTCATGTTCGAATCCATGCCACCGGCTGCTGCCCCACGGGCCCCAGCGGCGCCTCCTGGAGGGTGCGCGGCACCAGCCCCGATCAGCACCCTTGACTCACTCACCGCAATAAGGTTCCAACTTCAAGTAACCGTCGTTAATCGGACGCTACGATCAACCTCTCGCGCACCATGTGGCGCAGGTCACAGCACTTCCGGGTCGATTGGAACGAGCTCGAGGGCGCGGCCGGTGCCGATGCGCGTACGGAACTCACGTACGCGCCGATGCTGGCGGCCTGCACGGGAGGACGCCATCGAGGCGACGGAGGACCGCTCCAGCTCCCTCTGCTGCACCCGAAGAGCACGGTGGCCTGGGCCGGCAACGCCGACTCCGGACAGATGGTCGGCGGGGCGAAGAAGTACCTGAACCTGACGATGTCACCGATGCCTTCCGCACGTGGCTGCTGACCCAGGGCTGGACACCGGTCGATCCCACGGACGGTTGGACCGACCTCGAAGCCGTGCGCGGCAACGAGCGGCTGATCTGCGATGCCAAGGGCCGTACCAGCGAGAAAGGCATCGGCGCCGACAGCGCCTATGGACAGCTGCTGCGCCGCATCACGAGCCAGGAATCGCGCATACGGTACGCACTGGTCGTGCCGTCCTCGTCCGTCAAGGTCGTCGAACGCGTCCGGGAGATGTCCGCAGGCTGCTGCGCATCGACGTGTACGAGGTGACCGACGACCACATGGTGCGGCAGCTACCGGCGTAGTCGGCTGGTCAGAGTCTCCAGGAGCGCAGCTGGTCGGCGACGGCGTGGACACTGAGTCGGGTGTCGCGGATCTTGCGTACGAGATCGGACAGAGCTCCGTAGGGAGGGTCGATGCCCTCGCCGGACTGGTCCATGTACTGCGCGGTGACGAATGCCGCAAAAAGGCTGTTGCGGTGTGGGAGCGGTTCAAGGCGCACGAGCGTGTGCATCAGCGCGGCCGCACGCCATGCGGCGTCCGGGTCGGCGGTTTGGAGGGTCGGCAGTTTGGTCTTGTGCCGTGCGACGGCCGCTACGAGCGCGGAGTAGTCGGAGACCGTCATGTCCTCGTGTCCGAGGGCGGCCTCCTGGACGTCCAGGAGCCAGGGGACGTCGATGTAGAGGATGGGCGGCATCAGGCGGCTGCGGCCCCGTCACGTTCGGAGGGCGGCACCTCGTCGGGGAAGGCGTCGTCGAACTCGCCGCGCAGCCTGTCGGCCCATGTGGTGGCGCCGGTGACGAACCGCTGGCGCTGCATCTCACGGACGCCGAGATCATGCAGGTACTGCTTAAGGCTCTTACCCTCGGCCGCGGCGGCCGCGCGCACGCCCTCGAGTTCCTCGTCGGTGAAAGACACGTTCAGGGATGGCATACCCCTGATGGTACCTAGTTGGTGCCTGCACTGCGAGACCCTCAGCTCACACTCCCAGCCCTCGCATCGATGCCACAGGCCGCACTACAAGCGGAGAGCCGCCCGGAAACGAGCCGCCGTGGCAGGAAGAGTCCGAGGAGGATGTCGGGGTCAGGCGTCGGACGGGTCCAGCGCTGGGCGCCCGTCAGGCTGCTGGTCGGCGCCGGAGACCGTCGGGTGGGGCAGTGGCGGGCGACTGACAGGTACCTGCGTGAGCCGGGTGTGCCGGGGCTCGACCTGCAGGCGGGCCGCGTTGATGAAGTGCAGCCGGGCGGCTTCCATGCGGTCCCTGGCCCCCTCAAGCTGCCTCGCTGGTGGCGGTCTGCTGGATGAACTGGTCACTATGGCCCCAGAAGACCTCATCCATGCTCGCCGCGGCCGCGACGACGGCTGGGCTGATACGGGTGGACTCGGCCACGATTGCGGCACACGCTTCGATCTGCTTGTCCCGGGACCAGTGCACGCGCTCGGCCCGGTTGGTGAGCAGCGAGCCGGCCAGGACGCCGACCAGCGCAACTGCCACGCTTCCGACGGTGGTCACGGTCGTTGCCCAGTCCACGGACATCCGGCCCCCCTCGCGGCTGTCGCTTCGGTGCTGTCTCTGCCCGGCAACCCCGCGTTGGTATGCGTCCAGCCCGGTGCAAGATGGCCATTTCGGCCACACACCTGTCTCACTGACCTGGGAGCGCAGTCGGCGGCTTTCGGTCAGCCCGGCGGGACCGCAGATAGTCGAACGTGAACGGTCCGGCACAGCCGGCCAGCGGCTGGGGCTGTCGGCGGCGGCCACTGCCGAGAGGCTCGGCCGCGGTCTCGGCCGGGCGTCAGTCAGTGGCAGAGCCACGACCGCCGGAACCGCCTACGAGTATCAATGTCAGTGGTGGCAGGCAAGATGTCGGGCATGACCACACCAGCTGCAGTGATCGTGGATGCCGCCGCCTACGCGCAGGCGGTCGAGGAGGCGGTGAAGGCCGCGGCCGCCTACTACGCGGGCGGCACCTCCCCTCTGGACGACGACACCTACGACCGGCTGGTGCGCGGCATCGCGGCATGGGAGGCCGAGCACCCCGAGCAAGTGCTGCCCGACTCCCCCACCGGGAAGGTCGCCGGCGGCGCCGTGGAAGGCGATGTCCCGCACACGGTGGCGATGCTGAGCCTGGACAACGTGTTCTCCTCGGAGGAGTTCACCGCATGGACCGCGTCGCTGGCCCGGCGCATCGGCCACGAAGTCACCCGGTTCAGTGTCGAGCCGAAGCTGGATGGTCTCGCGATCGCCGCCCGCTACACCCGCGGACGCCTGGACCGGCTGATCACGCGCGGGGACGGGACGGCCGGGGAGGACGTCTCGCACGCCATCGGCACCATCGAAGGCCTGCCCCACAAGCTGGCCGAGCCAGTCACGGTGGAGATGCGCGGCGAAGTCCTGATGACCACCGCCCAGTTCGAGCACGCGAACGAGGTGCGCACCGCGCACGGCGGGCAGCCGTTCGCGAACCCGCGCGGCGCCGCGGCGGGCAGCCTGCGGGCCAAGGAGCGTGCCTACACGGTGCCGATGACGTTCTTCGGCTACGGCCTGCTGGCCCAGCCCGACACCGAGCCGGAACTCGCCCGACGCCTGGGCGAACTCGCGCACAGCGACCTGATGGCCCGGGCCGCCGCGTACGGGGTGAACACCACCGCCACCACGGCCGTGCCCGGCATCACCGCCGACACGGTGGAGCAGGTCCTGGCCCGGGTGCAGGAGATCGCCGCGCTGCGCGCGACCTTGCCGTTCGGGATCGACGGGATAGTCATCAAGGCCGACCTGGCCGCCGACCAGCATGCGGCCGGATCCGGGACGCGGGCCCCGCGCTGGGCGATCGCCTACAAGCTGCCCGCCGTCGAGAAGATCACCCGGCTGCTGGAGGTGGAGTGGAACGTCGGCCGCACCGGCATCATCGCCCCCCGCGGCGTGCTGGAGCCGGTGGAGATCGACGGCGCCACCATCACCTACGCCACCCTCCACAACCCGGCCGACATCACCCGCCGCGACCTGCGCCTGGGCGACCACGTCATGGTCCACCGGGCCGGCGACGTCATCCCCCGCATCGAAGCCCCCGTCGCCCACCTGCGCACCGGTACCGAACGTCCCATCGTCTTCCCCGAGATGTGCCCGCGCTGCGGCGCCGGCATCGACACCAGCGAACAGCGCTGGCGCTGCGAGAACGGCCGCAACTGTCACCTGGTCGCCGCCCTCTCCTACGCCGCCGGCCGCGACCAGCTCGACATCGAAGGCCTCGGCCACACCCGCGTCGTCCAACTCGTCGAAACCGGCCTGGTCGCCGACCTCGCCGACCTGTTCACCCTCACCCGCGACCAGCTCCTGAGCCTGGAACGGATGGGCGCAACCAGCACCGACAACCTCCTCGCCGCAATCAGTACGGCCAAGGGGCAGCCGCTGTCGCGGGTGCTGTGCGCGCTCGGTGTCCGCGGCACCGGCCGGTCCATGTCCCGCCGCATCGCCCGCTACTTCGCCACCATGGACCACATACGCGCCGCCGACGCCGAAACGATGCAACAGGTCGAGGGCATCGGCACCGAGAAGGCCCCGTCCATCGTCGCCGAACTCACCGACCTCGCCCCGCTCATCGACAAACTCGCCGCCGCCGGAGTGAACATGACCGAACCCGGCGCCACCCCACCGAGCGCGGCCGCCGCCGACGACTCAGACGGCGTCTCGCAGAGCGAGGAATCGGCCGGCGGGCCGCTGGCCGGGATGACGGTCGTCGTGACCGGCGCGATGACCGGACCACTGGAGAAACTCAGCCGCAACCAGATGAACGAACTCATCGAACGCGCCGGCGGCCGCTCCTCCTCCAGCGTCTCCAAGAAGACCACCCTGGTCGTCGCCGGCGAGAACGCCGGATCCAAGCGTGCCAAGGCCGAGTCCCTCGGCATCCGCCTGGCCACCCCCGACGAATTCGCCACCCTCGTCGCCGACTTCGTCGGCTGACGCTCAGAGCGACGGCGGGCCCGGGCCCGGTCATCACACTCAGCGATTGATGTCCCAGATGCGGACTTAAAGATGCAACCGGCAGCTCATGACGTCTGTAGGCTTCTGCCCCTCATCAGCACCATTGAGGGGGGACCTCATCATGCGTACGTATTCTGTTATTGCCGCGGCCGTCACCGCCGGCGCGCTGGCCGTTCTCGCTGCCACACCTGCTCAGGCCGCCGAGTACTCCTCGGCGTTGAAGGTACGCGGAGTCCAGTACGACGCGCCCGGCCGGGACTCCAACAGCTGCTCCACCGGCAACACCGACGAGGAATACCTGACGATCAAGAACTACTCGTCCTCGGCGACCATCAACCTCAAGGGCTACGTCGTCAAGGACGCTACCGGCAACCGCTTCACCTTCACCGCCAGCCACTACCTCCAGCCCGGCGACTACATCAAGCTCCGCGGCGGCAACGGCACCGACTCCGACAGCAGAAACGTCGTCTACCGCGACAACTGCAACTTCATGTGGAACAACGACCGCGACACGATCTACCTGTACAAGCCCTCCGGCAACCGCGCAGACGTCCACTCCTACACCAAGAGCGCAAACGACCCGGACGGCAACGGCTACATCCGCTACCACAGCTAAACCCGAACCCCGCGGGTCCACCCCCCAAGCCAGGTGGGCCCGCGTGAACAGCGACTGGCCGCCTACCTCCAACGAGAGCGCGCTGGACGCCTGAAAGAGTGAACGCACACGTCAATGCCGCCCAGCCCCACGGTCGGTGGACTACTTCTGTCCATGTGATCAGAACTGTGATGCGTGCTGCCGCAGCCACCGCCCTGGCCTGCCTTCCGCTGACCCTGCCGGTGCCGACCTCCGCCGCAACCTCTGCCCCGCGCCCTGCCGTTGACTGCCCTGACGCCTATGTCTGCATCTACCCGGAGGTCAACTTCGGTGGGCAGCCGTGGGTGCGGCGAGCCGTCGACGGCAGCGTGAAGGATTTGCCCTCCGCGATCCGTGACCGCGGCAGCTCGATCAGGAACAACTCCGCTCGCACGGCCCGCGTCTACGAGAAGCGGAACTACTCCGGGCGCTGGGTATGCGTGACCCGCAGCGGCGGCTCCATCCACGACCTGCGGTCCTACAACCTCAACGACCAGACCCGCTCCCTGAAAATCAACCGCAACGACTGCGGCTGACCCCCAGGGCCCCGGTCGAGGCTGTTGCCACAAGGCCGGAGTAACCATGGGGACGATCGTCCGGCTGAAGCCCCATGGAGCCTTCCGCCGAGAGGCGACCGCCTTCCGCACGTCACCACCTCATGGCCCCGGCTGGTCTCCCCCGTCCAGCCGGGGCTTGAGCTGTCTGCACCGTTTGGACCGGGCCCGTCCCCACGCCTTCGGGCGGCCGTGGCTAACGGGCGAGCGTGACCGTGATGGACTCGTTGGGGCAACGGCTGAGCGTCTCGGAGAGCGCGGCTTCCTCACTCGGGTCAACGGCCAGCTGGTAACGCGTCTTGTCAGCAACCCAGTCGATGACGTACTGGCAGCGGTAGCCCGCGAAGGCCGGCAGCCAGGTACTCGGGTCCTGGTCGGCCTTGCTGCGGTTGCTCGCAGCGGACACCGCGATCAGAGCGCGCGCGTCATCGAGGTCGTTGGCGTAGGCCTCGCGCTCCTTCGCACTCCACCTGGATGCCCCGCTGTCCCACGCTTCGGCAAGCGGCACGAGGTGGTCTACGTCCAGCTTGCGGGCATTGTCGAAGTACTGGTCATCGTACGAGCTATACCAAAGCCCGCCGGTGAGCACGCAGTTCGGCCCCTGCTCCGGGGCGGTAACGGCCTCGGATGTGAGGATCTCCATCCTCGTGTTGCAGCCATCTCGGTCCGCGTCGGTCCAGTGCCGGAACTTGGAGCGCTCGTAGCCGGCCCGGCTCTCGTCCTCGACCGGCAGCGCCTGAAGGGCCTCGCGGACCGGCAGGGTCACCGTGTCGCCGGGCGCGGCCGCAGCGGCGTGGGCTGTGGCCGTGGTGGGGGCGAGCAGCGCAGTCAGCACGCAGAGCCCTGCGGCAGCAGTACGGGTGGTGCGGGTGAAACGCACGACGGATCCCTTCGAAGATCACCAGCAGTTCGTGATCTGCGTAGTAGGTTCCGCCCCCGACCCGCCCGGCACACGGCCCCGATTCACCCGCGCAGACGGTAAGTCACACCACGTCCGAAGGCCGATCCCGGCGGCGTGCCCGCGTCAGGAGACCGGAAGCTCACCGAGCTGTCGGCCCCGGTCGGCCTCTGCCGCCACGAGAACCGCCAGTTCGCCGGCCTCCGGGAAACACGGCCCGTTCCAGGCGTCCGGGGCGGCGATCGCCCGTATACGCACCTCGGTCCCGAACCGCTGCGCTGCCTCGTACAGCCGCTGCAGGACCGTGAGAGCCCGGACATCGAGCGCGCCGATGTAAGCGCACCACGTCCGCGAGGCGCGATGGAATGCGGCGACGGAACGCAGCAGTTGCCGCTGCTCTTCGAAGGCGGCTGGGTCTGCGGGGGCTGCGGCGGCGGTGACCTCCAGCAGCCACCGCGCAGAGTTCGGATAAGGGATCGACGTCATGCTGCGGACCGTACCGCCGGGCACTGACATCCGCTCCCGCCACCGAAGCGGGATCAGGCGCTCCTCACGGAGTGCCGGTGCCATAGTGCTGATGCGCGGCGGCGACGCTGGCCTTCCAGGCCGCCAGCAGTCGCTCGCGGTTGTCGGGCAGAAAACACCCCGAGCGGGCCGCGATCCCCCGGAAGGTGGAGTGCGGACCGCCGCTCTCCGTCGTGACAAGCGCGGCGAGCAGTACCAGGCCAGAGCCGGGCGCCGGGCTTCCGGGCGCGGGCTCGTCGACGGCCCCCAGGGCGACCCCAGCCCGAAGGCCAGCCGGGGACCGACGACGACCTGGAGGACCACGGCGACGAGGCGGACGAAGACGAACTCGACTGGGACCCGGACGACACCGGCGACGAGGACGAAGAGAACGAGGAGACAGCCTACGGAGACGACGATCCTGGCGACGCAGCCGACGCCCCCGCACCCAGACCCACTGTTGTCGTTCATACGATCACCAGCCGGGCCGCACGGACCGCCCTCACCACCGCAGCTCTCGTGCACCTGGGCTTCGTGGCCTTCGTGACCGGCAGCGTGGCCTACTTCTCCCACTACTCCAGCGAGCCCTCCTTCTGGCTCCTGCCCCCGTTGATCATCTGCGCCCACCTGTTCATCGGCACCTTCTACGGCCAGCGACAGCTGCCCGCCGCCTTCGCCATCCTGGTCGCCCCGCCCCTGATCCTCCTCATGACCGTGGGCTTCGGGATGATGTTCAGCGACCTGCACAGGGTGGACATCAACCCCGTCGTGACGGGCCTGGTGTGGGCCGGCATCTTCGCCCCCGGGATGCTCGCCCTCACGTACGCCTTCCGATCCTGGTTCGGCCAGATCCGGTACACCGAGAAGACGTAGCACCACAACCGCCGTTGCTGTAGTGGCCCGGCTCTACCGTGCGGAGAGATGCAGTCGCCGCTTCAGGGTTGGCTCGCCCGTTGTGGGTCGAAGCGTCGGCATCAACCGGGGATGGACAAGCCAGTGCACACCCGCTGCCGACTGAAGACTTGGTCAGCTACAAGGTAGGCAGGGGCGATCACGAACTGGCCGGGCAGTGTGCTGTCGCACGACGGCCAGCCTTCCTGCCACTCCTCGTCGAGCCGTTCACCAGGCACGAGTTCGAAGTCCCAGCGGGCTGACAGCCCCGTCCGTTTTGAGCGCTGCCGTAGCTCTAGGGCGGTGTTGCTCAATCGGACGGCTTGTGATGCCAACGGGTCGAGGCGGCTCCTGCCCAGTGCAGTCAGGATCGCCTTGCTGTCCGGCTCGTCGGGGCCGAAGAGGACGGAGCAGATCTGTCCCATGAGCCAGAGCATCACGGGAACAGCGCCGGGAGCGTGCCCGGGGATTTGATGGGCGGCAGCCCGGGCCAGGCCCTGGACCTTCTGTTCAACGAGGGCGTCGTATTCACGGGCGATGACGTGATGAACGCTGTGTGCGTTGGAAGGCACGTCACTGCGGGTTTCCGCTTGTGCTGCCATCAGGGTGTCCAGCCGTCGTTCCACGTACTGCAGGCGGGCTTCGAACTGAGCACAGGCTTGTTGCAGCACTCGGTAATCGCGCTCGAGAACGGTCAGCCTGCGGGTGCCCTCATCGAGTTCCAGGTCCAAACGCCGGGGTCTCGCCGGTGGATCATCCGCCACGCGGGACTCTGGATGGCTGAAGGTCTCGTGCGGTTGTGCCGGCGAGGGCGTGTGTGGGAGGGAGTGCACGGGCGTCCTCGGCTCAGTAGTTCGTCTGGAAGCGGAGTGAGGTCGCGGCTTCCTCGCCGCTTTGCTGCACTACGGCACGGGCCTTGATCTCGGTCTCACCAAAGCGCATGTAGAGAGTGACGCCACGATCTCGCAGCGCGAAGGCCATGACCTTCTTCAGATCAACCGTGATCTTGCCGAGGTACTCGCATCCGGGATCAGTGATGTAGCGAGGATCCGGCTCAGTGGAGGAGAAGAGACTGAAGGTCAGCTTGCGGGTTGTGCCCTCCAGAGGAACGTAGGGGAGATGCGCTTCCTGGTCCGTGTTGACCAGGTCGCCCCGAGTGACGAGCTTGGAGAAGCGCGCCCTGCAGTACACCTCGCCCGTACTCAGAGTGAAGCGGTACTCCTCAGGATCGACGCCTTCCTCGAACGGCGTGCAGTAGCAGGTGCCGTATGTCAGTCTGCTCCGACGTGCACGCGTGTGCGGTTCGTAGGCGTAGTGCGCGGCCCCATAGAGGACGGCGGCTCCTGGGTCAGGCGGCACCAGCACGTCGGCACGCCCCTTGAGGTGCACCTTGACTGCATGCTGGAGCAAGGGGGATGCGCCGAAGCCGCCGACGAGAAGGACGACTGGGTCACGGCTTCCGGCAGTCGCGGTGTTCTCGACTTCCTTGAGCTGCTCATCGATGAGGTCAAGGATGTCGGGCACGACGTTGTCGAACAGGCGGCGTGCCTCGGCTGCGGTCACGACGATGGCGTCCGTGACGCCTTTCTGCTTGCGGGAAAGGCGCTTTCGTACCGTCGCACCGATCCGCCGGTCGATCGCCGAAGGCAAGGTGAGGTAGATCGGGTCGGTCTCGTCGGGTCCGAAGTGAAGCTTGGCCCTCTCAAAGGCCTCGGTGAGGTCCAGCAGCGCCTCCGGGTGATCAGCGGCGAGGTCCTGCAAGATCTCCAGCTTGCCGAAGCGGTCCAGGAGATGCTCATCCCGGAAGGCACGGTTGATCTCCTCTGATCCGTGGGGACCCCCGATGGGAAGGCCGATCTCTACCATCCGGCCTTCGGCATCAGTTTCGTAGGCCGTGAGGTCAACGGTGCCGCCCCCGCAGTCCACCACCACGAACCGACTGCCTGGCTCCATCAAACTGGCGCCGTCCGCGGCGCCGCCGGCAACTTTGACGCCACTGACCAAGGCGTAGTGAGCTGCCGCTTCCGGCTCCAGGGCTAGGATGAGCCGGCCGTCCTCGAGGGGAAAGCCCGCCTTCCCCGCGATGTCCCGCATCACCTGCTTCTGCTCATCCGTCCAGATCGCAGGCACTGTCAGACACCAGCGAATGTCGTCCTTGTCGTACCCGCTGGCAGTGACCTGCGCGAGGGCCGTCTCGTAGAGGTTCCGCAGGTAGGCAGCGATGAGTGACTCTGCATTCTGTCGGCGTGAGCCAGACAGCACGACGAGGTCACTGGTGACTTCCGCCTCTGCCCCGTCTTCCTCTCCGGTACTTTCGGCAATCTTCTCAGGCGTTGCGTCGTCCTCTTGGCCCTCGTCTTCGTCTTCGTCCTCTTCATCTTCATCGTCGTGTCCGGTGCCCTCGATAACCGCCTTTTCTCCGCTAAGGCTGGCCCGCTCGGCGACTGCCTGCTCCATGAGCCCCATTTTGAAGCCGCTGAAGTAGCGCGGCCCGTCGGCTCCGTGAGTCTTGACCAGGGCTCGCCTCCGCGCGTTGTATCCCCACCCCAGCACTTCACCTTGCGCATCGACCAATAGCGCGGACAGATTCTTCACGGAGGCGACGGGCTGTCCCGCCCACGAGTTGAAGAAGTTGATGCGCCGCTCACCAGGATCGTCGTTCCTGCCTCCGTAGGTACACCACGAAATTCCGGACCCATGCGTGCCGAAGTCAATTCCGACCACCACTTTAGGCAAAGCCACGCCAACCTCCACGCCAACAAGGCGACCGTCTCCCGAGGCGACACAGGGCGCGCCGCAGACAAAGAATCGCGAGCGTTTACCAATTTGGGCAAGCCGCCAAGCGATGGTGCCGAATTCGGTAACTCGGTAAGCCTATTCCTACGACAATTCGTATTGACTGATCAGAGCAATAAAGTGTGCCGAGCTGTGCATCCAGGCCATCCGGTGGGGCGGCATGGACCCCATGGCACGCTGGGTGTCCCGGATCCGCCCGCGGTACAGCTGGCAGTGGCCGGCCTGATCGGGCGCACACTCCCCTCCGGTGCGGCGTGGCAGTCCAGCATGCCTGACCAAAAGCTGGCTTTCGTACTCGGCGGTCCTGGCACGCGGGAGACGAAACCCGCCGCAGCTTCCATCGAAGGCGACAAGTGACGAGCGCCAGCGGTTGGCTGTTCTTGCAGCCGCCTCGGACCGCTGGGCGTACTCGGCATGAGCCAACTGGACGGCGCGGCCTTGTGCGCGACGACCCGCTGTTCCGGCTGCCAGGTCACGCATGCGCTGCTGCCGGAGGTGTTGTGGCCGCGGCGGATGGATGCGGCCGAGGTGATCAGGGCCGGGCTGGAGACAGCCGCCCTCAGCATGGGGCACCGCCAGATCGCCGGTGGAACCCGCGCCTTGAGATGAGCAACAGTTGCTATATGGCCGACTCATCCGCATCACCCACCACGCCCCAGAACGAGGAGCACGCACTCTTCTTCGTCCGTGTCTGGGCAGAAGCCGTACTCCGCGAGGTCGCTCGTGTACGGGATACCCGCAGGCGGGCGGCCGTCAACGACCGCAACTACGAGCGCATGGAGGACTGGAGCCCCACCGAGGAGGACCTGGACCGCGACTTCCGCGAGCAGTGGGCCCAAGAGCACACCTTGGTCTGGGCCGCCTTCCAGCTGGAGCAGTGGCGCGCCCGTCTGCACAAGGAACGCGGCATAGAGCCAGACCCCGAGCACCCGCTGCTGCGTACCATGCGCAACGCCCTGGAACACCTCGTGGACGCCCAGTTTGTCGATGAGCGAGCCGAATCACCGGCGCCGACTGGCAAGGAGGGAAGCGCCCTGCGCCAACTCAAGGGCCTGGATATCGCTCTCGGAGGGGAGGCGTCGTTCGGGCATATTGACCCTGCCCAGGTGGAGGCCGCCGCGCTGAATGTGGTCCGCAGTATCGAGCGGGACCTGGAGCAAGAGGCCATCGACCGGTATGTCGCACTGCTCGACGAAGACGGGGCGGCTGACGTGTGACACGCGTGCTCTGGCACTCGTGCCCTCCTCAACGGCGTGACCGCGTTGGTCGGTAGAGGGATCAACTCCGCGAGCGTTCCGTCCTGATGTGCGTTCAGGACTGCACGTGCACGGTGACGAACAGGTCGCCGGGCTCGCCTCCGTGTATGCCCGGCGCGCCCAGCCCCTTCATGCGTGTCTGCTGGCCGTCCCGGACGCCGGCGGGGAAGCGGACCCGCATGGTGTGGGACTCGCGGATCTGGCCGGACCCGTCGCAGGAGCGGCACCCGCCCGGTCCGTGCTTGGCGACCAGGAGGGCAGCGCACTCCGGGCAGGTTCTGCGGGCGGTGCGCCTGAGCGGGATGATCGCGCCGAAGGCGGCTTCGTCCTGGCTGAGTGTGACCTCGGAGGTGAGGTCTCGCCCACGGATTGGCGACTCTGCGCCGAGGTTCTGCTCGCCGATCCCTTCGAGGATGTCGGCGACCTCCTGCCCACAGGACGGGCGGTGTGCTGGATCCTTGGCCAGCAGGCGGGCGACCAGGTCGTCCAACTCCGGCGGCACGTCCTGGCGCAGGGAGCGCAGCCGCGCTGGCTGCTCGTGCAGATGCTGGTGGACCAGGTGCCAGGAGGTGCCGTCAAAGGGCCGTCGGCCGACGACCATCTCGAACAGCACACAGCCCAGCGAGTACAGGTCGGAGCGGAATTCAAAGTCGCCGGAGAAGCACTCCGGGGCCATGTAGGCCGGCGTGCCGATCAGTACACCGGTGGCGGTGATGTCGTGGCGTACGTCCGAGCCCTTGGTAATGCCGAAGTCCACCACCTTCGCCGTGTCAGGCAGGACCATGACGTTGGACGGCTTGATGTCCCGGTGGACCAGGCCCGCGTCGTGCGCGGCCTGCAGCGCGTCCCCGACACAGACCGCGATCCGCAGCACCTCGGGCAACGTCAGGCGTCCCGAGGCCAGTTTGGCGCTGAGCGGTTCGCCGTCCAGCAGCTCCATCACCATGTACGCGAGCGGCTGACCGTCGTGCACGCTGGAGCCGAAGTCGTGGACAGTGACGATGTTGGGATGGGACAGACCGCCGGCGACCGAGGCCTCACGGGCGAACCGGGCCACGTCACGGCCTCCGTCCCCGGTGAGGATCTTGACCGCGACCAGCCGGTCCACCTTCGGGTCGTGCGCCTTCCAGACCTGGCCGAACCCGCCCGCACCGAGCTGCTCGATGAGCCGGTAGCGCCCGTCCAGCGCAGCTCCTGCCTGCACGACTCCCCCTTCGGAGCTCACCGCAACGCACCGCGTTTACCAGGCGTGTACCCGTCACGGTAGGCCGGAGGAACCACCTAGGGCAGCAAAACTTGACCAGCCGTCACGCCGGTGTCTGCGGTAATGGCGCCTTCTTGACGGCGGCCGCGGTCCCAGCTGACGTCCTTCTCGAAGCATGATCTGACGATGCCGCTACGGTTGCCTTCGCATGTAGTCGGGCCCTATGTTGACCTGCCAGTCCTGCACGTTGGTGATCTGATCGAGAAGGATGTCCAGCGCGGTGCAGGCCTCGCCTGCTCGACGGGCGAACTCGGGGACGTCGACGTAGAGCGGATCGGGGCGAGCCGGGCTCGTCGTGCCGCCCTTGACCTTGACCATGCTGTACCGCAGCGCCTGGCCATCCGGATCGAGAGCGTGGACCTCATCGCAGAGCGATCTGACGTCACCCTGAATGTGCATACGGAACATCGGTGCGAGCTGGACGAGGTAGTCAGCAAGGACCCCGAGCTGATGAGTCCGCGCCAGCTCCTTGCCGATCTTCTCCACAACCGCTGGTGGCTGGTCTCCCGGATTGACCTCGAACGTGATGCTGTCGACCAGGGTCCGCAGGGCAGCCTTCAGACCCAGTTCGAGAGCGTGCCGGTAGTTGTACAGCACGACCAACGCCAGTGAATCGTCGGCGCGGTCGTCGTACCAGTGCTCGGCAACGAGGTCGGCCGCCGTGCGGAACGCGAACGCAATCTCCGCGTCGGTCTCCAGCTCCGTCACAGCAGCTCCGGAGGAGGAAGTCGTTGGCCGCCCGCCGATGACCGCGTAGTCCCTTGTCCAAGGGCTCGGGCACGAACGGGAGAACACAGCACGACTCGTCATGAGAGACATCTTGGAGGCCGGACGACCGAGGTGGGAGCGCTTTACGCGGCCGCCAGGACACCCGAGACCCTGCCAGCGTCGGACCGGGACACCTGGACGGCGGCCCCGGTCGACGCTCATAAGCCGCCCCGACTGATCAGACAAGGCTCCGGACCTCGAGACGCTCGGCTTGGGCAATGGCGAACTGGCACAAGCGGTGACCGTAGAGGTCAAGGGCGTCGTCCGGGTCCTCGGCGTAGTGGTCGGCGACAGTCGGCCAGTTGTTCCAGGTGGCGCGGGCGGCAGCGCGGGCGGCGTCGGTGCGCGGGCACTCAGCCCCGGCCTCCAGGCGCTGCTTGACCTTGATCCAGGCCGCCCACTCGGGGTTGCTCATCGGTGCTGCGGCCTGCTGGGCCTCTTCAGTCTCCCTAGCGAGCTGCTGGTCGTACGCCGCGACGACGGCCAGGCGCTGGGAGATGAACATGTCCGGGCGCTGCGGTCGCCACCGCATGCCGGAGCACATCGCTGTGAGCTCGGCGGCGATCTCATGGGCGTCCAGGCCGCGGTCGGTGAACGGGCGCAGCACGTACTCCAGGCGTCGAAGCGGCACCGTCTGCGTCCAGGAGACGAGAGCGCGCACCAGCCGGATCGTCCGCTCGGCGCGCCGGACGTCGTTCGCCGTCCGGCGGCGGCCGTTGATCGGGGTGCTCTGGTGGAGAATTCGCGTCTTTGACCGGCTCGCGCGCTGGCGCGAGGTGTAGTTACAACCCTCCACCATCTCCACCTGACCCACTTCCTTAACCCAGGTACGGGATGGGGTCTCACGGTCCTCCGAACTCTGGTTATCCACAGGCGAGTTATCCACAGCCTCCACTTGGTCAGGAGACACAGGCGCGGTGCCGCGCTGGTCGATGACGATCCGGGCTGCGTAGCCGGAGCCGACGATGGTGTGGCCGTGCGCGTCGTCGTAGGCAGCAGGGATGACCGCCCCGTACACCGTCGCCGTCCCCGCATACCCGGCCAGGCCACGCGCGCGGCGCACATTCGTCCGGCTGCCGTGCTCCACCCATACCAGAGACCCCAGCTCCCGCAGATAGGCCACATGCCGACTGATCGTCGCTCGCGACAGACCCAGCCGCGCCACCATGCCCTCCAGGCAATAGCGCACATGACCCGAGTCGAAATCCATCCGCTCCGTCAGGTCACGCGCGATCGTCACCGTCGTCGCGGAGGCACGCGGATGCAGCCCAGCATCCACTAGCCACTCGACCGACCGGAGCCATCGTCGCGGCCCAGAGCGCCGCGACCTGGTCCGCGCGACGACCTGCTCCTCCGCCGGTACCACGGGCACGGAAAGCGCCCCGCCCGGAACCAGCCCGGAACGGGGTGACGGAGCGACCGCGGCCGGAACCGCCACGGCGCTCACTCGGCCGATTCAGGCACGTGCGACCTGCGGTGTGACGTGGAATGTGACCGGAAAGACGCCACAAAATGCGCCAACCGGGCATGGATGGGCTGACAAAGGGCAGCCCAATGCTGCAACATGGGTCATGCCTCGCTTCGACATCGAGGTGGGCATAACGAAGGGCTCTTTGGCTCTTCGTGGTTCGCGGAGAACCGAGTTCGAACCGACCGGACAGCTGCTAACTGCCTGGTCGACTCCTTCGGGAGGGCCTGCTAAGCCCACCCGGTGGCAGATGGGACGCCACAGCCGAGGTGACCGCTAATCACCTGGGTGGCCGGGCGTCCCGGCGGCTGGAAGACCCGCTCAGCGGGCACCGCCCATCGCGACTACTCCATCTCGCCCCCGTCCGGGGCAGAGATACGCCCGCAGCCGGATCGGCACGGGAAGACAAATACGGCACCCAGCCGGAGCGACGTACGAGCCATCGCTGCCACGGCAGGTGCCTTGGTGTGTGTCTGTCCGAGGGTACGGGTACCCTGCATCATGTCGAGACCTTCCCTGGATAGGTCTGCGGCCGTGCCCCGGAGCTCCACCTCGCGGGGCGTAACCATGTCCATATCGATCTTATTCACGGACACGGTACCCCCCTGAGATCCCACAACGACACCCCGGTACCGCTCGTGTCGCCAATAGCTGAGCGCCTCTTGACGGAAAGCCAGAACCCTCGATCACCTGCCCTGCTCCACACCCGAGGAGTTGCACAGGCATGATGAGTGACATGCAAGCGACGCAGAAGCCGAGGAACGACGACTTCCTCGACGTGGAGACCTTCGCCAGCGCCGGGCAGCAGGACCGCTACGTCGCGGCCATGCACCGCATTGCCACAGAGCGCCGCCCCGGCAACCCGGTCCGCGTCTACGTCAGCGCCGCACCCAAGACCGTCAACGACTCCAACTGGGAGCGATGGCTCAAGAGCATCACCGAGGACCTGCCCGACGGGGTCGAACTCCTCCACTACCGCTCCGCTTTCGAGGAATCCCGGTACGACTGGGACACGCTCGCAGGGCGGCTCGACGGTCTCGTCGTCATCGGACGACCCAAACGCCTTGGCAGTCGGGTACACGTCCTCGGACCCGTTGCCCGTCTCGAACTCCGGTCGTTGGTCGCTCAGAAGCCCGTCTTGCTCTTCACCCACAACCTCGGCCTCGTCCCAGTCATCGACTGCATGAGCCAGGTCATGCCCCCGGCGGATGCGCCGCGGCTCAAGCTCATTGCGCCCAAACGATGGAACCGCGATTCGCGCACGCTCCACGCTGCCCTGGACGCCCTTCGGCCAACCGGCCTCGACAGGCAGGAGCCTGAGCCGCGCCGAAGCACGCAGGCTCACCTGGAGGCTCCATTTGCCGTCGGCGCGAGCTGACCGCTGATGGCGGGTGCACCGTGGTGCCCAGCCTTTCGGGAGAATCATCGAATCCCGCCCCCACCGGGCAGCGCGGTGTCGTAGTAGTAGGCGAGCACGGCCTCGGCCCCCGACCCCTGTGCGGTGGCCACACGCTGGTAGCGCGCAGACCGAAGGTCCCCCGCGATCCGGATGCGTCGGTGCTGCTGGCGGGGCGGACAGTAGCCGTCCTCGCCAGAGACGAGCCCACCCAGAGCAGCCGGCTTGTTGCCCAGGTTGTTGAGCACTGACATAGCGGCGTAGATGGTCTTGGTCCCGTCCTGGTCGTTCACCGTGACCGTCCAGCCGCCGCCGTACGTGGGCTTGGTAATCGCCGCGTGCGAGACGGGCACGAGCCGTACGCGATTGTCGTCCTCGACTTCGGCCGCTTTGTATGTGTCGGCCGGTGGGCACAGCACGTGCAGGGTTGTCGTCACCTTCGGATGAGCTCGCAGCCAGGTCCCGAGAGGACGATCTCCGCCGAGGACGTAAGTTCGGCCAGTGAGCTCCTGTGGAGTGGCGCGCCAGAGCGGTGGAGCGAAGAAGTCGGGGGAAGCGGTTATCCATTCCGCGTCGGCCGGAGCCAGGTCGGTCACGCCTGTGGCGACCACGATGAACTCCGCGGTGAGCACGCGTCCGTCGTCGAGTGCGAGTTCGGCCCGGTCGTCGTGTCCGCTCGTCTTCGCCGCGAGGCCCTCCACTACCGTGCACCGTCCGGCCTTCTCCAGGCGCTCCAGGTCCGCTGCCAGGGCCTCGGCCAGCTGAGGACCGGTCGACCAGCTGCCCGGTACGTTCTCCAGGGAGCTGATCCTGTGCAGTTTGCCGCCCACAGGGCCGGCCTCCAGCACCATGGTCCGCAGGTTGAGGCTGGCCGCCATGACCGCGGCCGCGACCCCGGCCGGGCCGGCGCCGACCACGAGCACGTCGGTGTCGTATGACGGTGCATTCACGCGGGGGCTCCCTGGGTTCCGTTGATGCGGGACAGGACGATTTCGCTGGTGACCAGGTGGTCCGGACTGATGTTCCGTGCTGCCATCTGCAGCGCCGCGTCGTGGTACTGGGGTCCGCCGGTGGAGGCGCAGGCGTCGGTGACGATCCATGGCCGGTAGCCGTTGTGATAGGCGTCCCGGGCCGAGTCGTATACACATGCGTCCGTGTCGATGCCGCACAGCACCAGGTCGGTCCATCCCGCATCCCGAATGAGCTGGGCGCCCTCGGGTGTGAAAACGGAGGCCTGGTCTTTGTCGATGACGGCGGCCGCCTCGTCGGCGAATGGAGCGAGTTCGGCGGCGAGAGCCTGCTCCTCGGGTGTGCGAAGCCGGGTCCACCCGGTGATCGTTTCGTACGGCGAACCTGGTTTGTTGTGGAACCGGCTCAAAACCACGGGTGCGCCAGCTGCCCGCCACCCCTCAATGAGCCGCGCGATCGCGGGGAGAACACCACGGCTGTGCCGGTTGACGAAGCCCTGCTGTACGTCGATGACCAGCAGCGCTGTCGAACGAGGGTCCACCCAGTCCGCCTTCCATATATCTGTTATGGGTTGCTGTCTCGCAGTGCGTCCTGGGCGGCGCGCAGCCGATCAGGAAGTTCGCTCGTGGCCAGGATCGCCTCGCGCATCACCCGATGCTGGGCGGTCTCCGTCGGCCTTGCGGTGGTTAGCCGGACGTATGCGCCGCGCAGGAAGCGCCACCCGTACGCCGGGGGCATCACCGGGTCCTGTCCTTCCTCGATCATGCGCAGGATGTGGGACGACAGCGCCCACAGCGCCTGGACGTCCAACTCCAGAGCAACGATCTGGCTTGTCGTCAGGGCACGTTCGTCCGGCTGCGGGTGATAGGACACCCCAGACCAGCCGGCCACTCCCCGTGAGGCACCGCCGTCGAACGCCACCGCTTCCGGGTGCTCCCAGCCGTCGCCGAACTTGGCGTCTTCAATACCCGCTCCCAGAGGCCTGATGTTCTGCGGGTCCTGGCGGTTGACCAGGACCGACGGTGTCGTCAGCAACTGCAAGGCGGGATCGAGCCCTGCTTTCGTCCACGAGTGATCACGCAACTCGTACACGGACAGGACGTACTCCGGATCCGGTGACGGATCAACGGCTTTCCCGTCAGGGCTGTGCTGCTCCAACAGGCGTGTCATGCGCTGACCGGCCCAGGCCCGATCCGTCAGGTACGAGCGGTAACGCCACACGGCCAACTCGGTAAGTGTGTCCACGCGTTGGTGCTCTTCGAGAAGCACCAACGCGATCCCACACGCGAAGACGTGGACCGTGGAGGTGTGTGCCGTTCGATGCTCACCGGGCAGAACTCGCTGCTCAAGGCCCCCCGGGCCCGATGGCCGGGGAGCTGCGGCTGCGTACAGCGAGCTGAGTCGTTCCCCCAGGTACACCGGCAGGAATTTGTGCGAGACCACGGTGCACGGCGCTGGCTGGGCTATCTCAACCCCTGTGGGACCAACGGATTCGCCCCGCAGTGCCGCCAGCCGGAAGCGGAACGCCTCCTGCTCTTCCGGCGTGCACTGGGCGAGTGCCGCATCAAGGATCTGGGCCGTTGAGGGACGGCATTTGCGAGTTGGTTTCTCCTTCCAGTGAGAAACCGTCCGGGGACTGATGCCGAGGTCGTCGGCGAAATTGCGGACCGACAGGCGTTTCACCGACTGCAGCAGCAGCCCCTCTTCACCTGTCCACCGATCCACAGCGATCACTACACACCCCCTCGGCAGCCCTTGGCCAGGCAGATGAAGCCGTATTGCCACGCTGAGTCCACACCACTGCTACACGAGGGCATCTCGCTCACCGCCCATGACCCGGAAGCTAGTTGGAGTCGGAACCAGCCATTCAGCCATCGGTCGGAGGACCTCATGCCGAGGATGCGCCTGTCAGGCCGACTCAACGTCGCCCCCAGGCATTTGGGCGCAGGTGCTACTGCTCTACACCTCGTCATTTCGGGCTCCTTGGCCAAGGGAGGCCAGCAGTCCGTCCAGCTGCCCGTCGTACACAATGTGCGCCTCCTCAGCGGTCGGCGGGCGGAAGCGGCCCGCGAACCTCTTGAGGTCTTCCTCGCTGAACTCGATCGAGTTCGCGTCGACCGTCGCCAGATTGTTGCGCTCCTTGATCCGTTCCCACCGCACCTCGTGCGGTACAGGCAGGTAGACGAGCACGGGCACGCCGCCGGCCTCCGCGACGATCGCGCTCCATTCGGCGCGCTCCTCTGGCGTCCAGAAGCCATGGTCAACAACGGTGTCGTGACCGGCCATCAGGTGGTTCCTGAGTTCGATGGAGATGTCCTTGAGGACCGGTGCCTCCCGGACACGGAACTCGCCGCGGGGAAAATCACGGCCGTAGTGGCCGTAGCGCCGGAACATCTCCTCGTCCGGGCAGAGCCGCTGGTAGCCAGCCTGCTCAAGGGCGCGGGCCAGCGTCGTCTTGCCTGCGCCCGGCATTCCTGTCATGAGGACAGCAAGCGGACCGCGCCGCGGTCGGCCGGTCAGGGCTGCACTGATGCGCGTGATCTCGGCTCGTCCTTCTCCGGTCAGGGATCCGGTGCGCTCGGCCTGCAACAGATCACCAAGTCGTGCTTCGAGGCGGCAAATAAGCGTGTCGTCGAGAACCTCGACCCTTTGGGCGATCACTGCGCCAAGTCCGAGGTGGTCCGTCGTGTTCTGCCGGGAGCGCCCAAGTCGACTCCGTACTCAAGGAGTTCGCCGTCGGCGTCCAGGAACCTCGCGGTGAGTACCAGGATCGCCGCGACCACGTCGCTCTCCAGTTCCAGGAGCTTGAGGTCTTGCTTGGTGGCGATGCGTGCGGTCTCTTCATCTACGCGCTTGAGGACTTCTCGTCCGGTGGCCTGCGCAATCAGGTCAAGCGACAGGCCGCCCTTGAGGCGCTTACTATTCACCAGGTCCGGGAGAATCCGGGCGAATTCCGCCGGGATCCAGGACGTCGAGTGGGCGACGATCCCATGAGTATCCCGATAGACACGGCTTCGGCGAATAACATCGTCGCCAGTGGCGATGCCGAGCGCCATAGCAACGTCCTCGGGAGCGGCGACGATGCCTGCCGTGTGGCCGCTCGACTTCTCGCCGGCGTCCCAGGACGATTTCGTTCTGCCGCTGCGGTCGTGGCGCTCGGCGCCGGAAGAGAGCGACACGGGGCGTCCCACGACTTCCGTACCGACACCCGGAATGCCCCGGACGAGCTGCTCGTCACGCAACAGCTTCATGGCCCGGTCGGCCGTGGCGGTACTGACATTCCACTGATCTGCCAGGGCCCTGATGCTCGGCAGCAGATCGCCCGGCGACAGCCCACCGGAGCTGATGCGCGCGCGGTAGTGCTCCGCGATGCGTGCATACGGCGGCCGGTTATCAGCGCGGGGTCCCCCGGGCATACCGCCTCCTTCGCTTCGTCAGATGCCTCACTATACCGCTTGACACCTGAGGGTACCTGAGGCAACCTGATGTATGTAAGGCGGCGGTGATCCTCCGGGAACACAGCGTGACCCCTTGCAATCAACCGAATAGCGCAGCTACGTCGGAAGCTCTGAGTGCCGGGTGACGAACCACGAGGTCCCTGGCCGGCCCGACGGGAGCTACAGACAGCAGTTGCGCTGCCTGTCCTCCACGATTTGACCAGCAGTTTTATGCGCGGGTCGGCTCTTGGCGGGCGGGGAACGCAGCGAGTGTCACACCACCCAGGGAGTTCTTCGTGCGCCCCAGCCCTCTCCCCCCGTACCTTGCCCGCGAGTTGAAGCCGCAGGACCTCAATCTCCGCGACGGTGAGAAGCCGATGATCCGCTGCCCTGAGTGCGGAACCTGGCGGTTCTTGAAGCGCAGCATGATCCAGACGCATCACCCTGGCCAGGAGGACGTGAAGAAGGGGGAACGCGCGCCGCGCTGCCTTGGCAGTGCCCGCCTTGTCGACTTCCACGGTTTGACCGTCGAGGAGTGGGGTGCCGCACTGGTCGAGGGTGACCTTGAGGCTCAGGCGCGGCGGAGTGCACGGCAGTTCAGTAAGCCGGCCGCGCCCGCGGGGCAGCCGGTCCACCGCCTGTCCCGCACCGCGCAGATGTTGCCGCTTGAGCGTGCGCGGCAGGCGATCGCCCGGCACCAGGCTGGCTGCAAGGTCTGCCGTGGCGGCAAGCGGTGCCGGATGCCGGTGATTCTGGCCCAACGCGAGGCGGGCCGAACGGGGGTGGCGGCGCTGGAGCGCGCACTGCGGGCGGTCGCCCGGCACCGTGTCGGCTGCGTCGACTGCAAGCGGGGCCAGTTCTGCCCGATGGGCTACGAGTTGGCCGAGCGGAAGGCGTGGACGGTGCAGACCCGCGAGGACGTGGCCCGGCAGCAGGTCCGCGAACAGCGGGAGGAGCAGGGCTGGGAGCGTGGCCGCGAGCGCCGCAGCTCCCGCAAGCGTGCGTCGGACTGGCGCCGCCTGGAGCCCGCGGTCCGGCGCACCGACCGGGAGCGCGCACAGCGCCCGGCTGATACCGACTCCCCGAACGACCACACCAGCGTGCCGCTGGAACCGCTCCACATCTCGCGATGACACGGAGGGATTACATGAACAAGGTCAACATCGAGCGCGAAGAGATCAACGGATACGAGATCCTCATTGCCGACGGTGAGTTGTCCTGCGTCCTCCGCCGCACGCACGACGAGCCGCTCGTCGAAGGGACGCCGGACGAAATCCGTGAGCACTGCCGGACCCACTGAGCATCGGCGACCACGGCCACCCTCACCCGCAACTCCGCCGGTGGGTCGGCCGTTCTGACTCGTTCCTGCGTTACCTGCGATCGCCGCCCGCGAGACGCGCGGCGATGGCAGGGGGCAGCAGGACCTCTTCAGGTCAGCAGTCCCGCTGGGTTGGCCTCCACCAGGGGAGGCCAACCCAGCTGTGAAAACCGAAAAACGAGGACAGCCCCCGGGATGCACCCCGGGGGCTGTTGTCGGTCGCTGAAGTTCATCGCGTGAGAGGAACACGACCTTGCTGGAGAACATGATGACATCCCGCGCGCCGATCGGTGCAGAGGGGGACGAGAACCCGAGCCAGGCTGACGAGGCGCTGCGGCGGGTGCAGGGCGGTAACGGGGGTGGGACGCGGTGACCGCGACGGTCTTCGGGACCGGAACGCTGCACACTGTGGCCACGGATGAACGGCCGTCGCTGCCCGACCGTCAGCCGGATGTGGTGGTGACCGAGCGTGAGCGTGGCTTGCGCGTCGAGCTGACGGCCTCTCCACGGGCCTTCAGCATTGTCCGCGCGCTCACACGGTCGGTGCCTGCGGACTACGGTGCCGACCCGGGCCTTGCGGAGTCCGCCGAGCTCATCGTGTCCGAGCTGATGGGCAATGTCGTGCGGGTCAGCCCCGAAGATGAGCCCGTGCCGCTGATCGTTGAGGTGTACGCCAGCTCGACGGGCGTCGAAGTGATCGTCCACGACGCCGTTCCGGGACAGCCGAACCGCCGGGACGACGTCGCCCTGGACAGTGCCGAGGCGATGGCCGGGCGCGGCCTGCACCTGCTCGACCTGCTGACCGATCGCTGGACGGTCGAGCCGTCGCCGCTCGGCAAGCAGATCCGGTGCCACCTCAGGGCTGAGTAGCACCACCGGTTGCACGGAGGGCGGACGGCCGGAAGGTCAGCCCTGCCAGCGCAGCACCGCCGCACCAGGCGGGGCCGGAGATCACCGCATCCGGCCGCCCTCTTCCCCAGCAGCCCCAGGGACTCCGCGTTCCTGGGGCTGTCCGCGTCTGCGATTACAACGGAGGACCCCATGCTGGACATTCAGGACCTCGTCAGCCTCTCCGCTGCCCACAAGCCCGCCGCCTCGGACGGCGTCGACTGGCGGCACAACGCGGTGTGCCGCGAGGAAGACCCCGAGCTCTTCTTTCCGATCGGCAACACCGGTCCCGCGTTGCTGCAAATCGAGGAAGCCAAGTCGGTCTGCCGCCGCTGCCCGGTCATGGAGCACTGCCTCCAGTGGGCCCTGGAGTCCGGCGAGGACTCCGGCGTGTGGGGTGGGCTGAGCGAGGACGAGCGCCGCGCCATGAAGCGGCGCGCAGCCCGGAACCGCGCCCGCCAGGCCCGCGCCTGACACCCACACCACATGCAGCCCTGCGCTGCCCGTCGGCCACCGTCACCGCCCTCGCGGCTGGACCGGTGGCCGACGGAGTGCGCAGGACGCACTTCCGCAGCGGTCGATCGATCTCATCGACCGCGTTCTTCCCCTTTCGGAGGGCGGGCCCAGCATGCGGCGAACCCGGACGCACTCAGGCGTTCGCCGCAGTTCTCTTCTGAAGGAGTCGTCATGGACAAGGACCAGAAGCGTGCGGCGTTCGAGGCTCGCCGGGACGAGAAGCGTGCGGCGTTTGCAGCTGAGCGAGAGAAGAAGGTCGCGGCGTTCGAGGCTCGCCGGGACGAGAAGCGTGCGGCGTTCGCGGCTGAGCGAGAGAAGAAGGTCGCGGCGTTCGAGGCTCGCCGGGACGAGAAGCGTGCGGCGTACGAAGGCCGCAAGCCTGACCGCAACGGGGCCTGAACTTCCCCGAGCTGTCGCCCTTGCCTAGCCCGTCGTCACCGGCCCGGCGCGTGCCAGTCCGGTGGCGGCGGAGAACGCAGGGACGAGGTCGCGCCGAACCACCTGGTGCTGCCGCTTCCCGATCCACAACGCCCCCGACATCCCGAGGGAGATCCCCGATGTGCACGCACTCACCGCTCTGCCCGACCACCGACAGCCCCGACCGTGAGGCCGCCCGCGTCATCGCCGGCCACCCGGAGCAGGGATGGAGCCTGCTGTGCAACGGGCTCCTCATCTTCGACGACACCGGTGAACTGCTGCCCGACGGGCAGATCATCGCTCCTCGCCGGCCGGCCGTAGCCATGGCCTGACGGTCGACCACTCCGCTCGGCGGGCTAACCACCCCCGAACGCCGCCCACTTGGGCGACACCGATCCCCTGGGAGGTATCCGTGTCCCGCTCCATCCCGCTCAAGACCCCGCTGGACGAGTCCGGGCTCTGGCACAAGACGCCGTTCACCACGCCGCACTCGACGGCTGGCACCGCCGAACGCCAACTGCCTGTCCACACCCTCTTACCCGTTCAAGGAGAATCTGCGATGCCCCTCGGCCACACCGTCACCGTCACGTCCGGCGAGATGCACGAGATCTTCGAGCGTCTCGCGCCGCACCTGCCGCCGTGCCTGCGGAAGGTCAAGCCGCGCCCATCCGGCTATGGGCTGTGCTTCGAGTTCGCCCCGTTCACCGGCCGCGAGGACGAGCCGACCAAGCCGCGCGCGTTGTACGACGACCCCAAGCTCACGTACGTGCCGGAGTCAGACGACCCGGCCGAACACCAGCTGAGGCAGACGGCCGGACTCATCATCGACGAGGTGTACGACACGGCGCGCGAGGAATGGAAGGACGCTGTCTACGTCGCGGACCTCAAGCAGGTGGTCAAGGACGCTCCCGACCGCTGGAAGACCTACGAGCGGGAGATGAAGGCGCTGGAGTCGGCGTACACCTACCTGCGTACGCCGGAGGCCTCCCACGAGTGGCCCTCCGCGCTCTCCCGCCTGGTCGATGCCCAGGACCGCACTATGGCGGCGGCCATCGCGTTCGATGAGCGGGCCCTGGACATCGCCGCGGCCCACCGCACGCACCTGTACGCCGACCTGGGCCACGATGCGGCTCTCGGCAAGGCCGGTTACCCCGAGGCCAGGGACTGGCACATCGTCTCGGCCGAGGACTACGGCAGCGGCTACTTCAGCGCCTGGTCCACCAGCGTCCCGCTGCAGGAGCGGGTGCGCCGCCTCGTCGCCGAGCAGGACGCCCACGTGTCCAAGGTCGGCCGTCTGTCCAGCATGGCCACGAGCTGACCCGGCCCCACCGTCAGCACCAACAGCGGCGCTGAAGCACCGAGCCCGACTCTGCCGTTTCTGTCGGCTGCCTCTCCTGCCCGTCCCGGCGCACGCGGCCGTACGGGCAGGGCCGAGGGGAGTCGCACAGATCTCCGCCCTTTCGGACCGTCCCACCAGGGGCGGTCCTTTTTGCTGTTCACGTCCACGATCCCGGTTGCTGTTCAGCCGCGGGCGAGGGCGCCTACCAAGGAGGATTGATGGAAACCCTCGTGACCGCCGCCGCATGGCTGGCTGAGCGGTGGCAGATCAGCGTCGGGACCACGGTCGTGGCCGGGGGCTCGGTGCTGCTCTACCGCGCGATGCGACGCTCGGGCGCCCCGCCGTGGGAGCGCCCGGAGTTGGACGAGGAAGCGCGTGTGGAGCGGCGGGAGCGTCGCGGTCGGCGTGCCGAGGACGTGATGACGCTGGTGGTAGCCGCCGCGGCCGCCTACCTGTCATCGACTGGGCTGCGAAAGTTCGGCGAAGACGTGATGGGACTGGCCAGTCCGTGGGACTGGCTACCCTTCGTGGGCCTGGACGTTGCTGCGCTGGTCTGCGGACTGCGTGCCCGCCGACGGGCCCGCAAGGGCAGTGGGTCCGGGCTCTCCGGGACCTTGTTCTGGCTCCTGATCGGCACGAGCGCGCTCTTCTCTGCGACCGAGGCCGATACGTTCATCGGCAGCGTGGCCCGCGCCGCCTGGCCGCTGATCTCCGGCGTGCTCTTCGAACTCGGCTCGTTGGAAGAGCGGCTCGCCGCCCGCGAGAAGCTCAAGCGGGGTCTCGGGCTGTGGCTGGAGCGCAAGGTCGCCGCAGTCCGCATGCTGCACCCTGTCGAATGGGTCCGGGTGCAGCTGGCGCTCGCCGCCGACGAGACCATCAGCCAAGAGGACGCCACCCGGCAGGTCCGCATCGAACGCGCCGGCTACTGGCTCTACCGGCTACGCCGCCTGCAAAAGCGCGAAGACCCGGAGAAGTGGCAGCCAGTCCTCACCCCGCGCCTCGCCTGGGCCGACCGCAGGGCGCAGACCGCTCAGGCCCGCGTCAACGTCGAAGACTTCGGGCTGGTCCTGGAGGCGGTACAACGCCGGGTGCGCACCCGGGAGTTCGCCGGGCTGAACTACAACACCCCCGCAGCCGCGGAGAAAGCCTTGGCCAACCTAATCGGCACAAGCAGCCGTACCGGTACAGCGTCGGCCGGTACAGACCGCCATACCGGTACACAGATGCTCGCCCGTACCGGTACGGCAGGCATCCTCACGGACGGCCGTACCGGTACGACGGAAGCCAATCCACAGCCCCGTACCGGTACACAGGAGCCGGATCGAGCAATCCGTACCGGTACGGATGCCCGCCACAACAGCGCCGTACCGGTACGCGGTACGGGGGACGGTACCGCCCGTACCGGTACGGGCGACGCGGACCGTACCGCTCCCGATGTCCCTGGGCAGTACAGCTGTACCGCCCAGGTCGGAACCGGTACGGCCAGCAACGCCGCTACGGACGCGGCCACGAGCGGTACAACAGAGACCGATGCCGGTACGGACGAAGACGCCGACCGGTACGACGGTGCGGACGAAGACGCGGACGCCGGTACGGGCGAGCAGGACGGCTCGGGATGGACGGACGAACAGGCGGTACAGGGACTGCGTGAAGTCCTCGACGCCGACGGCAAGTTCGGTACGGGCGGCATCCAGAAGACGGCGACGCACTTCGGTATGGGGCCCAGCCGGGCCAAGCGCCTGATGGAGAAGGCCCGCGAACTCGGGCCCCTCGCAGCCGAGTCCACGCAAGCTGGGCACGCCGCCGAGGACGCTCCCGCTGATGGACCGACCGCTCCGGAGCCCTTCGACATTGAGTCGGCGCTCGCCCAGGCCCGCCCCGTCGCCGACCTACTCAAGGCACCTTCGGCGGCCTCGCCCGAAGCGGCCGAGAGCACGTCTGAACGGCCCCTCATCAGCACCGAAAACGCGGCCTGAACTGCACAAACGAGCCCCTTCGACGGTTCCACCGGCCCCCGAGATGCCGTCAACACCTCGGGAGCGCGGTGAAGGCGCCGAAACGCCGTCCCCAAGCCTCCCACCCGATCCGGATCGCACCACCCCCGCAGAGGAGAAAAACCCTGATGAGCAACGACAAGAAGCCGCGTCAGGGCGTATGGACGCCCGACCTGCTCGCGGAAGGCCCCGAGAAGCGCCGCGTGTTCATCGAGCAGCGCCGGCAGTACCTCGCCCCCCTGATCGCCGAGATGCGGCAGCTCGCCCGCGAGATCGACGCGGACATCGCCGAGCGACCCAAGCTGTACGGTGACCTGCCGTTTCAGGCGACCCTGCGAGCTCGACGGACGGTCAAGCCGTTCGAGCAGGCCGTCGAAAGCCTCGAGGAGTGCCTCGACTTCCTGACCACGTACGCGGCCCGGTACAAGGCGTCGTACGAGGAACTGCCCGAGCAGCGGGCCGAGAAGAAGGCCGACAAGCAGCGCGTTCGCGAGCTGAAGGCCAGCAGCGGCCAGCAGCAGATCGAGGCCCCGCAGCCCGAAGCGGAACCACCGGTCGCCGACCCGTCCCCGCTGTTCTCGCACCTCCGCAAGAGCGGCTGATGCCGGGCAAGGACCCCGACCGGTCGCAGCGGCTCCAGGCCGAGCTGTGGGCCCCTCGAATCAACGCCGCCGAGGGGCACAAGGCGCGCGTCGCCGTCCTCGTCGACATGGCGCGCGCTCGGCTCGGTGAGGACGACCCAGTATGGGAAGCGCTCGACCGGCAGCTCGGCCAGTACCTCAAGCAGGCCCTCGGCGATCGGTAACTCTGCGCGTTCAAAAATCAACGCGGAATCCAAGGAATCCGCCGTGGCGACTGTCGCCACACGCGCGCGTGACGCGCGCGCGTACGCGAGGCGTCCGGTTACGTCAAGTAAGGAAGAAGAGATGCCCGAGAACCCCGATCGGTGGGTGTATCTGATCGGCTCGTCTCGCGCTCGAGTGGTCAAAATCGGGGTCAGCAACGACCCCGAGGCGCGGCTTCAGGAGCTGCAAACGGGCTCCCCCGTGGCACTCCGCGTGCTGTGGAAGAAGCCGGGCGGACAGCCCCTCGAATCGGCCCGTCACATGTACTTCGGTACCTGCCGCGCGCACGGTGAGTGGTTCGACTTTGGCGAGCACGATCCCGTCGCTCTCGTACAGGCTGCCGCAGCCACGCTGGGCTACCACGGGCCAGCCACGGAGCCGGAAACCCGGGAGCCCACGAGGAACACGGACAGGCTCGTTCTGGACGCGATCAAGGCGATGCCAGCGCCTGCCCGGAAGAAGGAAGTAGCCCGCGCGGTGCGCATGACCAGGGGAACGGTGTCGAAGGCCGTGGGACGGCTGGTCGACGGCGGGTTCCTCGCGCGTGAGGCAGACGGGTCCTTTAATTCCGCAGGTAGCGGCAAGGAGGTGCGGTAATGGCCGACGACGACCGGGGCGCGGACGTCTACACGCTCCCGATGATCAACCTTTCGCCGCCGGGGTCGGCCCCGGACGACGACGATGTGCCCACCCTCCCGGAGCCGCCGGACACGGCCCCGCCGCCCGAGTTCACGCTGCCCTTCCACCTGCCGGACGACGAGGAAGACGACAGCGATTACGACCAGGACGACGCGGCCGGCGAGATGGTTGCCGAGGCCGCAAGCGGAACCGGAACGCCCGCTCGCGCGACGGCCTCGATGGCGATGGTCACGATGGCTGCGATCGCCGTCGCGGCGCTGCGCGGTACGTGGTCGGTGGCGGCCTACCTGAAGGCGCGGCGCGAGCATCATGATGCCGTCGCCGACAAGGCACGCGAGGCGGCCGACAAGCAGAAGGTCGCCAATGCCGCGCAGGCGGCGAAGGGCCGCCTCCAGTCCGGGCCCGAGTTCGGCCGCGGCGCGGCCAAAGGCGGTGGCCGAGGCGGTTCGTCCGGCGGCGGCTCGGGGCGCGGGACCTTCGGGCAGCAGAAGCCCTCGGGTAAGGGTGGCGGCCGGACACCGGCGAGCAGCGGATCGGCCGGAGCTGGCGGCCGCGGTGCGGGACCGAAAGGGCTGAAGGGCCCGGGTTCCCGAAACGACTCGGGTGGCCTGGGCCGCAGGGGCGCGAACGGCTCGGGTTCCGGGAAGGGCTCGACCGGCTCAGGCTCCGGGAAGGGTTCGACCGGCAACTCGTCGAACAAGCCCGGCACGCTCGGACAGATGGCGCTCGCGCGGCAGAAACGCAAAGCCGACGCGGCGAAGGCGCAGCGGCAGGCGGCGGCCGACGAGCGGAAGGCCGACCTCGCCGACCGCGCGTCAGCTCGCCGGCAGGCCGAGAAGGACGCGGACGATCGCCGCAAGAAGAAGGCCGAGAAGCGGAAGGCGAAGCTTGAGCGGGCGAAGGCCGGCGACGGCGACACCTCGAGCAAGGGCCCGAAGTCCGAGAAGGACGACAAGACCGGCAAGGGCAAGGACGACGCCGAGAAGGTCGACCTGAAGAAGAAGCCAAAGGACGGCGACGGCACCGAGACAGACCCGAAAGACGACAAGACCGGCAAGGGCAAGGACGACGCCGAGAAGGTCGACCTGAAGAAGAAGTCCTGGTGGAAGCGCCGCAGCAGGCGCAGGAAGCCCGGCGGCAGGAAGACCGGACCGAAGACACACCGCAGCCGCCGCAAGCGTGGCAAACGGCGTTCCACGGACGCGGGCGACATGCCAGGGGCCGACGGCGAGTGGCTGAAGCCTCCGCCCGGATGGGATGTCGAGTACTCGGTGACGATCGAGCGAGAGCCGGCCCCGCGCCGGCCGCGCGGCGCCATCGGCACGGGGCAGAAGGGCCTGCCCGCCGGCAATGGCGGCGAAGTCACCCCGACCCGGACCAAACCGAAAGAGAGCCCGATCGTGATGGGACCAGCCGCAGGTGAGGTCGGCGACACGCAGTTCGTCGATGCCGACCTGACTGTGAACGACCTGATCGAAGCAGACGAGGACATGGGCGAGCAGATCCTTCAGGGCGTCGATCACATGCGGGTCGTCGCCTCGAAGTGCGAGGGCTTGAAGACCGGCCTCGAGAACCTGTACGCGACGTGCCTCCAGAAGAAGGTGCCCGGCGTTCTCGTGAAGTGGTGCATCCGCCTGATGGAGCGCGCCGGCAGTGTGCAGGACAAGGCCGAAGCCCTCGCCGCGTCCCTGCCGCGTGGGTCCGAGGCGATCCTCTCAGCGCGTGACGTCGCAATCGAGGCTGACAAGCGCCGCGCCGACGCGGTCAAGGACGCAGGCCATGTCGCGCCGGCCGAGCGTGAGTACCACGACCGAAGCGGGGTCTGATCATGAGCACAGCAGCAGAAGAAACCGCCGAGCGCGTCGGGAACGTCGTCGAGCCGACGAGCGTCCAGTCGGGCGCCGAGGTCGAGGCTTCCGGCGGGCCGGGCCTGCCAGCCCCGGGTGACGGAACAGATGCGCCAGCCGACGGCGGCGACCTGCCCGTCCTGCGCAGCGGCCGGATCGTCGACGTCATCGCCGACGCGGTGACGTTCACGCTCGTCATCGCGCGACTCGCGATCGCGGCGGTCGCGATGCGGATGCTCTCGCAGGCCGTGAAGGGCGCGTACTCGTACGTCGAGGGCTGCGCGAAGCAGGTCGACCACTTGGCCGACGTCGCCGCGACCCTCGCCGTCGACGACGCGGTCACCTCGGCGCACCACGATGCCGCTGGCGTCATGCGGGAATCGCTCGCCCTGGCCGACGCTCTCGCCGAAGAGGCGGCCGAGATGTCGACCGAGTTCGACAACGCGGCCCGCGACCACGAGTCGGATTACGGCACCGTGAACGAGGCGATGCAGTCCGGCCCGTACGACGTCGCTGAACGCGAGTGGTACAGCCACCGCTGATCACACAGGCGGGCACCACGGTGCCGGCGGGCTGCTCAGCCTGCTAGCGCCGTAGCACTCGCCGGGCCGCAGCTGCCCACACCTGACCCCTTAAGAAGGCGCCGACCCCGAGCCGGGGGCGGCGCCTTCGCCGTCCCCTGAAAGGAGCGCCAGCCGATGCCGCTGCGCACATACATCGACACATCCCGCCGGTTCGGCTCGGCGTTCGGTTCGGCCTTTGTTCTCGGCGTCGGCCGGCTCGCCACCCTCGTCGGCGGTGCCGCTGCCGGTACTGGGCTGTTCACCGATCAGCCGACCGTGCCAGCGCTGATCACGACCATCGCGGCTGGCATCGGCGGGGCTTTCCTGTCGCCACGGCTGCTCACCGCGCACCCGAAGAAGCGGCCGATCGCGACCGTGATCTATCTGACGCCGCACAGCTCCCTGTCGGCGATCCTGATCGCCGAACTCGTCACCACGAGCACCGAGGCGCGCCTGATCGAGGGAGGGGCCCTCGCGCTGTGGACCGTCGGCGTGTGGTGGCTGCGGCCAGCCGCCCTCGGGAAGCGTGTCGCGAAGTGGCCCGACCCGCCAGCCCTCGATCCCGACGCCGACGACGAGGCTGAGGATGCCGAGGCGCCGGACGGGGTCGCCGTTGTCGAGAAGATCCCGGATGATCCGGCCGCCGCCTGGTGGCACCTGAACGCCGCGAAAGAGGATGGCGTCGCCCCGGGTACCGAGATCGTCGCCATCCGGCAGATCGAGGACGGCCGGCGCGTCGCAGCGGCGATCGCCTCGAAGGTTCACGGCGAGCCCGTGCCGAAGATCGAGCTTCGCCGCCTGTCGGCGCTGCTGAACATCCCGGTCGGGCTGCTCGCCATCGAGGACATCCCCGGGTACGGCGCCGGTGTGCAGATGCTGCTGATCGGTCCGCAGCCCGAGGCGACGCAGGCCGACGAGGACATGTGGACCGAGATCGCCCAGACCGCGTTGCCCGGCGTCCATCTGGTCGAGGTGAACGAGTACGACCTGTCGGAGGAGTTGAACCGATGACATCGCCCGCGGCTCTGGCGAAGCAGCACGTCGAAGAGACACAGCAGGTGCTGCGCGAGTACATCCTTCGCACCCGCCCCGGTGGCGTGAAGGGGTACGACCACGACGCCCTGTGCGACCTGCTCGAAGTCGACGACCCCTCGCGCGTGATTTTCGAGCAGGGGCGCGGGCGGCAGGCCGTCGTGCGGGTCTTCCCCGTGAACCCGCTCGCGAAGATGCGGGCGATCACCCTCGAAGACCTCGTCATGGACGAGAACGGCTGCATCCGTATCGGCTCGTACTACGACGGCGAGCCGCTGCGGATGCGGGTGCACGACCCCGAGACCGGCAACGCGCAGCGGATCATCATCTTCGGCACGACCGGCGCGGGGAAGTCCCGCGCGCTTCAGGCGTTCCTCGCGGCGTGCAAGCGCAACGGGATCGTCGTGCACCTCGCCGACCTGAAGGGCGGCCAGTCCGTCCCCGAGGCGAAGGGCAACGTCGCAACGCACGTGCGCACGCTCAATGAAGCGATGGGCCTGCTGCGCGCCGCCGTGAAGAAGGCCGAGGACCGGTTCAACCGGTACGCCGACATGGGCCGCTCGGGCTTCCTGATCAACAACCCCGACCGGCTTGAGTACGTCGTCATCGACGAGGCGAACCGCCTGCTGGAGAAGGGCAGCCCGTTCCGAGCCGAGGCAGCGCGGCTGATCAAGGAACTCGGGCGCACCGGTCGCTCGGTCGGTATCGGCATCGTCCTCGCGGCGCAGGCCGGACACCTCGACGAGCTCGGCGGCAGCGACACGCTGCGAGCGATGCTGAAAGAAGGCGAGGTCATCCTTCTTCGGTGGTCGTCTCAGATGATGGCCTCGCTCGTCGGCGACGGCCTGCTGCCGTCCGGCGAGTTCCTTCAGCCCATCCCGAAGATCCTCGGCCGCGCGCGACGTATCCAGAGGTGGGGGACGCCGGTCGACCGCAGCGCCGAGAAGCCGAACAGCCAGGGCATGTGCTACCACCTGACCTCGGCGCGCCCTACGTCGATGGCCCGGTTCTTCCTCATTGGCAGCCTCGCGCCGCACGACGGGTACGACCCGGAGATCCGGAAGCTGTACGGCTCGAACGCACCCCCGGGCGAGGCCCTGAGGCTGATCTTCCCGCCGCCGAAGGAGGGCGGCGCCGACTCGGACGACGACTTCGAGTACGACGTCGACGACGAGGACGACCTGGAGCGGCTGCCGGAGACGCCGAAGACGAATACCGACCGGATCCTCGACGCGCTCGCCGACGGTCCCCTGTCCGAGCAGGACCTCTTGGCGACCCTCGACGAGGACGGCGGGAAGGAAGTCAAGCGCGGTTCCATCCGCACCACGATCAGCAACCTGCGGCGCGAGGGGAAGATCGCCCCGAAGGACGCATCCGGGCTGATCACTCTCGGCTGAACCGGAAGCCCCGAGACCGACCTCGGGGCTTCCGTCGCTGTCCACCCTGGAGGAAGGCCCCGACATGATGCCGCACGTCCCCGCCCACGAAACCGCGCCGCTCTCGCCTGCGCAGAAAGCAACTGCCGCCGACCTCATTGAGGCAGCCCTGAAGATTCCCGCGATCAGGCCCGAGCCGCCGAAGTCCTACAGGGACCCGACCCCGCCGCAGCCGACCGGCGCGCAGCCCGTGAAGCAGGACGACCGGCGCATCGTGCCGGAGTGGGCCGTCGGCGTCGCGGTCTCCGGCATCGGAATCGGCGTGATGTCGATCGGTGTCGGCCTCGGCGCGAAGCTCTTCTTCGAGTCCGTCACGACCGAGGGCGTGATCGTGATCAGCCTGATCATCTCCGCGCCCCTGCTGCTGATCTCGGCGGCCGGCGCCGCCCTGTCGAAGGTGAAGAAGGCGACGCCGGACGTCACGAACAACTTCCACGGCACGGTGAGCATCAAGAACGACAACCGCACGGCGGTCCAGAACACGAACAAGGCGTTCAGCTTCAACCGCACGCGCATCGAGGAAGCCCAGTGAACGAAAAGGGCTCGGCTGATGCGCGCCGCCTCGGTCGCGCCGCTGCTTCTCATCACCCGCGACTGACACACCATCGAGCCCGTCGACGCCTGCCCCAACTACCCGCAGACGCCGCTGCCGTACGGCCGCTGAGCCCCGGAGGACACCATGAACTGGCTTGAGATCGTCAGCCGCATCCTCCTGCCGATGCTGCTCGGCGCGCTCGCAGTGTGGGTCGGTATCACCCGCATCCCCTGGACACCGCCCCACGAGGAAATTCACCGCGACGACTGATCACCAACGTCCGTAACCAGCTGCCACGCTGAACCGGACCGACCGATGGCACCCCGCCTGGTCCTCCCCTGTGACCGGCCCACCTGCCCGGTCCTCAGCGCACCCCCTGTCCGTGCGCCGAGGACCCCACACGCCGACCGGCCCAGCTCCCCCTGCACTCACCGACACCTCGTCCAGGAGGACACCCATGCCCAAGCAGACCAAGCCCCGGCAGCTCTACACGATCCACGAGTACAGGCCGCCGCAGCCGACCATGTGGCAGCGCCACCGCACCAAGGTCGTGATAGCCGGCGCCGTGGTCGGCCTGATTTTCGTGCTGCCGCACGTCAACGACACCAGCAGCGACCACGCACAACTCGGCCCCGGGACCAGCACGTCGGCCGACGTGCGTTCCTGCACGCAGACGCCGTGACGACTGCGGCCGCCTGAGCGGCGGTCAGCACATCTAGTCAGCCGCACGACCGAACTTCACGACCTCTCAGACGCTCGGAAGGGAAGCGCGCATGTTATCCACTGCCCAGCCCGCCCTCCTCCCATCCCGTGACCAGACGGGGCACCGCATACCGCCTCGCGCGAACAGTCCCGCCCTCTCCGCGAGCACGGTCCTCTATGGACCGTTCGCCAGCCTGGTCCCGCGCTACTCCTCGGCCGCCATCCCGCCCATCGCCCACAGCGCCCCGCACCGGATCCTGCTGCGGTGCATGGCGGGCGCCGCGCGCGGGTTGACCGATGAGCAGATCGCCACGGCGCTGGGGCTGGACCTGCTGCAGGTACGAGAAGCCATGGAGCTCCTCGAGGACCTGGTCGGGGTCAGCGGCCGCACCGCACGGCCAGCGAACGTCGCCTACGGCTACCGCACAGAGCTGCTGGCTGGGCTCGCCGCAGAGCCAGCCCGCCCGCTAGGGGCGTGGCTCACTCCCCGACGGCTCGCCGTCCTACTGCTGGTCGCTCAGGGCCGGACCGATGAGCAGATCGCGGACACCATGGGGTGCACCCGGAAAACAGCCTCCAACACCGTGCACTACGTCATCCGTAGATTCGGCGCCTACGACCGGGCGCACACCGTGGCGCTGGCCTGCCAGCAGCGACTCCTCGGACAGCCCCTGATGCCACTTCCACAGCACCATCCGGTGCGGCCTTTCTCGCCCCAGGAAGCCGAGCTCGTCCGCGCCCTGGCAGCCGGTCAGACCAAGCAGCAAATCCGCACACACAGGGGGCTGTCGGCCAGGGCCGCCACGCGACTGCTGTCCGACGCCGCCGAGGCCGCTGGCGTCAGAGCCCAACGCGGCTTCGCAGCCCTGATCGACTCAGCGCACCGCGGCGGCCTGCTCACCGCGGAGCAGGACCCGCTCGCCCACGGACCGTGCCTGCCCGAACGCCGGCACCAAGTGCTCATCGGCATCGCCCACGGCTTCACCGATGCGGAGATCGCCCGACGCTTGCACGTGGCCTACGACACCGTGAAAACAGCGACCCGACATCTCTACGACACGCTCAGCGCAGCAACCCGCGCCCAAGTCGTCGCACGCGGCTGGGAATTCCATCTGCTGGGAACGCCCCAGGACACGGCGACGTCCGGGCTGCCGGGACCGGGAACGCTTTCCGTGTCCGCAGGGTGAGAAGCCGTCGTCGGCACCGGTCGGGACTCCGCAGTCCTGAGCCCGCCCCGCAGTAACCGACCGCTCGCTCGCCTGCCGTGGTGGGGGTCATGGTCGGCCCGACCACGACCCCCACCACAGCGGCCCGCCCACCCCGTTGCCTGATCGTGACCGGTGGTCGGGGCTGGTGGTCGCCAGCCTGGTCGGGGTCGGCGGGTGGGGTGCCCACATGGATCTCATGCCCGCCTCCCCGCCGCAGCTGGAGCTTTCGCCGTCGCCCTGCACGGCGGACGCCACCGCAGTCATGCCAGGAGACGTCGCACCGAGCGGTCCCCGGATGCCGGCACAGGAGAACTCTCCAACAAGCGTTTGGACGAGCACGCGACCACCGCTGGTCAACGCGACGAGCCTGATGGCCTGCTCGGTCCCCTTTCCTCGGCCGCCTGATCCCAGATCAGGCGGCCTACCTACGTTTCCGACCAATTCCGACTCCAAGAAGGAGCAGAACCTCATGGCCAAGACCAAGCGAGCCATCGCCGCCATCGCCGTGGAAGGCCTCGACGTCGTCCTCCTGTTCACCGCCGCCGGCCTCGGCGGCCTGGTGGGCTCCTACCTGCCGGGCCTGCCGTCCGCCGTGTCCGGCGCGCTCACCGGCGCGTTCGGCCTCGCCCTCGCCTTCGGCGCCATGGAACTGCTCGACTCGTTCATGGGCTCACTCCGTGCGCTCACGCGCATCCCGCCCTCCCCGTCCTCCTCGGCATACGGGCTGAACACGAAGGAGAAGGAGGAGGACCTGCCCAGCAACACCGAGGACCTCATCGACCGCCTGTCCGAGGCAGCCCGGGACGGTGCCGCCCACCAGGCCGCGCTCTTCTCCGGGAAGGTCGACCCCGCAGCCAACCTGCTGAACAACCGCAAGCTGTGGGTCGGCATCGACGGCACCAGCGCACTGTTCTCCCTCGCCGACGGCGCGTACCTGCACTACTGGAAGAACAACGGCGGGGACTTCCCGACCCACGAGTACACCTTCGTCCTCACGGACACCGAGGACGAGCCGGTCCCCGTCACGTCCATGACGCAGGTACGTGACCTCCTGGAGCAGCAGGTCAACCGCCAGCCCGAGGTAGAGCCGGTCGGCGCCTGACCTGCCGGCCCCCTGTGCAGTCCCGGTCCCCTTCGCGGGCCGGGGCAGTGCAGAGGCCCGACAGGCGGGCTCCCACCGACACGGAGGGCCAGCACTCATGACGACCATGCCCATCACCCACAGCCGCGCGGAAGCACCGGAAACCGCCGAGACCACCGGCCCCAGCGCCCGGCGCACGGAAACGCCGGTGATCAGCGAGCTGGTCGTGGCGACGCTCCACCTAGAGCACCTGGCAGAGACAGCCGACACGCCCGAGGACGAGACCACCGCCCACATGAACGGCATCACGCCGGAGCAGCAGCGCTCCTTCGTCCTGGCCAACGCCAACCGCATCCGCGCCGCCCTCGACAAGATCACCGCCTCGTTCGAGGCACCGACACCGTCATCGTCGGAGCTTCCCGCCCACCACACGGCCGCGGACAGCGAGGGCAACCGCGCCGATGGTCCACTCCCCAACGCAGGCGTGCCGACTGCCGTTGAGGCATTCGAGGAGACCACAGCCCTATATGCCGTCCTCACCGGCGACCGGGAAGCCGCCCGGCAGATCGTCACCGCCATGCTCCCCAGCGAGCGCGCCGCATTCGCCGACCAACTCGACGAACTCCGCAAGCTCCTCGGCCCCGTCTGCGACAACTGCGGAAACCTCGCCGAGATCGGCACCAGCACGACCGACCCCTTCAGCGAGAAGTGCCGCTTCCTGTGCAGCCGCTGCACGGCCGCACGCCGCACAACTGACGGGCCGCCGCCCATGCGAGTGAACTGGCCAAGCAGGCCCGCCAGTTCACGGCACGACTCATCTACCGCAAACCCGTGACTGCCCACGCACAGCACCTGGCCCGGCTGGCCGGGCAGCTGCGCATCCGCCTCCTACCGATCCCGCCCTACCCCGACGAACCGCCCTTCTGAACCCGCCACCCGGGCGGGCCGCACCACGTGGCGCGGCCCGCCCGAGGCCTTCCCGACAAGGAACACGCCCTTATGTCCTTCACCGACCCCGTCTCCGCCACGGACAAGAACCTCGACAGCGCCTGCGCCGCCGTTGCCACTGAGATCGCCCGCACGGACGGCAAAGCCTCCTTACTGCTGGCCTTCAACGGCGCCGTGCTCGCCGGCCTCGCCTCCGTCGCCGACAACAACCTGCCACTGACCACCAAAGCCTTCGGCGCCGCCGCCGTCCTCGCCCTGGGCGCCGCCGCCGTGCTGCTGCTCCTGGTCGTCCGGCCCCGCCTGAGCGGCCACGACAAGGCGTCCTTCCCGTACTGGGCGCGCCTCGACGAAGACGAGATCCGCGCCAGCATGCAGAGCGATACCCGCGCCGCACGCATCCGGGTCCTGTCCGTCCTCGCGATCCGCAAGTACCAGCGCCTGCGCCACGCGGTTCACCTGAGCCTCGCCGCCCTGGCCCTGCTCCACCTGGCCGCCGCCACCGCACTGATCTGACCCGGCGGGACTGTGATGACCACCCGAACCCGCACCGACCGCGTCCGCGCATCAGCCGGGATCGCCTTGCTCGCCCTGCAGCAGATTCAGGACGACCTCACCAGCGACATCGACGCGGCGGAGCTCGCCGCCATGCTCCGCGAGTTGTGCGACGAAGCCGACCCGCCCGGCGGCTTGGTCGGCATGTTCGCGCAGCTGCTCACCGCCGCCGCGCAGCGAGCCGAGCAGATCGAGCCCGACCGCGACGGCGATGCCTCCTGCCCGCTGCACGAGGCTGCCGCCCTGATCACCGACAACACCGGGATGCGCCTGATCTGGGCCGCCCGCTCCCTTGACCTGCAAGGAGAGACCGAATGACCACGCTGACCTATCCCGAGCTGCCGGAGAACGCCCTGGTGGTGCTCATCGGCGCCTCCGGTGCCGGGAAGAGCACGCTGGCCGGCACCTGGCCCGCCTCCCAGGTCCTCTCGCTCGACGCCCTTCGCAGCGCGGTCAGCGACGACCCCGGATGCCAGGACCAGGAGGTGACGCGCGACGCCGTCGACGCCCTGCACCTGCTCCTGGAGCGCCGCATGGCCAGGAAGCGCAACACGGTCATCGACGCGACGAACTTGACCAGCGCGGCCAGGAAACCTCTGGTCGCCGCAGCCAAGCGGCACGGCATGCCTGCCATCGCCATCATCGTCGCGACTCCGCCATCTGTGTGCATCGCCCGTCAAGGCTCGCGCCCGGACAACCGAACCGTGCCCGACGACACCATCCGAGCCCAGCACAAAGCGATGGTCCACTCCCACGCGGGCCTGACGGTCGAGGGCTTCAACGCGGTCGTGTTTGCCGACAGCCTGTACCGGCTGCTACCGCACCTTCAGAGGCTGAGCGAGGCCCACACCACCGATCTTGGGCTGGACGGTGGCGAGGGCTTGGGCAACCTGCTGCTGGCCCGTCGCTTCTTCGGCCCGGAGATCCTGCCGCTGTGGCGGTGGAAGCCGAACTCCGACCTGGCGGGCGGCGACCGCGTCGCGGAGATCCGCCTCGGTCAGCAGTGCCTCACCCTCGCGCTCCGGCAGAACGTCGACGGCGAGGGCGACATCGGGTTCGACGTGATGTTGCCCTGCCCGGTCGACGACGAATGCACTGGCTACGCCTGGGCGCCCGCTTACAGCGTCACCTGCCTGTTCCGGGCGCTGAACGGAGACCTGGACGGCAACGAGGACATTGTCTGCAGCATCCACGGCGGGTCCGACGACGTCGACCAGGAGGCCGACGACTACGCCAACAACCAGGACGACGCCCCCGAAGGCCGCTGGCGCCCGAGCACTACGCCACGCTCACCAGGCCATGGAAGTGCGCCCTCGACATCCCTCTGCCGGACAGCTCACTGACCGCGGTCAGCGCCTGAATCTCCCCGACGGTGGGTTCTTTACGCCGTAAAGAACCCACCCGTTAGCGCCGCACGCCCTGGCTGCCAGACAGCTGAGCACGCCCGCGGCGTGACCCCGTCCGACTCCGTCCACGATGAACGGCCGCCATGACAGTGACCAGGAACCGGAACCGCGAAGAGCAGCTCCGCGCCGACGTTCACGCCGAACTCACCGAGATCGACGCCCCGCTGACCGCACCCGGCCGCCCCTCCCGCAACGACCCGAACGGCTGGTCGTACGGCTACAGCGACGACATCGACCGCACCACCCTTGACTGGGCCACCGCCTACCGCATGCTCACCGACCACCAGCCCGACGCCCCGCGCCTGTCCCACATCTACGCGGCCGACGCACTCCTCCGTGAGCGCCGCGTGGAAGGCCTGGCCACGCTCCACCAAAAACTCGCCGGCGGACCCATCAACTACCGGTTCACCCGCTGCCCGTACTGCTGGGGCAGCGGTGAGGACCCGACCGATCCCACGTGTGAAGACCTCGGATGCTCCCGGAGCATGGAGGTTCTCGCACACGATCATCTCTGCCCCGTCTGCCGGGGTGAGGAGTTCGCACCCGAGTACTTCGGCCCCGACCAGATGGAGCTGATGGCCGAGCGCCTCGCTCGGGCCCTCGTCGCCAGAACACCGGCCCTTCGACCGATCGCCGCATGGTTCAGCCGCCGCAGCCGCACCGGTCAGCCCTGAGCTCATCTGCCCGCGCGCCCGAGCGACCAGAGCATCGGCTACCGCCCATTCAGCGTGCCCCGACAACCCCTGCCGATTCCACGAATTGAGGAGAAGCCCACATCATGATCCGAAACCGTGCCACCGAGCGCCTCGCCTTAGCGGCCACATTGGTCGCTGTCTTCAGCGAACTGCATCCTGGCTTCGATCAGTGGTTCCAGCGCCCCCGGGATGCGGCCTGCAAGGGCCTGTACGGCAAGCACCTCGTGGACAGCAACGGCACCCCGCTCAGTCCGGGCAACACCACCGGGCCGGCACTGACCGCGAGTCAGCTCGGGCGCCGCAGCGTCGCCCGCCACGTGGCCTCATACACCGCTGGCCAGCTGGCCGGGGCGATCGTGGTGACCCGGGCGCTGGGCTACCGCGTCCCACTCCGCGCGCTGCTCGCGGGTGCCGTGATCAATGCAGGCACTCACGCCGTAATTGACCGGCGCGAGCCGCTGCTCTGGCTCGCAAGGAAGGCGGGGAAGGAGGGGTACGTCGAGCACTGCACCGCCGCCCGGGTCGACAAGGACGGCGCGGTCACCGCCGAACTGTCCGGCCCTGGCACGGCGTTGATGGAGCTGGACCAGGCACTCCACCGGGCCATCGGTGTCGGCGCTGCCTTGGTCACTACGTGGGTAGCCACCCGCAGCGGTGGCCGCCGATGAGCGCCATCGACCTCTTCCTCGCTCCCGATCCCGTCGAGCGCCTCGCGTCCCTGTTGCGTCTGCGCTTCGGAGAAGCCTGGGAGCCAGACCCGGTCACCGACTGCAGGATCGCCCTCCTGCGCAGCCGGTCGGGCCGCTCCATCTGCGCCGACCCCGACACGGCAGCCAACCGGATCATCCTGCAGGCGTGGGTGGACTGGGACTGGGTGACCCCCACCGTCGTCTACACGGCCGATCCCGCGGGCCACCGAGACCTCGAACACTGGCTGTCCTGCGGCGACCTCACCGAGGCAGGCAACGCCATGAAGCAGCTGCTACAGAGCCTGCTCGACCAACTTGAGCCGGTTCCGCCCCACGCGGCCGACAGCGAGCCGGTGAACTTGGACGCCGCCGAGCGGCAGCTCGAGCACCTCGCTGGCCAGGCAGGTGAACTGGCCGAGCGAGCCCGCCAGTTCACGGCACGACTCATCTACCGCAAACCCGTGACTGCCGACGCACAGCACCTGGCCCGGCTAGCCGGGCGGACCAGGTGCACTGCCGCCCGCGTCGACACGCTGCGCGGCAACACACTCACCGTCAACAGCGCCCCGCGCAGCTGACGGTTGTCCGTGCCGTCCCGATCCGCCTCTGGATCGGGACCGTGCGGAGGACCGGCCAGACCAGGACGGACCTTGGACGGCGGACCACCGCCGCTTCCTTCTCGGCGACTGCCGCCATTGATCTCTGCGCATGACGGGCAGGCGGCCTCGCCCGCCAGCCCTCTGCGCGCATCCAACCGCCCTTCACCCGGAGGACTGCGTGCACCCTCTCAGCGAGCCCACCCTCGCCCCGCTCTCCCTGCCCGAACCGGCCCTCTACGTCCTCATAGGCCCCGGAGGCAGCGGTAAGTCCACCGTCGCCACGTGCTTTCCCGCCGAATGGCGCCTGTCACTGGACGACTGCCGGGCCCGCGTTGCGGACGACCCCGGCGCCCAGGAGGCGACCCCCGATGCCGTGACCCTGTTCCTTCTGGCACTGGATGCGCGGCTGAAGCGCCGCAAGCCGACCGTCGTCGACGCCACCAATACGGAGCAAGCACACCGCACCGGGCTCGTTCGCCAGGCCCAACGGCACGAGATTCCAGCCGTCGCCATCGTGCTGCGTACGCCCCTGGAGATCTGCAAGGACCGCCAGCAGGACCGACCCGCCAACCGGCAGGTCCCCGACCCGGCACTGATCCAGCAGTTCGAGGGAACGCCCTCACCTGAGCACCTAGTCGGCGAGGGCTTCACCAGCGCGCACTACGCCGATGAACTCGATCTGCTCGGCCTTCTACTGCGGCGCTCGGCTACCGCCGACCGCGACCCGCTCGCCGACATCCGGTACGCCTTCGGCGACGACCTGGCCGCCACCTTCTCCTGGCACGACGAACGCCCACGAGACTTCGCCACCGGCGCATTCCGTATCGCCAGCCGCGAGATCTTCGTGCGCTGGATGGACGACGCCGACCCGTACGACCACCACTGGCAGGCCCAGTTCGACGGCGCTTGCATCAACGGCTGCCCGCGCCCGCTCTGGGTCAAGGTCACCAACGCAACCGACCTGCGGTCCGTCTACGCCGGCGCTGCGCCCGACGAGCTGTGGTGCGACGGCTGCGGCGGCCCCGGCCTCGCTATCGGCTGACCGAAGCACCCTGCGGCGACGGCAGTCATCCAAGCCAAATGCTCTTTACGGCGTAAACCCGCTCTGTGGCACATCCCAGAACGACACCCGATGCCCACTTGCCCTGCCCACACACGTGCGGGGCGCGCCCTCGGCCTACCAACCACCGGACGCGCCCCACCAACCCCCGAAACGGAGGCACTTCGAGATGACCACAGCTTTCACCCCGTCTGCAACCACTCCCCCAACACCGGCTGATCCTGACTACGCACCAGGCTGCAAGACCTGCGCGGGTCGCTCCGCCCAGCGCCTCGACTCCGTTGGCGCGCACGAGAAGCGCGCGCTGGCGAGGGCTGACGCTGCAGCCGCCGCCTTAGGTGACGGCGTGCACGTCCACCACTCCCGCAGCGACGACCGCTACGTCGTCGTACGGCCCGACGACCGAGCCGAGACCGAAGTGGGGCAGCCGTGAACGAGATCCTGCTGGCCGCCGGCATACCGGCGGCCGGATGGGCTGTCCACGCCAGCCTGCTCCTCCGCAAGCTCCGTGCCGAACGCCGCGACCCGGTCAGCGGCCTGTGGACGCGCCGTCCCTTCGTGCGCCGCGCCGAGCGGCTGATCCACCAGGGCTGCATCACCCACGTGATCCTCCTCGACCTCGACGGCTTCAAGCCGGTCAACGACGACTTCGGTCACCCAGCAGGCGACGCCGTTCTCAAAGCGACCGGGGCGCGCCTGCACGACTTTGTCGCCCAGCACGGTGGCCTGCACAGCGTGTGCGCCCGCCTCGGTGGGGATGAGTTCGTTGCCGCGATCAGCGTTGAGAACCTGCCGCGGTTCATCGACGGCCTGGCCCGCGACCTCGCCCAGCCCGTGCCGTGGCCGGGAGGCCCGCTCAAGGTCACCGCCTCGATCGGCGCCGTGCACATCGCCGATGTGCGCGAGCCGTCCGCGTCGACCGTTCTCAAGGCCGCAGACGACGAGATGTACGCGATCAAGGAAGCGCGCGGGCACAGCGGCCGCCGGGCCCACCGCCGCGCCACCGCACCCACGACTCGCGTGGAAGCGGTCGCCCAGCCCGCACAGGAAGCGAGGGCCTCGGCATGACGAAGCCCGTCATCATTGAGCCGTACGCAGTCCGCGCACTGACGCTCTGGCAGCCGTATGCCTCCGCAGTGGCCGTTCTCGGCAAGGACATCGAGAACCGTGACTGGCCGCCCGGCAGTTACCGCGGGCTGATCCTCGTCCATGCCGGACTCGACACCGACCAGGCGGCCCTGCGCCACATGCCCCGCGACATGGAGCTGCCCAGCGGGGCCGTGGTGGCCGTTGCCCGCATCGCGGGGGCGCACACCGACTGCGACGGACGGTGCAGCAGGTGGGCCGACTGCGACAGCGCCTGGCACTGGGAGTTCTCTCACGTTGTCCGGCTACCCGCCCCTGTCACGCAGGTGAAGGGCCGTCAGCGGCTGTGGGTGCCCGGCGACCCGCTACGCCGCCGCGTCGCAGCCGCGCTCCCCCGGGCACGCCGCCAGCCCCGCAGCACACCTCCGCAAGGAACGCGCCGCATCCACCGCCGCCCTTCCGGCCGCCGGCACGACGGCCCAATGACTCGGGAGGACCCCGTCATGTCCGTGCACACCCACGAGATGACCTTGACCGGGGCTCTGGCCGAATCCGCCGTGCTCGTCGACGGCCAGGCCTACTTCCGCGTGCTGTACGCGCCCGAAGACCACAGCCAACGCCCCGCAGGGCATGAGCACGAAGTCCGCGAGGCCGTGCTGCCCTGTGCTCTGGCCGACCCGGTGGCCGCGGCCGACCTTGCCGAGCTGCAGCCCGGAGCCCCGCTGACGGTCAGCGGCTACCTCGCCCTGCCCGACACCAACACCACCGGCCTGCGCCTGGTGGTCCTCACCGTCGACGCAGACCTCCCCAAACCGCGGCAACCCGTCGCCGCCCGGCCAGCGCTGCGTCTCGTCCGCACCGACGACCGCACGCCCCACCTCGCCGCGCCACTCGACTAACAGCCCCCCGTCCTACCTCCGTTGAAAAGGAACTCCTCACCATGGCGACCCCCCTCATACCCAGCCCGCGGCCGACACTGACCGCCGCGCAGGCCGTCGCCCTGACCCTGCTCCGCGACGGCTACACGCAACGCACCATCACCGCCCGCACCGGCGTCGAGCCCGACGACCTCTACCGCCTCGCCATGCTGCACGACATCACCGCCCCACACGGCACCGTGGAAGGCCACCACTGCCACGAAGCCCGCCAGGAAGACCCCTGCACCAAGTGCACGCACGCCTTCGGGCGAGTACACGCCCGCCAGCACGCACGGCACCGCAGGACGCTCGCTGCGGTCCCCCGCTCCCTGCGCCCCCGCGGACGGCAGGGAAGGAGGGCCGTGAGGTGACCGCACCCCTGCCCGCCCCACCCCCTGGCGGCCTGATCGCTCTGGACGGCTACCTCGACGACCAGACCCTCCCGGACGACGTGTCCGGCGAATCGGTCCGGTTCCAACTGGTCGTCTCCCCCACCGAGGACCGCGTCGACGAACTCGTCATGCCCTGCACGGTCGCCACCCCACAACTGGCCCATGCCGTGCTGCACGACCTGGGCGCCAGCGACGTGCTGCGCGTCAGCGGCCACCTTCAGTTCCCCCAGGAACCGGGTGACGTTCTGCTGCTGCAGGTCAGCGCCATCCACGTGCTGGACAGCGGAGTCGACCTCAGCCAGGTCGGCAGCGAAGACGACCTGGGACCTGAACTCCTGGCCGAGTACGGGTTCATCGACCGGTACGGCGACTACCAGGTGTGGCACGACCCCGACACATGCCTCACCAGCGTCTGGCACGCCTTCGGTAAATGGGTCGACTCCACCGACGACCCCAGCACCCTCGGCGACCTCATCGCCGAGCACCAGCAGCGCACAACCTCCGCTCCCGACAGCGCACACCCGGAGCCTGCCCCGGTAACCCTGTCCTCGCCCAGCAAGCGGCGGCTGGCCGGCCCCCTGCACCGAATGCGGAACTGGCTCCGCCTGCCCTGACCCATCAGCGCTGCAGCCCCGCGCACTCCCTGACCAACACACCCCCCGAAACGGGCCGGGGCGGCCGTCGACCTCCGAGCCCGGCCGCCCCGGATGCCCTAAGTCCGTCCGGCTTGCCCGGCTGGGCCGTTCGGCCTGCCCTGCTTCTGCATCAACCCGCTTCACTGACCCGTAAGGAGAGCACCGTGGCGCCCACAGCCATGCTCAACGCCCACCACCTCGCCCGCCTGATCCGCTCGACCGCGCCGCACACCGCCATCGACGGCATCGGACTCGACCGCATCGACGGCATCCGCTTCGACAGCGACGGCACCCATCTGCACGCCATCGCCACCGACGGCTACACCCTGGCGGCCGCCCGGTCCCGACTCGCCGAGCCCGGCGAACCGTTCGCCCGCACCGTTCACGGCAAGGACCTCGCCACCCTGCGTGCCTGGGTCGACGCCCACGTCGATGCTCCCCCCAACTACGGCCAAGCCACGCTCACTCTCACCACCGCACCCGGCCGCCTCGTCCTCGACGGTCCACGCGGCACTTTCCGCGTGCCGGTCACCGACGACGAGAAGTTCCCCGACTGGCGGCAACTGCTGAGCACCGCGCTCGCCGACCTTCCCGCCAACACCCCGTGCTCCGCCTGGAGCTCGGAACTGTGGGAGCGCTGGCAGCACGCCGGCCGAGACGTCCGCACTTGGCACGCCGCCCCGGAGAAGTCCCTGATCGTCGTCGGCACCGACATCATCGGCCTGCAGAAGCCCCACCGCCTACAGAACCCCAGCATCGACCGCGCGGACACCCCTGCCGCTGCCCTCGACGACTGGGCCGCAAGCCTCGGCTCGGACACCGGGGAACCTACCGAACTGGCCGACGCCGTACCCGAACCCGACCGCCCCACACACATCGCCGCCCGCACCATTCCGGAGATGACCGAGGACCTGCTGCGGCAGACCCTAAACGCCACCTCAGGCCCGTTCCGAGCGCCCAGCGATCCCGAAGCCCGCGAAGCCTTCCGACTGTCAGGGACGCACGCGTGGGTTGCCTACCGCTACCTCAAGGCCCTGCGACTGACCGACCCGGACCTGGCCGCCGAGATCACCGCGGAGCTCAGCGAGGAGCTCGATTCCGGCGAGATCGGCGAATGGGTGTGGGACGCGGCCATCGAAGCCGGACACGACCCGCAGAAATGGGCCGACGAGAACGCCCAGGCCCAGACCGAAATCGCCGGCAAGACCGACGCGACGGCTACTGACGGCTGAACCAGCCGCTCCCCACACCCCGGGCCTGCAGCGCTGCTCCGGCTCGATGGAGACCCGGAGCAGCGCTGCCTCGTCCTCAGCACTTCCACCAGCAGGAGGACAGCGAGTGAGTACAGCCAACACGCTGTACGAGATCGAAACCAACGAAGCCGAAGACGGCACGCCTTACCCCGCCGAGCACCTATGGACTCCTGTCGGTGAGGACGCCGAGGCACACGGCTTCATCACCCACCGAGGGCTCCAGATCAGCGGCACACGGGACCACCTGTACGGGACCCACCGGCGATTCCGGCCGCCCGAAGCCATCCGAGGCATCCAGCGCCGAACTGCCGCACACCAAGGCCGCTCCACCACATCCGCTTGACTACTGCCACCACGAAACGGATCACCGATGGCATCCCTGAAGCCGCTGCCGAGCGAGGCCCCCGAGGTCCGACGCTCAGCAGTCCTGTCCTCCTGCGGCCGCTACCGCTACCTCCTCGTACGCGAGTGGGGCGACACCGGCCCCACCGCCGTCTTCGCCCTACTCAACCCCAGCAAGGCCGACGCGACGAGGGACGACCCCACCACCCGGCGCTGCATCAAGTACGCCCAGAACTGGGGCTGCAGCGCACTCCTCATCGTCAACCTGTACGCATGGCGGGCCACCCAGCCCCACGACCTGGCGACTGCGGACGACCCCATCGGCCCGGAGAACAACACCTACATCCGAGCCGCAACCGCCGTCGCCGAACACACCGGCGGCCCACTCGTCGCGGGATGGGGAACGCACGCCCGCCCCGATCGCGTCACCGACGTCATCGCTCTGCCCGGCATGCACCGGCTGAGCACGCTCGCCCTCACCCAGGCCGGCCACCCTCACCACCCAATCCGCCTCAGCCTCGGCCTCACCCCGCACCCCTGGGAAGCACGACCGTCTCGCGTCCCGGCGCCCGAAGGCGAGCAGTACGCCGTCGTCCTCTCCCGACCCGGCCTCCCCGAAATCCGCTTCGGCCCCTACGACTACCTCCACCAGGCCGATTCCATCACCACCAGCCTCCGCCTGCAGAGGCACAGCACCCAACACGTCCCCGGCACGACCATGACCGTGCATCCGTATCTCCCAGGCCTCGACTACGCCGACCCGTACGTACCGAAGGACCCCGACCAACTCGCCACGCTCATGGATGGCGAACCCGGCGGGGACGGCACCGGCCAGAACTTCCCTGATCTGTGGGCGCGGCTGCACGCACAGGAGGGATACGAAGGAGCCGTCCGCATCTGGAAGAGGGCGTGCAACGCCTACGACGCCCTGCACTGCTCTGCGGAAGCCGGGTAGCGCACCAACTCTGTCCTGCCGCTTGGGCTCGATGCTCGCCTGGCTCGCTCGCGTGCCCCGCCCTCGGACCGGTGCCGGTTCCGAGGGCGGGGCTTCTTTGCGTTCTAGGGCCAGCCGTGAGATCAGGCCTGTGAGGTCGATGTCCTGTTTCGGTGAACCCGGGGCAGGCTCAGTCGTTTCCAAGGCATCGCTGACCGGGCTAGGCGCAGGCCGTTGACCTGCGTGTCTACAGAACTTCGGGACTTCCCACACTTCGCCGGACAGGGCATTTCGCAAGCGGCTCCTTCGGGCCGATCCAGCTGCTTCACAGTCTGTGAATCCAGCCGATGCGGCACAATCACGACTGTGTCGACGTCCCGCAAGAAGCGCACCAGCAAGAACACCGCTGCTGCTGCGCCGCTCCAGAAGAAGCCGGTAACGGTAGGCCAGATCGACACATCAGCCCTGCTCGGCGAACTGCGCGCGGCGTACGCCAGGGTGGGCGCCCGGAAGATGCCCGACGAGTTGCTCGGCGCGCTGCAGTACGCCGAACGGCATCAGGCGAAAATCACGGATGTCACGGCGGCACGGAAGGCCGCGCTGACGAGGGTTCTGCTGTGGGAACATCTCCGCGAACAGACCATCGCGCAGGTCGACCGGCACCAGGCACGCGCAGTGGACGCTGCTCGGGAAGCCGGGGCGGAGTGGGCCGAGTTGGTGCGTCCGCTGGCCGTCGGTGCCCCCTCCGGTGCCTATAACAAGGCGAAACGCCTCCGCGCGGCCGACCTCACCGACTCCACTGGGCGCCCAGTTCGGCGCACCCCGGAGGCGGTGGACGCGGTCCTCGCATACCAGGCCGAGCAGGCCAGGGCCGCAGTGCGTCGGCAGGCCGCGGAGGAACGGCGGCGCCATCTCGTCCTCCGCGTCGCCCGTGAACTGCTCACGCACCGGGCCGAGCTGGCCGCCGATGAAGAGTGCGAGTACTGGCTCGGCGAGGCGGAGACCGTGCTCGCCGACTGCCGCACTCCCACTCAGCTGGTGTCACTGGCCACGTACCTGGAGGCCGCCGTGCGCCACATCCAGCGGCACGAGCAGCACACCGGGCAGCCGATCCCGGTCAGCGAAGCAGCAGCCGCAGCATATGCGGCAGCCCGCGCGCTCACCGCAAATGACAGCGGCGAGTAGCGCCCAGCGTCAGAGTCGATCTCTCGTTCTCCCGGAGCCGAGAGCCGCATCACCCCGAACAGAATCGACGGCATGAGCGAAAAGCACGGAACGTATGGCGCTGGCCTCCCCATGATCCTCTGTGGTCAATCACGCCCCGGGCGTGCCCAATTGCTCCGTAGACTGGTGGCCTCGCATCGTGCTGGCCATCGTCAAAGCGATTCTCTGACCAGGCCACCAAGGGGGAACGATCGTGTCTGCTGATCCACCGTCCGGCGAATCTCCGTCCAAGTCACGGCTGTTCATCGCTTCCGGCGTCTTCCTCGCCTTAGTGGTGCTGCTCGGCGGCTACGCCATTTATGTGGGCGACGGCGACACAGCTGACAAGGCATCCTCTGCTCCGAGCACCACGCCGAAGGCCCCGGCCCCACCTGCGGAATCCGACGACGGCAGCTGTCCCAAGCTGTCCGACACGGACACGTCCGTGTCGGACAACGCCCCCAAAGGCGTGACCTGGGAGCTGATTGACGGCTTCGCCCTACCCTCCTCCAAAACCTCCGGGCCGGGCCGGGTGGATGGGGACGTGGCCCACTGCTACGCGCACACCCCCACCGGCGCCCTCATCGCCGCCGTGCAGATCACGGGCCGTCAGCTGTCAGCCGACGACTGGGAATCGATCGTAGAGCGTCAGTGCGTCGGGGACGGTAAGGACTACTACCTGACCAAGCGCCGCAAGGTCGAGCAGGAGGAGGGCTCGCAGGCCCTTTCCGCAGACCAGCATGGCCAGGTGGCGGGCTACCGTTTCATCACCTACGACGACCGCACCGCCGTGGTTGACATCGTCTGGCGTGATAAGAACGGCGGCCTGGGGGCGGGCAGCGCGACCATGAAGTGGTCGGGCAGCGATTGGAAAAATGAGATCACGAAGACCCCGGCGGCTCCAGGCGGGGCAATCGACAGCCTGGCCGGATACACCGCGTGGAGTGGTGTCTGATGGCCTGCCCGAACGACATCCTCGATGTTCAACCCGGCCGCGGTGTGACGCCCGCACTGGAACATCACCAAGTGGAAGTACGGCGCGTTCGCGGAGCACGGTTTCACCGGCTGGCAAGGAGCCGCCGGCACGGCCGAGACCAGCTTCTGTGAATTCGAGTCGACTTGGGACGCTGCGCGAGAGACCCTCGACGCGAACCGAATCGAGGAGACAGGTTGATCACGGAGTACCAACAGCGGATACGAGAGCGCTACCTCGCCGCCCCCGTCATGGCAGCCCCGACGCCCTGGCGATCAGTCCAGGACCGCAGGATCCCCATCGGCGGCCTGCTCGGCATCGGCTTCGCTGTCCACCCGGTCACCGGCCACGAGCTCGTCATGGTCGTATCCCACAACGGACACGGACTCTTCGATGCGGTCACCGGCGAGAAGATCGCACGCGACCATGATCCCGACACCGCCACCAGCACACCGGACGCGCACCCAGACCTTGCCTGCCCCGGACTCGGCCCCGTCGCAGGCACCCCGGTCCGCATCTCCGGCCTATTCGGCGGCGGCCTGCACCGCACCACACCGGATGGTTGGACGCTGGATGTCGTCAGCCCCGACTGGCCTCACGACCGCGTCATCCTCTCCGCCGACGGCGGAGCACACCAGGGACCGCCGGGAGGCACCTGGTGGCACGTCTTCCACTCCAACTACTCGGAACTGCGCACTGCTGGCTTCTCCCCGTCCGGCTGCACCATGGCGGTCGCCACAAGCAGCGACCTCACCCTCTGGACTCGTCCGACGCCTCACACCGAGGACTGATCGGACACCAGGACGTGAAGTCCGGTGACCTTGCCATCCAACCTCGTCCGGCCAGGTCAGGCAGTAGTCCGACGACTAGGTTGGTTGTCAAAGGACAGCGTCGGCTGAACGATGCGCGCCTCTCCTGTCCCGTCTCAGACGATCTGGTCCCTGTCTCAGATGATTTGGTCCGATTCGTTGGCCGTCTCAGAAGCCATCCGGAACGTGACCGTTTGGTCCTTGTCCCGTCGCATCGAACCGTTGCTTGTCGCATTTGATCTGTGCGCCGACCTTGCGATGCGGGAGTCGGGACAGGTTTGAAAGAGACTGTGTCCCGCTGTGGGATGGCTCTTGTCTCGGTACAGGTGGCTTGTCGCAATCCAGTAGACATCGTCCTGGTGTGGTCGATGAGGGGGAGCCGCTGAGCGGCAGGAACGGGGCGGCTGGCTTCGAGGTGGCCTGGGTCCAGGCGGGTGTCGAGGTACGCAGACCGCTGGCGGAAGCGTTGGAGGTGACCTACGAGGAGATCGCTCGGGTACGGGAGGTCCCGTCGTACCGGGGGCAGGGGTACTTTCCCGGCCTGTACTGGGCGGCCACGATGCTGCGGCATGTGGGGTTCGAGTCGTGGCTGGAGCGCGATCACGCGAATCGCCATCATGGGGATATGACCAACCCGAACCTGACCACCGGCAGTATCTGGCGACTCCACCACGGCGAGCAGGAGATTGCCCGGCTGACCGTGACCGGTGCCGACATGCCCTGGACCCACGCCGAAGTCGAGACACTTTCTGGCTTTGAAGAGTTCCGTCCCCTCTTCGCTGAGCACGAGCGGGCTGTCGACGACGAGGAGTGGGAGCAGGCAGACGCCTGCTACACCCAGATCCGCAGTGAGCTCACCATGACGTTTCCCGACGGCAGCCCGGTCGCTGAGTTCATGCTGCACATCCACGACGACGGCACCGCCGGCTGGCGCTGGCACGACGAGCCCTTCGACACGGTGAACCAGTGACACGCTGGGTTCGCTGCTTCTGGGACGAGGAAGCCGTCTGTTTCTACTTCGAGTTGGACACCGATGGGTACGTGATCCGGCAAGTCGAGTTGCAGGAGCCCGGGAGCAAGGCATTGGCCGCTGCCTCGCTGGCCGAGTGGCAAGAAGCCGAAAGGGACGGTCGGCTGGCTGAATACGAGAGTGTCTACGGCCTGACCGCGGAACCACCTATCTCTGAGTGGGAAGGGCACGACCCGCAGTGGCTGGCGGCCAATGAGTTCGACATCGTTTGGTCGGCCGCCCGTCGGCAGCTCCAGGATCGGCAGCGGCGACTTCCTTCCTGAACGCATCCACTGCTGCGGTCCCTGATCAGGAAACTGCCATCTTGAGTGCGAAGCCGGGCCTCAAGCGGCTCGCCGTCCTGACAAGGCCCTTCTCAGGCGGCAGCACCCTCGCCATGATCCATGAGACTCCCCATCGGCACCGCCCACGGGGCTTCCGCGACGCCTCGTCATTCGCAGGCATCCGTCCGGACGGGACCAGATCAACCGAGACTTCCGGCGACGCGGCGTCTCAATTGGTCTGGCCGCCGCAAGTCACAGCCCCGGCCTCAGCCCAGATCATCTGAGACAGGACATCTCCATCCCGTCCGGTCTCAATCAACCCGAGGTGCGGGGCCCTTCGTGTTTGCGGACCGGGGCCCTACTCTTCGAGCCGCTGTCCAACCATGCGACGACTCCCCTGGCCCTCAGCGCAGTACGCGGCGCAGAGAGTGATCACTCGATCGAGTATTCCGACGGAATATCAGTCCTCCCAGGCCCGATGTACGGCTGGCTGGGTGCTGGGTACTGGGCGCGGGGACACAACGGGGCTATAGCTACCAAATATGGGCGTATGGATCGCTGTGAAGTCTCGGATATTCCGACGGAATACCGCCCCGTTGGCTAGGGGCTGGCCACTGGCCCGCTAGGGTCACCTCCAGTTAGCACCCTTTCGTCTCAGGAGCACCCCTCATGGCCGCTGGAGCTTCCGGGCCCACGATGACCTTCGGCAGGAAGAAGAAGACCCGAAGCATCTGGGACGACCCTGATGCCGTTGAGGTCGTCGAAATCCCCCTTGAGCAACTCCACCCCAACCCCTTCAACCCCCGCCTCGTCTACCGGGACGAGGACATCGACGAGCTCACCGAGTCGATCAAGGCAGAAGGCGGAGTCCTGCAGGACCTGTCGGTTGCTGAAGTAGAAGGGTTCCTCGAGTACTGGCGTGCCCGCCTCGCTGAGACGCAGCCAGAGAAGCTTGAGGAGTTGGAAGACAAGCTGGGATCGGTCCCGGCTGGCGACTACGTCACTCTGATTGGACACAACAGGAAGCTCGCACTGGCGCGGGCTGGCAAGGACACTGCGCCCTGCAAGGTCACCAACTCGAAGATCCCCAGGGCGCGGCTTCTCGGACTGCCGGAGAACATGCGGCGGATCCCGCTGAACCCGATCGAAGAGGCCTTGGGCTTCCAAGGAGCGCTCGACGACGGGATGCTGCAAGCGGAGGTCGCCGCGCAGACCGGATGCAAGCAGCCTCACATCTCGCGCCGGATCAAGCTGCTGAAGCTCGCCCCCGAAGTCCAGCAGGCTGTCATGGACGGACTCGCCGTCAGCGAGGCAGAGATCCTGCTCGACAGGCTCACCACTCCAGAGCAGCACCTGCAGGCCTGGAGGGTTATGAAGGAGGAAGGCATCAAGGCTGCCTTCGCCGCCGCGAGGGTACTGGCACCCTCGTCCCCAACGACACCCAAGCCCAAGGCCAAGCCCGCGCCCAAGGCGAAGCCGACTTCTGCCGTCCCGCCGCAGAAGACGAACTCCCCGGACGAGCAAGCACCCGAGGAAGCTCCAGCAGCAGACTCCAATCCTGAAGAGATCAAGCCCACCGGCTCTGATCACGGCGAAAAGCAGGCCGAGCAGACCAACCCCGACGGGCAGACCGAGCCGGAACCCGATCACAGCGTCGAAGCGGCACAACTGCGGGTCCATGCGTGCCGCACTGTCTTGGAGCTGGGAGTCCCCTCGAACCCCCGGGAGACTCTGCGTCTCCTGGCCCCTGCCCTTCTCGCATCCCCGAGCAAGGCCGCTCGGGAGATGGCCCACGAGTGGCTCCGGACAACTGCCAAGCCCATCGGGCCCGATGCAACGAGTCCGGACAAGTACTTCGCGGAGGTGTCCGCATCCGGCGACGCAAAGCTGACCGCTCACGTCGCCTTGGCCGTCGCCCTGGCCGTCGCCGAGCAGCGTGCCTCCGCCGCTAACCGCGCCTGGGACACCCAGGTCAGTGACTACCTCGCCCACCTCAAGTCCGCCGTCAACTATCAGCCCACCGACTGGGAGCTGGACCGCCTCGGCGGCAAGTGAGGCAGGCTCGTATTCCGTCGGAATACCGCTGACGCAGCGATCGCAATATTCCGACGGAATACGAGGGCGCCCCAGCACGACCCTCAGGAGAACCCTTGCCAACCTCCAAGACCACGAACGCGCCCGAAGCGCCGCGAATCTTCGCCTGCTCCGTCATTGCCGGTGGCGCCGGCAAGACCCAAGACGTCATCAACCTCGCCGTTGAAGCAGCCGGGCGAGGGCACTCCGTAGGCGTCGCCGACTTCGACCCCCAGCGCACCGCATCCCACATCCTCGGCTACCAGGACCCACCCGAGGGACAGCCGACCATCTTCGATGTTCTGCAAGGGAAGCACCGTCTCGAGGAAGCCGTCGTCCCGGCCCGCTACCGCATCGGTGAAGGCGAAGAAGACAGCGCGTTCCGCCGCATCCCCAATCTCGACCTCCTCCTCGGTACACCAGAGATGGCGGATGCCGAGGTCAACCTCGGGCTCGACCCCGCAGGTGTGCTGTGGCTGCAGAACGTCCTGGACGAACAGTTGCCCCAAGGGCGCTGGGACATCCTGTTCTTCGACTGCGGCCCGACACTCGGCATTCTCCTGCTGTCGATCGCCATGGTCGGCCCGGAGGTCATCGGGTGCATCGCCGACGAGTTCAAGTACATCATCGGCCTGCAAGATCTCGAAGACACCCTGGACAAGGGAGCGCGCAAGTTCCGCCGCTTCGGCTTCAAAACCGAAGTCCAGCACATCCTTGCCACCAACATCCCCCTGGACGCCCAAGGCAACATCCGGCGCAGCGGCGGAGCTGTCGCGGACGACGCCATCAAAGCCATTCGCAGCAACCCGGACTGGCACCCCAAACTGCTGCCCATCATCCGACGCAAGCAGCGCTTTAAGGACACCATCGTCACCCAGCGTCCGTTGCGGTTCCTTGACCCTCGCAACGAGGCACTTGAGGACATCGCTGCTGTGGCGGATGCCCTCGGGATCCAACGCCTCAACTCCACTCGGAAGCGATGAAGCGTATTCCGACGGAATATCGTGCATGCGGCGCCTGACCCCTCAGCCTGGGGCGGGCGCCGCACTGTTGGCCCGTAGGCAGGACAGCACGGACCACCAATGAGCGCAGACCTGCACACCGCCGCAGAGGGTCCTCAATGATCACTTTTCGCAGACGATCCACCGCGAACCAGCCGCCAGCCATCCCAACCCGCGCCCGGTCGTGGGAGTGTGAAAGCTGCCCAGGACGAGACGCGTTGGGGGAGTGGAACCAGAGTGGCCGCGCCTATGCAGCTCACAAAGACACACCGGATACTCATCGGGGTGGTCGTCTTCGGAGCGGTCATCATCGCCGGTATCGGCTTCGCCGGTTCCTACGCCGCCGTCCGTGAGCTCGCCCTGCAGAAGGGCTTCGGGAACTTCTCCTACGTGTTCCCGATCGGCATCGATGCGGGCATCTGCGTCCTGCTGGCCCTGGACCTGCTGCTGACCTGGATCCGTATCCCCTTCCCGCTGCTGCGCCAGACAGCGTGGCTGCTGACGGCGGCGACGATCGCGTTCAACGGCGCGGCCGCCTGGCCGGACCCGCTGGGCGTCGGCATGCACGCGGTCATCCCGATCCTGTTCGTCGTCTCGGTCGAGGCCGCGCGCCACGCGATCGGCCGGATCGCGGACATCACGGCCGACAAGCACATGGAGGGCGTACGCCTCACCCGCTGGATCCTCTCCCCGATCCCTACCTTCCTGCTCTGGCGACGCATGAAATTGTGGGAACTGCGCTCCTACGACGCCGTGATCAAACTCGAACAGGAGCGCTTGGTCTACCAGACCAGCCTCCGCTCACGCTTCGGCCGCGCCTGGCGCCGCAAGGCTCCAGTTGAGGCGCTGATGCCGCTCCGGCTGGCCAGGTACGGCGTACCGCTCGCCGAGACCGCGCCCGCCGGTCTCGCCGCCGCCGGCATCGATGAGCCGCCGATCCTCTTCACCGTCGAGCGGCTGTCCGCCCCCGTCCAGCCCGAAGGCCCCGCGCCCGAGGCCACGCCAGATCACGAGCCGGAGACAACGGAGCTGGAGAGCGCGGAGCCGCTTCCGGTGCAGGCTCCAGACGTAGCACCCGAGCGGCCACGTGAGCCTGAGGAATCCATCGAGGGAGACGCCGAGCGACTCGCTGAGGCCTACCAGGCCTTCATCGCGCAGTTCCAAGTCGAACCGTCCCCCGCGCAGTGGGCGTTCTGGCTCCGCGACGCGTACGGCATCTCCACGGGGACCGGCGGCCCGCTCTCCGAGGAGCAGGTACAGCCCCTGCTCCAGGTCCTCCAGAAGCGCTACGCACCGCACACCGAGGAGACTGCTGCCTCCGGGGCACCGCAGGAGACCGACCAGTCCTGGTACGACTACTTCTACAGCGCCTGGCTCAGCTACCAGCAGGAGCGCGGCGCCTACCCCGACGCTGCCGCACTAGCGGCTTACGTGTACGAGCGGGACACCATCACGGGCGATGGCGGCCAGCCCATCACGGGCGACGACTTGGAGAGTTTCCTCGCGAGCTTCCAGGAGCGCGAGTTCGGCCAGACCGAACCCTCCGGGGTGGGCACCGCTCCGGTCGAGCAGGAAGCCGACGAGTCGCTCCAGGAGGCGAACGACCCACAGCCGGAGCCCGTCGGCGCTCCAGCACAGGCAGCAAAGGAACAGCGCGGCCCCCGGGTTGATGCTCCCATCGACGAGCCGCGACAGCCCGCGGCCGGGGGAGGCGACCTCACGGCCTCTGACCGGTACTACCTCGCATGGATGGAGTACCAGGACCAGAAGGGGAGCGAGCCCAGCGACGAGCAACTGTCGGCCTACTGCGCAGAGAAGGGACTGCTCGGCCGCGGGAACAAGCCCATCAGCCCGTCCAACTTGCGCAGGCACTTCGTGCGCTGGCGCGTGTACAACGTCTGGGCCGAGCAGCGAGTGCGCACCGAAGTTCCTGCGCAGTCGGCCGTTGCGCAGGCATGCGCAGACCGGGGGATCACCGCCCAGTACAACCGCCCCATCACCCCCGCTTACGTCGCCGAAGAGTCCGAGGATTTCGAGCGGCGCTGGCAGGCACTGACCCGCCACCACGCCGATGCGCAGCCCTAGACCGCCGTGTGCACCGTGCGCATCGGTAGCCCCTTCAGTCTGCGTAATCAGTAAAATCCCTGATCAGCAGCACAATGCGCAGCCCAAGCGATCACTGCGCAGCCCTGCGCGCTGCGGCGTTGCGCAACCATCGTCCCTACAGAGGAGGACACCCGTGCGAGCCCTGCGCATCGACCCGGACGCCACCGTCACAGACATCCACCTCCCCGAGCCCGATGCGCAATCGGCGATCCGGGAACACGTCGGCTCCCCCGACGCCGTCGACCAAGGGGCGTACCACCGACGGGCCGTACTGCACATCCACGGCACCGGCCGGCAAGTCGGACTCCCGCAGAACCTGGCCGCATGGGCTTTAGCGAGTGCCTGGCGCGGCATAGCCCTGTACCCACTGGCCGGGACCATCGTCGTCACGGGCCGCACAGCGACCGGCGACGTGACAGCACTCGACGACGACTTGGTGCAGCACGCGAAGGCAGTTACGCAGACCGTTCGGGAAACGCTGGCGCAGTGGCGTTCGCGGCCTCCCGCCTCCAACGAGGCCGCCATCAGCGAACTGCTCGCGTACGCAGCCCACGACGTCACCCACAGCCAGTAGTGACGCGCTGCGCATCTGCGCACCCCTCGGCTACAGGGCCGTGCGGGCCGCCCCGCCCGAGCCGTTGAGCAGCTCGTTGATGAGCTGCTCGGTCTCCATCTCAAGTGAACAGTCCAACGCCCGATTGACCTGCTGGACGCGGGCAATGGCGGTGTGCAGCCCCGAGCGGTTCCCCGCCGCGGCCTCGATCCTCATCCCGTCCCGATATAGCAACTCCGCCGTGTCGTCGACATCGAGACCGGTTGCGACGGCCTGGCGGGCCGCGCTGAGGTCCTGGTGCGGACCCACGGGGGTGCGATAGGTGGCCACGGTGTGCGCCACATCGATGATCCGGGTGGTCATCTCCTGCTGGTAGGGCTCAGCCCAGGGCAATGCCTTGCCTCCGAACGGTCGGCCCCGCACCAGAGCGAGTGCCCTCTCCAGATCTGTCAGACCGGACGGGCCCAGAGGCAGCGCGCGTTCGACGAGCTGGAGGAAGCGGGTCCAGTCGCAGCGCACGCCGGGGGAGAGCCGGTAGGGGTCCTCGCCGGACTTGCGGCGAGGCACGTAGGGGTTGCCGGCGGGGTCGTTGCCCAGGGAGCGACGCAGGCCCTGCACGCGGGCGTTGAGAGTACTCAACGACCAGGGGCTGATGGGGTCCATGTCAGAGCACAGAACGTCCGCGTTCCGCCCGGGACGAAAATACAACAAGGCGGCGAGCTGTGCGATCCGCGGGCCGTGGCCGGTGCTGTCCACACCGGTCACCGCGACCGGGCCCAGGATTCGGATCTCCGGCGCGTGCAGATCGTGAGCCTCGCCCTCATCCGCCTCCGGCACCGTGCCTTCCTCAACGGTGTCCCCGCCGTCGTCGGACTCTCCGGCCACCGTGGCCTCCCCGGCCTCTGGTGCCCTCGGGGCAGGGGGCACCGCCGTTTCGGCACCCGGATCGTCTTCGTCCTCGGCCTGAGTCGACGTCTTGGCGGGGGACAAAAGGCGGAGCCCGGACGGATCGCTGGTGGCGGCGAGCAAGGCCGGGAAGACCTCGCCGCTCATGTCGGCCGCCGGCGTCAACGAAGGGCTCGTGTCAGCGTCCGTCGCGGGCGCGGCGGACTCCTCCGGCGCGGTCGGCTCAGCCCCGGGCACGTTGTCAGGCTCGTCTGGGACGTCCTCCCAGGGCCCCTCGGCCGGGTGGGCTGGCTGCGCCGACACCTTCAACGCAGCGGTGATCTGCAGGTAGGAGGCGTGCTCCAGGCGCTGCACCGTGATCTCGGTGCTGGCGTAGTCGAGGTGCTGCGGTTCGCTAAGTGAGGCGTTGAGGATCTCCGCTTCGGGGAAGTGCCCGGCCGCCGTACTCGCCGGGGCGATCAGGGTGACGGGAACTGTCCCGGCCTTGTCGATGACGTCGGCGAACTCCCAGGCTGTGTCCGCGTCGAGCGAGGACACGCACAGCAGCAGGTAGGGCTGATGGCTGGTCTCGGGCATCTGGTGTGCTTCCAGCAGCCGTTCGCTCAGATCGCGCAGCGCGTGGGTGGCGTGGCGCATGTGGGCGATCCGTGCGGTGGGCAGCAGTTGCGGCAGGTCCTCGCCGAACCCCACCGTGACGACTTCGACTTCGCTCGCCCACGGGCTCATCCCAAGCTCGAGGGCGAGCGAGGTGCACATCTCGGTGATGTGGACCGGGTTGCCGTCCAGCAGCACGGCGGGCACCTGGCCGAGGTTGAGCAGCAGCAGGTCGCCCGCCTCGGTGCTGCCGATGGTGACCAGCCCCGGATACGGCGCTGGTACATCGCGGGCGGCCTCCTCATCCAAGAGGGCGGCGTCGGCGGCCAGGACCCACCATCCGCCCTTCCCGGAGACGAAGGGCGCCTGCGGCCCTTGGGCGAGATCCTCGGGAAGCACCTCCACGGCGCGGGCACCGATCCGTGCGGCCCGCAATGGCGGCAGGTCCGCAGCGCCTTCCTGCTGGGCCAACTGGTGGGCCAGAGTCCGCAGGGCCACGTCCAGGCGAGCTGCACCGCCCGGTTCGGCGGCCGCCGCCAACTGGGCCTCGGCCGGAGAGGTCTCCGACGCGATGGCGATCTTCTCGCCCGGCTGGCGGCGGCGGCGCTGCAGCGTCCTGCGCAGCGCGAGAGCCCCGGTGATGGCGGCGGCTAGCAGCGCGCCCGCTCCGAGAACGGTGCGCAGGTTCAGCGGACTGTCGGCCGGAGCCGACGTCGGCGTCTCGGACGCCGCAGTGGCGGGGGAGGAGGCAGCGGTAGCGGACGGCTCAGCCGACGCCGACGGCGCAGAGGGGGAGGCGCTGGTGCTGGGCTGGGCCGTCGCGGAAGGAGAGCCCTGTTCCTGCCCGGGCTGCTGGGCGGGACGGCTGCTCGCCGCGCTGGGGGCCGACGATTCTGGCGCGGGCGCCGTGGTGCTGCCCGGCGCGGGTGCCTGCTCATCCCCCGTGTCCTTGCCCGGCTTCTGCTCGCCATCTGGCTTCTGCGTGGCCGGGGGAGTGGTCTCCTGGTTGTCCGTCTCGTCGCCGTGGTTGCTGTCGTGCGGCGGCTCGTGCTGGTCGGGCTTGGCGCCGGGCACTGTGACCTGCTGTCCCGCGTAGACCACATTCGGGTCGGAGATGGCGGGCAGGCCGTCCGGCTGCGGCTTGCCCCGGCTGGCCTCGAACAGCTGAGGCCACTCGTCGCCGTCGCCGAGCTCTTCTTCCGCGATCTTCGACAGGTAGTCGCCCGAGTGGACCGTGACGACGCGCGCGCTCTCCTCGGCAGTAGCCGGGGCGCTGTCACCCAGCTGCGTACGGACGCCTCCCGCCGCTTCGGAGGAATCCGGCATCTGAAGCTGCCAGCCGGGCTGCAGAAAACTGTTGGCCTTGAAGACCTGGCCGTTGGCCATCACGCGGCCCTCGTTCAGGGCGGAGATCTCCCGCCACCGCTCGCCGTCCCCCAACTCCCGCTCGGCGATGCCCCACAGGCTCTCAGCCGGCCGCGTCTCGCGCACCGTGTACGAAGTACGGGACGCCTGCTTGCGCGCGGCAGACGGCGCGGCCGGATCGGCTTCAGCGGCCTGCGAGGCCTGCGAGGCTTGGGCCGGGCCGGGAACGCGAGCAGAGGTGGTGACCGGGGCCGCCTGAGCATCGGAAGCCAGGGCCGAACTCGTGGGCAGCAGCACCAAGATGCTGCCGATCAGGAGAGCCGCGGCGCGCTGTGAGGAGCCCAGTCCTCGCGGGGCGTGCCAGGTCCGGCCCCGCAGCTGTGCGAACAGCTCGCGTACGGCGCAGAACGTGAACTGCATCCACCCGATCCAGCCCACCGCGACGAGCAGCAGCAGGAACGCGGCCCCCGTGTCCTGCCGGTCCAGCAGGTGTGCGAGGTCGTCGTGGCTGGCCTCCCAGATGACCGGGGTGACCCAGGCCAGCAGCAGCGGCAGCCCCGCGACCGCGGCAGCCAGGACCAGCAGACTCAGTACAGCCTTGATGATCCGGCCCAGGGTGCGGGCAGCCGCTGCGGCGGGCGAGGGGGTGGTGCGCATCAGTTTCCTTCGGGAGCGGTGACGCCGTGCAGGAGGGTGGCCTTGCCCTGGCCGGTCACCGACAACGAGCCGATCCCAACCACCGGCAAGAACTTCGTGTCGTACGTGCCGGTGACGTTCACGTTGAGGGTCTTGCCATCACCGGACACGCTGACCGTGCCGGTGGCGCCGGCCGAGTGCAAGTACGCCTGGGCCGCGGCCTGGGCATCCTGCGGATCCACGACGATCGCGTCGCCGCTGATGGCCTCGGCGGGGTCGATCGCCTGCCCGCCTGCCCGGGCGGCCTCGCCGGCGATGTAGTCGGCGCGTTCGGTGGCCCGCATCTTGCTGCCGCCATCGACGGCGACGCCGATGAGGCCGATCAGTGCGAGGACGCACACAGCTACGAACACCGTGACGCCTCCCCGGTCATCCCACCGTTCCGGGATCAGCCCCATCTGCCGGAAGATCATCAGTCACCTCGCTGCCTGTACTGATCCACAACTGAGGTCGCTGTCGACGTGAGAGTCCGGGCCCCTGGCACGCCCGGCAGCAGTAGATCCGACAGATTGACCGTGCAGTTCACGGTCGCGGTGACCGTCCCTACCTGGCCCACCGGCACGCTGAGGCCACTGGTGTTGATGCTGACGCTGGTCGACGCGCACGTGATGCCCTGGTCGTTGAGCGACTCGGTGGCCGCCGCGTGCGCGGCACCCTGGGCGGCCCCCGCCGTACGGTGAATGGACGCCTCCCTGGCCGCATCTTCAGCTGCCGCGTCGATCTTCGAGCCAGAGGTGACAAGGCGTCCCCCGGCGATAGCCAGACACAGGAACATGATCAGCGACGGGAGGATGATGGCCGCCTCGATCGCGGCGCTGCCCTCATCGCTGCGCAGCCTGCGAGCCCAACGGGCCGTGTATCGCACGTCGTTCACCCTCCCGGGACCGTCCAGCGCTCCACCGGGCCGGACGCCGACTGGGTGACCTGCAGACCCGAAATACCCGGGATCATCGACATGGCCGTCCCGGAGACCTGTACCCGCACCCGCTGCCCATTGCTGCCGGCACTGACGCTGTAACCGCGCAGGCTGTCACCCGCGACGCGCCCCAGCACATCCCGTGCCTGGGCAGCGCCGTTGGCCGGGCTCGACTGGTACGCGCGGGCTGTGGTGAGGCCCTCGCGGGCAGCGGTCAAGGCGATCTGCCGTGCGTAATACCACATCGAGGCTTGGATAACGGCCACCGTGGCGAGCAGCACGAACGGGAAGATGATCGCCATCTGGATGGCGGTGTCACCGCGGTCGTCGCGCCATCTTCGCCCCTGCCACCAGTCCTTGAGCCGCTCCGGAGGAGACATCACAGCCCGTTGAGCTTGCCGTTGTACTTGGCGATCACGATGGTGATGGTTCCGGCGATCAGTACGGCGCCGGTGATGGAAGCCACCCAGATGATGACGGTGGTCGTGCTGATGTCGCCGCGGTCCGGACGGCGCTTGGCCTCCTCCAGGCTCTCCTGCAGACGCGTACTCAGCCAGTGCACCGCACGGTAGGCGCGGGCTGTGGTGTGGTTCATGATCTGAGCTCCTTGCTCCCTCAGAGGATCAGCAAAGTCGGGATGGTGTTAGACGGTGAACATGCGGATGACCGCGGGAAACGCCATCAGCAACATGACCAGCACGGCGAGGAGAGCGCCGGGGGCGGTCATCTTCTCGCTGACGGCGTTCGCCTCCGCGGACTGATCGGCCAGCAGTTCGGAATTGAGCGCTGCGGTACGGGCCCGCAGCGCCTTGTAGATGGCGGCGCCATCGGTGGCCGATCCCCGCATGATGTCGGCGACGTCGTCCAGGACAGGGAGGTCGTACTCGTCGGCGAGTTCTGTAAGTGCTTGGTAGGGCGGGATCTTCTCCAGCCGGGCCCTGCGTAGCGCGCCCTGCAGATAGAGGAAGGGCCAGCCGCGGCCGACCTCGGCGGCCTTCTCCAGCGCCTCAGCGGGGCCGGCGTCGGCCGCCCGCTTGAGCGCCACCAGATCCAGGTAGGCGGACAGGGCGTGTGCGAACTCCTCCCGCGCCCGCTTGGCCTGGTCGCGGACCGCGAGATCCGGGGTGATGAACAGCAGTCCCGCGATGAGAAGTCCGACGCCGGCGGGTACGTAGAACGGCAGCGAGACGCCCGCGATGATCCACGGAATCGTCGCGATCACCGGGCAGAGCAGGCCCATGGCTGCGAGCGCGGTCTTTTTGAGCATGAACTGGCCCGGCCCCTGCCCCAGCAGGGCCAAGTTGGTGGTCGGGATCCGTACGCCGGGCAGGCGCTCGAGGCGGGCCAGCAGCCACCGGCCCCACTGCTCTTCGCGATCCAGTTCCGGCTCGGGCATGGTCAAAGTGGCCGGGGCGCTGCGCTGCAGGGCCAGCCCCAACGCGGGCTGGGGACGCAGGAGCTCCCGCACCAGCAAGGCGAGGCCGGCGCCGACCGAACCGCCGGTCAGGACGACGGGAAGCAGGTTCACGAGGTGACTCCTTCCAGCTCCCTCGCTGACGCGGACAGCCGTACGGTGCTGGACGGGTCGGTGATCAGGAAGCGCGGGATGCGGCGGAAGGCACCCAGCTGCCGCATCAGGGCGAGCACCCCGATGAAGCCGGCCGTCAGGAAGGCGAGCACGAGCTGACCCAGCAGCGTGGAGTAGGGCTTTGTGTAGGAGGGCACGAAGAACCCGGCCACCACGACGCCCACGGTGATGATGGTCATCCACCGCACGGTGGTCCGCGGCTTCGCCCTGTCCGCCTCGATGGCGCGCTTCTTGGCGACCTCGTCGCGGACCGTTCCCGCCAGGTCCTCCAGCGCCTGAGCCAGGCCCGGGCCGCGGTCGTTGACGGACAGGATGAGCGCGGCGATCACCTTGTCCGCGGTGACGTCGTTCAGTTCCTCGGCGAACGCGCGTAGCGCTCCCTCCGGCCGCCAGCCCAGACGCAGCCGGTCGGACAGATTGATGATCTGCGGGGCAAGCTCGTCCGGTGCACCCTGACGGCTGGTGACCATCGCCTGTTCCAGGCCCATGCCCAGCCGGAGCAGACCGGCCAGACGCTGAGTCCACTCGCTGAGGGCCTCCAACTGGCCGATGCGTTCCTGCGCCATCTGCGCGGGGCTGATCAGCCAGGGCACGCCGATGACGGCCGCGCCCAGCAATGCACCGCCCACGAAGTTCCCCGAGACCAGCCACACGGCCACGAAGACCACGACCGCCAAGGCCGCGAGGGTCCGACGACGCAGCCGCACATCCTCGCCCTGGTCCTTCCCGGCGCGCAAGGCCTGCCACCGCTGCCGCAGCGGAGCCCTTCGCGGCGCTGTAGTGCCCACGAGACCTGTCACGACGCCGATCAACCCGCCGACGACGGCTATGCCGCTCAGCAACCCCCACAACAGGGTCATCGGCTCACCCCCACCTTCAGCGGCAACGGCGCCTGCCAAGCCCCGTACGGCTGCTGCAGCAGGGCGGAGTCGAAACCGACGCGACGCAGGTCGTCGCTGCAGCCCGGGTCCATCCGCGGCACCGCGCGCAACTCGCCGAACTCGGCTCCGGGGGAGAAGACCGTGTTGGTGGCGGGACGGCCGTTCTCACCGATCCCGGTCAGCTCCAGGACGTGGGAGACGTAGCGGTGACGATGGCCGCCGATCTGCGTCTCATCGGTCATGTCGACGTACACGATGAAGTCCAGGCCATTCGCCGTCTGCCGGTAGGCGAGCTGCTCGGACAGGTTGTCCTGGGCGAGCGCATACAGCTCGGCGATCCGGTCGAAGATAATGTCCGGGCGCCGGGCATGGATCGTGCACAAGTTGCCGCCCGAACCGTTCGTCAGCGCCTGCATCATCGCCACGACTTCCGGGCCCCGGACCTCGCCAACCACGATCCGCTCCAGCGACATCCGCAAAGCGGGATGCATCAGGTCCAGCAGCGTGACCTCGCCGGCGCCCCGTCCGGTGACATCCTTCTCCCCGTTGGACTCACGGCCCACCAGAGAGACAACCTGCCGGTGGTAGCCGTTGGCGTGGGCGAACAGCTCGTCCTCGGTCTGGATGGTCGCGAACCGGCACTCCGGGTCGAACTCCTTGAGCATCGCCCGCAGCAGCGTGGTCTTCCCGGCCTTCTGCTTCCCCGCGATCATGATGTTCTTCTCCGCGCGCACGCACGCACCGAGGAAGTCGCGCAGGATCGGGTCGATCGTGCCCAGCCGGACGAGGTCGTCGAGGCCGGCGTGGGAGACCCGGTGCCGGCGGATGACCGCATACGTCATCGGGCCCAGCCCCGTGATGGCCTGCAAGCGGGAGCCGTCCTGCAGGGACAGGGCGAGGGTCGGGTTCGCGGTGGAGATGGTGCGCTCGTTGTGCCCGGACCCCCGGGCCAACTCCCGCAGCAGCTCCAGCAGTTCCTCTTCCGAATCCGCGATCGGCCCGACCATCCGGCGCTCGCCGTCGCCGTAGTCGAGCCACACCTGGTCCGGGCCCTGGATGATGATGTCCTCGACCCGCTCATCGTCCAGGTACGGCTGGAGCCGCCCGGCCCGAAAGAGCAGGTCATAGACGGCATGCCGCAGTGCTTCATCCTCCTGCGGCGCCATCGCCTGGGCGTCCGACCACAGCGCGACCGCCTCGTTGATCCAGTCCAGACAGCGCTGCTCTTCGCTGGCCCGGTCCATATCAGGCGTCGTCTTCAGCAAGTCCTCGCGCTGCTTGGCGACCTGGCCGGCGATGTGCCGGGCCACCTTGTAGTCGACGGTGACCTGAGGGGTGGCGGTGCCGAGCGCGTGCGTACTCGAGGCAGCACCGGCAGGCGTGCCGTTCGCCTGGCGGGGCCACGCCTGCTGGGGGCGGCCGGGCGGCGGAGACACGATGGGATCGTTATGCAAGGGCCTACCGCGCACGGGTTACCTCCCCGCCTGCGGCAAACGTGCCGTGTGGATCGAGGCGGGCCCGGCGCACAGCGGCCCGCTGGACCAGCAGGGCGCTGCCCGTCCTGGCTGCCTTCATCAGCGCTGACTTGGTGAAGTGGCGCGGCTGCTCACTACCGTCGGACAGCACGCGGGCGTCCTTCGGCGCGTACGGCAGGGTCGCCACCACCGGGACCCGCAGCACCCGCTGCACCTCACCCGCGGGATACGGCCCCTCGTTGATCATCAGCACGCCGACGTCACCGACCCGCTCCTCCAGCGCGCGCACCCGGCCCTCGGCCGCTTGCAGGCAGCGCAGGGTGTTGCGCACCACGACGACCACTGCGTCGGCCTGCTCGGCCAATACACCGGACGGGCCAAAAGCTCCGCGGCGGCCGAGATCGATCAGGATGTCGTGGCCGTGCTCGGCCTCGATGCCGCGGAAGATGACACCCAAGGCTTTCCACACCGAGCCCAGGCTTGCTGACTGCGCGGGGTCGGTGATGCCCGGCAAAAGCAGCCGGTCGCGCGGCGACTGCTTCTTGCCCTCCTCGCCGCCCAGGTCGATCAGCTGACGCCAGAAGGCATCGCCGAGGTCGCCTTGGCGGGCGGCGACCGAGAGGTTCCGCAGCCCGTACCGGTCGCCGAGCGTGCCCTGCAACAGCCCGTGCAGCACAGCCCCGCCGTCCGGGTCGCACTCAGCCAGGACCATCCTCCGGCACGGCTCCAGCGGCCACGACAGCATCAACGCGAGAGCGCTCGTGGTCACGCCGGGCGAGCCACTGCATCCGGCCAGCGCGATGACAGCCATCAGCTGCCGTCCGGAGCAGCGAGAACCAGCTTGAGCGTGCCGGCCGACACCCAGGCGGCGGCGGTGGGGCCGTCGGTGGCGGAGGTGGCGACGTCGACGACCACGATCCCGGTGCCGGGGGCGGCCTTGGAGGCCTTCACGACCCGTCCGTCGATGGTCTGCGGCGCGGCGTCGGATGTCGTGCCCGTGTCTGTCGCGCCTTGGGCCGGGACATGGACCAATTCCACCTTCTGGCCCGGCACCAGTGCGGTGGCTGGAACCTGTTCAGGCTTGAGCCCGATCGGGACCAGCTGTTCCCCGGCCTTCACTAGGGAGTCCTTCGTCACCTGCGACGGCGCCAGGAGGGAGCCGGGCTTGAGCTCCACGGCCGCCCGCTTGCCCACCACCGAGTCCACGTCGTTGGCACGCACCGCCTTCACGGCCGGGTCCAGGGCGGCGGAGGCCTTGCCCAGGTCGTCCTGGGTGAGAACCTGGCCGACCGGCACATCGCGCACCACGGTCACCACCTCGGTGCGATGGCCGACCTGAAGCAGCAACACGGCGACCCCCGCCCCGCCAGCGGCGATCAGCGCCAGCGACAGGGCGATGACACCCGGGCGTCGCCTGCGGGCGGACACCCGCGGGGGAGCCACCGGGCCGGCCACGCGCCCCTGTTGGAGGCCGTTCGAGCTGGCTGCGTCTACACGTTCTTGGGTCTTGCTCACCGTTCTGTCCTTCCGGCGGCGTTACCTGACGACCTGGACTTCGCCGATCGCCACCTGCATCTGGGACTGCTGGGTCTGAGTGAGCTGGCCGTTCTGCCCGCCTCCGCCGGCAGTGACCTCCCAGTCGATCGACCACGTTGAGGTCGCGGTCACCTGGTACTTGCCGCTCTGCGTACCGGCCGACGTCTTGGCGTAGAGGTGGCCGCAGGTCGGGGACTCTGACATGCCGGCGGAGGCCTGGTAGGCCGTGCCCGGGCCGTGGCACGTAACCGTGGCACCGTCGCCCATCTGCCAGACGATCTGAGAGACCTTGGCTGTGGCCGTGACGGTCACTCCGCCGGCAGACGCCGACGCGGACTGGGGCCCGTACGTGGTCGCGCTCTGGTTGACCCACATCCACATCGGCACGCCCACGGTGTACTTCCCGGCCGCCCGCGGGCTGGCGATGTCCGGGCCCAGAAGCCGCATCTTCTTCACGGCCTCCCGAGCCAGCACCTCCGGATCAACCGCCGCGCCTCCGTTGGGCGGCTGCGCGAACCACTGTGAGGTCATGTTCGGGTTGTCGGGGCAGTACGCGTCATACACGGCCCCGTCCGCGGGATCGTGCCCCTCCCATCGGGGATCGCCCGCCGGCGGCTGAGGATCGGCCTTCTGGAAGTAGCAGTTGCGGCCGTTGACCCAGTAGCCGTAGCCCTTCAGGTAACAGGGCACCGGGTTGTTGCCGACTCGGTCGTCGTAACACTTGGGCTTGCTCGTTTTGCCGTCGGAGGCCTGCTCGCTGTCACCGCCCTCGCCCTTGCCCGGTGTGGTGACGGTGTCGTCGGCGACTACCCGGCAGAAGCCCTTTTCATCGCAGACGACCTTGCCGCCGTCGGCATATGCGGTGGCTTCCGCGGACACTAGGGCGAGCAGTGCGGCCAGCGCGGCGCCCGCCAGGGCGCGCCGGCTCAGCATGTCTTCTCCTTGTCCGCCTTCTCATCGGTGACCAGCCACCGGGACCTCTGCTGTTGAAGGTTCGCGGTGATGGTGTAGCGCTTGACCTGGTTGGGCGGAGCGACGCTTTTTCCTGTCTTCTTGTCAACCGGCTTCCAGGTGTTCGTGTCGAAGCACACCTGCAGGGAGGCCCGTTGAGGCTTGCTGGTGGTGTCGAGCGTCACGTCGTCCTCGGCCGCGATCACCTTGGGCTCGCCCTTGACGACGATGCCGTTCTGCATGTTGACGAAGACCGCGTCCTTCACGTCCCGCAGTGCCTTGCCGGTGGCGTACTTGGTGATGTCGCTCCCGGCGAGAGAAGACTTCGCGTAGGCCTTGGCCTGCTCATCGGCCATGCTCTGATAGGCGGCGATGACCGCCTTGCGGGCCTGCGCCTCGTCGGCGGACACGGTCTTCGTGGGAGCTGCACTGCCGGGCGTGGGCGACGTGTCGGTCTTGCCCCCACCGCCGGAGGAACAGCCAGCCGCCAGGGTGACCGAAGCAAGCACTACCAGCGCCGAGGACACTGTGCGCCGATTCCGGATGCGAACAGTCGTGAGCATGGGCCTGTGGTGTTCTTGTGTCACGTTGTCTCCCCGTACGAACGCGCTGTGTGACGACCACAACCCCGGGCTCTGCGGTGCTGTGGTCGCGTGCACGGCATGGTCGAGCTGCGGTAATGCGTTTCCGTAGCCGCAAGATTACGCATCTGCCAGTCAACTTCTCAGCTCTATAATCGAGTTCACTCCTACGACTCGGGACCCCTGCGGTCGTTTCCGAAGCCGGGAGTCGACGAGTGGCTGTGTGCATTTGCACTTACAGAAGCCTTCAGCGGGTCGATCGGCGCCGAGACAACGTTCGGGTGGAAGGCCAACTCCCACCCGGGATGGCTGGACCAGACGGTGCGGGCGAGACACCGAAGCGTCCAGCCCAGAGCGCTGATGCTGCCGGTGAAGAGGTCGTCGTCGACTTTCATGGCGAGGTCGTGGTCGGCGAGTTTCATGGCGAGCTCGCGGTTGGCGAGCCACTCCTCGAAGACGTCCCGTACGCCGGCCAGGACCTTGAGTTCAGCGTGGCAGCAGCCGAGGTCTTCGGCCTCGGTCAGCCGGGCTGCCAGGAACACCGCGAATCTCCGGTCGCGTTCGAAGGCCCAGGCGCTGGGCGTGGCGATCGGGGTGTACCGCAGGGTGCCCGGCTGTGGAACACAGCCGACGGGCATCTCAGGGGCGCTCACCGCGAGTCCACCATCTTCCACTCCATGGCGATCACCTGGTACTCGCCCTTGGGGCTCAGCTTCGCAAGGCCCTGTCCCTGGAACTCGTCGGTGATCAGAGACCGTCCTGCAGGGTTGTAGACGGCTTCCTGCTCATTCGGATTGATCTCGAAGCTGCTCATGTACGCGGGCTTGAGCAGCCTCTCCTGGGTGTGAGCGGTCGGGAAAACGGTCAGCACGCCGCCGTCGGCCAGGCGCAGCGCGTACAGCTGAGGGTGCGCCGGCTTGGCGGTGAAGAACTTCTTGGTCGACCAGCGGGCCTCCTTGCCGTTGTCGCGCTCCTGGTAGACCTTGACCGCTTCCTTGGTGGTCTTCGTGGAGGCCAGCTTCGCCCCGTCCTTCGTGCCGCCGGTCTTGTACAGGTCCTCATAGGCGGCGCTGATCTGATTCGGGGCGATCGTTCCGACGCGCTTGGCCGGGTCGACGGCCGTGGCGAGCCCGTTCCGGTCGACAGCGATCTCGGGTATCGGGTCCTCCGCCCACACCGTGGCGACCATCTTGAAGCGGCCGTCGACTTTGTCGAAGATCATGAGTGCTTCTGACTTGGTTCCGTTGGACTTCGCCTTGACCGCGAACCAGTTCTGATCAGCGTCCGGGATGTAGTACTCCCGGGACTTGTACGTGAAGGGCTTCTCGTAGTTCTTCTGCTCGTCCTTCGACCACGTCTTGAACTGCTTGTAGTCGGCCAGGGACTGCTCATGAACCTGGCCCCCTTCTACAGTGCCCAGGAGCTTCCCGTCCCGGACCTTGTTGGCCTTGTTGTTGACCTTTTCGTACGTGTCCACCGTGGCGCGTGCGACATCGGCTGTTACCACGCCCTTCGGGGTGGGGCTCGCGGCGGCCCCGTCGGTCCCGGAGCTCTCGTCGGCGCCGGCACTGCACCCGCTGAGTGCGGCGGCCGCGATCACGCTGATCGAGACCAGCGACATGCGGGGGGTGTGGGCAGTGCGGTGGGGGGACGTCATTGCTGTGCTTCCTCCTGAAACGGGGCGTGCAGGTGGGGGCTGGCCTGGTCTCGGCGTACACCGGCGCTCCCCGTTGACGGCTTACGCCGAGACACACGAGGGCACGATGCGTCCTAGCCGCGCCTGGTCGTCTCGCGGACGGAGCAGCGGTGAGGGGCACGGTTCCAGGCTCCTGGGAGCAGAGGTACAGGCGGGCGGCGAACGAAACGTGCAGGTCAGTGGAGTTGGTCAGGATGTGGGCCGGAGTGGGCAACAAGCCGTGCGTGGGCGGGCTGTCACCCTGTCGAACCGCATGGCGCGATGCTCGGTGGCAGGTTGCTTCCAGTTGGCTGGCTCGGGTGCCTGGGCGCGCCCGGCAGCGGGGAGAGACGACCGGCTGGTGGTCGAGCAGTCGGGGGCGCAGGCCCGAAGTTCGGTGGGTTCGGCGAGCAGCCCTTCGCCTGTGCAGAAGACGCCGAGCTTTCGGGCCTGGTCGAGCCGGTGACTGCACAACGCGCAGTGCACGCCTTTGACTTGCTTGAGGGAGAGGCGTGCAAGGTCTGGCCTGTCTGCCGTCGGCCTGCCGGGCCGCAGGCCGAGTGCGATTTCGACCGCGCAGTGCAAGTCGTAGGTCGGGGTGTGGAGTTGGCTGCGGCGAGGAGGGACCAGCCAGTACGGTCCGGGTGGGTATTTTCGCCCTGCCGGTGGCAGGGCGATGTGGGCGGCCTCGCCGAGGCCGACGGTCTGCGGCAGGTTCCATGAGCGTGTCGTGCCGGGTGGAACGAGGAAGTACATGCCGCGGGTGACCGGGGCCATGACCACGGCGCCGAGGGGTCCTGTCACGGCGTTGAAGGCGTCCAGGCCGAGCCTGCGGGGGAGCCGCACGGCGTCCCAGTACCGGCCGGCCGGAGTGATCCAGATCCCGTCGATGCTCTGGACAGCGCCGGTCGTGGTGTCATCGATCATGGCGGTTACCCGGTCGGCGGGAGAGAGTAGTGCTGGGGCGCCCGGGTACGGTCCGGGCGCCCCAGCCCAAGTCGAGGCCGGACGGCGCAGGGGTAGGCGCGATCCGGGTGGCGCCCCGACCAGCGCCGGTCCAAGGCAAGCCCTGGACCGGAAGTGTGCAGAGCGGCGGTTGGCGGTGAGCAGGCAGCACAGCGGATCGCTCGGCTGTCATGAGCCCGTTCATCCGTGCCGCGTGCGTCATCGTGTTCCTCCAGGCCGCCTTGTTCCAAGTCCTCAGCGTCTGCCGGTGGTTGCGCTGGCCAGAGGCAGCCGGACGACGCTGTGTCGGCAGGCGGACAGCCCGCACCAATGCCCGTCGCGCCGGATGGGCGCGGGCTCCGGCCTTTGCAGATCCTGATGCAGCGCGAGCCAAAGTGTCAATGATTGTGAACGATCGTGGCGTTGGGTTCGCTGCGCCCGTACGATCTCCGCAGACCCCCCATTGCATGGGGCAACCAGAGAGGTAGCCTCATGGCATCCCCCTTCCAGACCTGTCGGGCCAGCCTTGGAGAGCTCAGGTGAACGATGCCGCCCGCGAGCCCGCAGCGGTGAAGGGTGACGAGTCCGGCGCCGCAGTGACGACACCCGCTGAGGGCGATGACCTCAGCGGCCTGCTCAGCGAACTGCAGGAGATGGCGCAGGGCTTGCCGCCAGCGGCCCAGGACAAGCTGAAACTCCTTCTGGACCCGGAAAGGATCAGCTACACCACGGGCATAGAGCCGGAGCGGGTGACTGCCCTGCTCGGCGGCGCTGCGCCGGATCGCGACGATTCGAAGGAAGCCGCCCATGCACGCCTCCTGCAGCGCCTGCTCTTCCTGCGCAAGACGCGCCTGAAGACACCGATGACCCGCCGGCTCAGCGGCAGGACCCCGAGGCCGTACACCTACGGGGAAATCGCCAGAGGCTCCAAGGTCAGCAAGCAGACGGTCTTCTACGTCTTCACCGAGGGCCGGCTCACCAGCCCGGAGAACATCGCCGCCATCGAGCGGCACTTCGGTGCCCTGCCCGGGTTCTGCTCCTACAACGAGCGCGAAGCCCTGGCGGCAATCCTCGGCCCGATCGTGAGCAACTTGAAGTTCCTCAACAAGGTGGCCGAAGCGTACGAGCACGGCGTGACCAAGGTCGCGGCACGCAGCACGGACGACCTGAGCCAGGCCGCTGATGCGATGGACGAGATCCTGACCGCGGTCATCACCGCCCGCCGAAAGCGCAGCTAGGCCCCTCCGAACTCTTCAATGCGCCGCGCTGTAGCGATCCGTCCCCGAAGCGCGCGCCAGGTGCGGGGCGAGGGCGCAGGTGCGGCGGCCGGTCCCGCGCCCTCGTGCCGCACCGACAAGGACGGCCCCTGGAAACGTTCCTGGTCAAGAACACTGTCGCAGGCATCCCTGAGGCCCAACTCCCCATCTGACGCTGTGCACCTCACCGTACAAATCGTTCACGATTATTGACACTTTGCGTTGTGGTGCATCAGGATCTGGGCAGCTCAATGATCGCCGTTGGTGCCCGAGGGCCAGGTACGCCACATCCGCGGCCTGATTGCCCACCGGGGAAGACCGCTGTCTCGGCTGCGGAGCCCTCGGCACCCCTCCAACCGTCTTCAGCAAGGAGCCCTGTTTTGCTGCCCCACAAGACGCTGCGCATCGCCGCACCCGCCCTCCTCGTGCTCACCCTCAGCGCATGCGGCGGTGGCGGCGACGACAAGCCCGACGCCGACGCGAAGAAGTCCTCGCCGAAGGCCACCCAGGCCAAGCCGGCCTCCGGCGGCGAGCTCGACACAGGCGAGAGCGCCACGGGGAAGGTCAAGGAAGGCGACGCCGAGATCACCTACGACATCACGGCGCAGAAGGTCGACATTGGTTCGGAGGCCGAGGCCCAGAAGCTGGTGCAGGACCCGGCGGACGCCAAGGGAATGGTGCTCGCTGTCGCACACGTACAGTTCACCCACAAAGCCGGCCCGGCGCTCACGGAGAGCCCAGACGCGAACGACAGCACCACGATCTGGGCGGACGGACAGAAGGGTGCCCTGTTGATCGGCGCTTCCGATGACTCTCCCGGATGCGAGGACCCGATCGACATCGAGAGCTGGAAGTCGGGCGAGAGCCATGTCCTGTGCGAGTCCTACCTGATCCCCTCGAAGACGAAGTCGGTGGAGGTCCGCTGGTCGGAGGAGAACGGCGAACCGTTCATCTGGAAGTTCCCCAAGTAGTAGCTCGGGCGGCGCGGAGGGAGAAGTCGCCCACCGGCTCCTCCAGAGCTCCCCCCACGAACGCTCAGGGAGCCCCTGGCATTTGAAGAACGAACCAGTCCTCACCTCCGCCACTCCTGGCAGTCGGATGCCCATGCCCCGCGTTCGGGCATGGGCATCCGACTGCCAGGAGCCCTACTTCTTTGACCGTCCAAGCTTCGCCTTCAGCGCGTCGTAGGCTCGGCCGAGCGCCGTGAGCCGTGCGATTGCAGGGGGCATCCCCAGAGGAAACATGCAGGTCCTTCCTGATCAATGAAGTCTCTGGAAGCAGTCTCTTCCCGGTCCGGATCCTACGGACACCAATTCTCCAGGGTCCGGCCGGATTTGGTCCGCTGACGTGACGAAGACCTGTAGTTGGCACCGCTGCAGAGCTCTGACCAGGACGTGTGCCAGACGTGATTCCTCCGGCCTCCTGTCAGCTCCCAAGGATTGTTGGCACTTCCGTACGGACGGCTACTCGCCCGTACGGTGCCGGGCAGCAGGAGGGGGCGAGCCAGGCGATCTCGGCGCCAGATGGCCCTCTTCTGGTGCCACCTACGAATCCTCGTCACAGCTGACGGCGGCCTTCAGGTGCCGGTTATCGCGGTTGGCGTCTGATCGGAGCGTTCCCGGTTCCTGACGGTCATCAGCAGAGTTCTGGGCCGTACGGTGGCCCGGGCCACGGGGCGCACAATCTGGCCGGGAGCGAGTTCGCACCGCACTTCCCGGATGATCGTTGCGATCGCGGTGATCAGTTCGGTCAGGGCGAACCTTTCGCCGATGCACTTGTGCTTGCCCTCGCCGAACGGGAGGAACGCCCCGGAGGGGGGCGGCTGCTCACTGTCCAGCCACCGATCGGGGTTGAAGACCAGGGGGTTGGGGAACAGTGCCGGGTCGCGGTGCAGGGCATGCTGGCAATAGGCCAGTTCGGTGCCGGCGGGCAGGGTCCATTCCCCGAGGCGGGTTTCGGTGACGGTGCGGCGGGTGACGAGCCATCCTGTGTGGTGCAGGCGCAGTACCTCATCGATGACACGCCTCAGGTAGGGGAGCCGATTTACGTCCTCGAAAGTGACCGGCCTGTCGCCGAGGATCTCGTCGAGTTCGGCCAGGACGCGGGCCTCGGTGTCGGGGTGGCGGGCGAGTTCGTACAGGATCCAGGAGAGCACGGACGCGGTGGTTTCGGTGCCGGCCACGGCCAGGGTGAGGATTTCGGAGCAGATCTGGTGCCCCGTCATTGGTTGGCCGGTCTGCTCGTCCTCCGCGCGTAGCAGCATGGAGAGCATGTCGCCGGTGTCGTGCCCGGATTCCTGCAGTTCGTCGACGGCGCTCTGGATGGTGGCGCGTACGGCGTCCCGTGCCTGGTCGAAGCGGCGATTGAAAGGCAGTGGAAGCTTCTCCACCCAGTCGGGCAGCATGATGCGGGCGCCGACGCCGTTCATCACTACTGACAGGTCCCGGCGCAGTCGGCGGAAGGTGGTCTCGTCGAGGCTGCCGGAGAACACCGTTTTGGCGAGCATGTCAAGGGAGAGTTTGACCATTGCCTCGCGCACGTCGAGGGTCTGGCCGGGCTTCCAGTTGTCGACGGTGTTTGTGACCTCGCCTCGCATGATGTCGACGTAGCGGGCGATCTCGCCGCGAGCGAACGCGGGGTGAAGCTGGCGGCGTTTGCGGACGTGGTCCTGGCCGGCGGCGGTGACCACGGAGTCGCCGAGCAGTTGACCCATTTTTTCGAAGAAACGGCCCTTGTCGAGGCTTGGGCCAAGGTCCTTCAGCATGACGCGGATGAGCTCAGGGTCCTGAACGATGATGGTGCGGGTTCCCGGCTGCAGTGTGATTTCGACCAGCGGGCCGTAGGTGTGGCGAAGCGATGCAATGAATGCGAGGTTGTCGCGCATGAGCTGTATCGCGTGACCCAGAAGCGGAATGGATCCCGCTGCCCTGGGTATGGGGGGAGGCGCTACGAGCGTCACAGGGGCTCCCTTCGAGCCGATCAGTGGCGCTCATATTGCTTCCCCGATCTGTGCCGTGCGCAATCCGGTTCGGCACGTGGCCTGAGCCACGACGATCCGCACCGGACGAAGTGTGAGATGCCGGTGTCCGTTCAGGCGACGCGCGTGAGGGTCTTGAGTGCCTCCGTCACCAGCGGGTGATAAAGGTGCGCCGCGATGCGGACTTGGCGGGCGCGCTCGAGGGTGGGCGGGGTGCTGGCATGAGGCGGGGCGGAATCCGAGGTAGGAAATCCGGACTCGCGGCGTTGCCGCGCGTGTTGGATCGTGGCGGCGGCCTGCAGGGAGGGCAGGTCGAGATCATGGGCGTCCGGGCGGGTCGCGGCGAGCTCCTTCACGGCCTGCGCAGCAGCCGCGCTCATCCAGGGGCGCAGGCGGTAGGTGCCGTCCAGGATCTCCGCGAGGAGATCCGAGAGAGCGTAGCGGTTCCACCAGGCCGGGCGCGGCGGCTTCGACCCCCGACCGGTCTGAAGGGCGATCCACAGCGCCAGCAGAATCCGGTGGTCGGCGCGTTCGGCGGCGCGGGCGGCGAGTGCGGGTTTGGACAGGCCGTAGCTCGCGACGAGGGCGCTGCTGCTACTGGCCACAGAGCCGACTGCCGCGAGGAAGTCCAAGGCATGGTGCCCTTGCGAGGCGGAGATGACGGCAGTGGCGGTGCAGGCGACGTAGGCGAGATCCAGCGCGACGGCTGCGGCGAACAGACGCAGGCTGTCCGCGAGTTCGGGGCGCTCGGGCAGCGCGATGACCCCGTCGCGGCCGCGGCACTGCCGCACGGTGACAGTGATCCCGGCGACGAGGGCCGTGAGAAACACCAGCTGGAACGCGAGAGCAGCTGGAACGTGGGCGTAGGAGGTGGCGAACGAGAGGGGCCGGGCCGGGTGGGCGGGTCCGGTCAGGTCGGCGGCCCAGAACAGCACTACCATCGCGGCGATCGCCAGGATGTACATCGGTGCCCAGACGGTGACCGAGCGGCGCCATGCGTCCGGGGTCCGGCGCCGCGGATGCCACAGCAGGGTCAGCGCATGGGCGTGGCCGACGCACAGCAGGATGGCGACGCTGACCAGCAGCGTGGGAAGGCTGGGCGACCCAGTGACGGTGCCGACGAGCCGGTAGACGGCAGGCGCGGACAGGAGATAGACCACGGAGGCGACCAGCAGGACGGACGCCGTGACGCGCAAGGTGGTGTCCCGGTCGCTGCGGGCCGCAGCGGCCTTGGCGATACCGACCGTGGCACACACCGCGAAGATCGCCAGGTTGACGGCGGTGAGGACGGGCTCGAGCATCGAGGTCAGATGCCGGTGCGCCGGTGGTCGAGCGAAGCTGTCACGGACCCGATTCCGGACGCGTCCTCGTTCAGGGCGAGCATCTGCAGCGTTTGCCGGGCGAACACCTCAGCTGGGTCGTGGCTGTGGTTGTGTTCCCCGCGCATTTTCACGGGCCGGCGGTGTTCAATGACGTCGTGGACCAACTCGGGTGACAGCGCGTCCAGCACATCTGCCAGGTTGTCCAGTTCGAAGACGGTGTGATCACCGAAAGGGGATCCGGCCCCCTTCTTCCGCAGGCCGCATCGCTCAAGCGGCCGGGTCACCAGGAGCCGCCAGAGACGGACAAGAGGCCCGGGGCCCACCAAGTCCTCGATCAGGTGCCACAGTTCGTGCAGTGTGATCAGCACACGGTGGAGGGGCTCGGCCTCTGCGTTGACGACGATGGTGTCACGGTCCTCACCGAAGCAGCACAGCCCGGTCATCCTTCTGGGCATCGGCACGAAATCCAGATCGATCGGCTGGCCGCGCAGCCGGGCGATGCGGTCGATCATCGCCTCCAGCCCGAGGTCGGGGCGAAGACCGAGCTTCTTGGCCTGGTGGACCACTCGCCGTCGTGTCCACCACACGGTGACGGTCTGGCTCACGACCGTGCGTGGCACGCATGCGGTGGCCATTAAACCCGGATACGCCGAGAAGGATCCGCCCATGCCGCTCAGAGACCCGTGGTCAGGTCGGAGGCCGGCGTCACGGCCCCTGTCGGCGCTGGTGTGGTGCTCGTCCGGCGATCCGCTGCCGCGGCGGCGGGGCTGTTCATCGGCCGGTACACGCTCCCAATCCCCTCGTGACAGACAGTGCATGACTGATCTGTTCACGGAGGTTACCAGTGTCCGCCGCGGATAGAGCTTGGGTGTCTCAGCAAGGCGTGCCAGTCGCGCCACATGCGCTGCTGACTGAGGGATCCCCCTTCACGAAGTACATCCCGGTTGCGTCTCACCTGGAGTGGGCCCGGGCGACCCTCTCGCCGTGCCCTTCGAGCGGCCCCTCCGCAAGGACCGGGGCGCGAGTGGAAGAGCCTTTCTGCCGGGCAGGCTCACCGCTCAACTAGCCCGCAATGCAGACCACTTGGCCGATTCGTTCACAATCGTTGACTGTGTTGCTGATGGTGCACCAAGATCTGGCCTGCCAGAGGTCGCATCAGCGGAATGACGTGCTCGTGTGGCCTGCCAGACCCTCGTGATGATCGCGCGCGGCCCAAGGGCCGTGCCGCCGTCGGTTCTGACGACCAGGAAACGGTTCCGAGATGACCTACCCGCCACCCCCCGCTCAGCCTTTCGACAGCGCTGGCCCCGTGCCTCCGCCCAGCTGCCCGGCACACGCCGGCCGAGTACGGCTGACCAGTGAGCTGATGGAGCACGAGCTGAGCGGCCTGTACGAGACGTGGCGCAAGGAGCACGGGCCGGTCGTACCGATCGAACTGGACGGCGGCATCCCGGCCTTCCTCGTCATCGGCCGAAAAGAACTGCAACAGGTCTGCCAGCAAGAGGACCTGTTCACCCCGGACTCCCGACAGTGGAGCGAGCTGCAGGCGCACCGGGTGCCGGTCGACTGGCCGCTCCTGCCGCAGGTCGCCTATCAGGAGAATGCCCGGTTCATGAGCGGTGCAGAGCACTGGCGGCTGCGCGGCGTTCTGGAGTCCGGGCTCAGTCAGGCTGACAGCAGGCTGACTCGCCGCGTCGTCGAGTGGGAGGCCGACCGGCTGATCGACCGGTTCTGTGAGAGCGGGCGGGCCGACATGGTCGCCGACTATGCCGCACCCCTGCCCCTCCTGGTCATGCTGCGCCTGATGGGGCTGTCACACGAGGACGGAGAGCAGCTGCTGCCTGCTATCCCCCGCCTGCTGGAGGGCGGCGAAGGAGCCCAGCGCGCCAATGAACAGATCAACGCCATCCTCCAGCGCGTGGTGGCCGCGCGCCGGGCCCAGCCCGAGAAGGACCTCACGTCCTGGCTGATCCACAGTCCCGTCAATCGCCCTGACACGGACTGGCCGTCACTGAGCGACAAGGAAGTGGCCAACCAGGCCTGGCTGACAATCCTGGCGGGGGCCGGCGGGTGCACGAACTGGATCGCCAACGTCATGGAGCAGGTCGTACGAAAGACGGAGTTGCATGACCTGCTCGTCGCCAACAGGGCGTCGATCGACCAGATCATGAACGTAACGAACTGGGAGAACCCTCCTGTTCAAAACGTACTGGGTCGGTTTGCGACACGGGATCTGTCCCTGGGTAATTATCAGATCCCTCGCGGCGCCATGTTGGTGCTGGGCCTGGCCGGTGCCAGTACTGACCCGAATGCCACGGGCACCGGCGAGCGCATCTCCTACACCCTCACCAATGAATCCCACCCCGCGTTTGGTGCGGGCCCGCACGGGTGTCCCGGGGAGCGCATGGCCAAGGACATCGTCAGGACGGCCATCGACCATTTCCTGTTCCGCTGTCGGGCCCCGTACCTGGAGAATCCCGACGAGTCCCTGGACTGGGGCACATCGATCATCGTGCGGTCCTTGCGTATTCTGCCCGTGGCCTTCAGGCGGAGCGATCGCGTCCTCGGTGACGAGGCAGCCTCCGGCTCTGCCCTAGGCGCCTCGCGGAGCGCTCACTCTTTGTTCCCGCCGCGGATGCTGGAGCAGTTGGTGCCGCACGCCTCTCGCTGAATACCGGCGCCCCCAGCTCGGATTGCCGATGCCGCCCGCTCCCGGTCGTGCCCTGCGGCCGGGAGCTTCGCTGCTATGGCGAACGCCGTGATCAACCACTGGTTGCGGCCAGAAGGACCGGTCCCAAGGCCCAAGGACAAGGTCAGCTTGTCTCTCAGCCTCGGGGCCGGTCCCTGAGTCACACGACCCGAACGTGGGTTACTTCGGGGCTGGGTTCCGCTCCCTAAGGCGGACAGGCAGCCGCGCTACCGAGTTGCTCGACAGCGAGTCGAGCGGCTCCAGCTCGGACAGTTTCTCCGCGGGCGTGATGATGAACCGCTCATGGAGAGCGGGGAGCGCGATCCGGGCCTCAAGGCGAGCGAGATGTGCGCCCAGGCAACGGTGAACGCCATGGCCGAAGGCGCGGTGCTGGTGAGCATTGTCCCGGCCGGACACGAACCGGTCAGGCGCGATGAAGACCTGATCGTCACGCCCAATCGCCGCTGCATGGATCATGACCGGCGAGCCGGCACGGATCGTCACCCCGGCCACCGTCACATTGGCGACGGGGTACAGGAACATGATGGTGGCGGCCGGAGCATCGAGCCTCAGTGACTCCTCCACCACACCCCGCCAGGGGTCTTCGCTGGCGCGGCCTTCGAGTATCAAGTCGAGCTGCGCAGGGTGTTCAAGCAGATTCTTGATCGCGTTCGTGAGCAGGTTCTGCGTGGTCTCATGCCCGGCGATCAGCATCAGGAACAACGTCCCAACGAGTTCGTCCTCGGACATGCGGTCGTCGTTGTCGTAGGCGTTGATCAGGGCTGTGGTGAGGTCGCCACCGGGTGCTGCCCGCTTTTCTGCCACCAGCTTGGCCATCGCGGCGCCGATGGCGGCCTGCGCGCCGAGCCGTTCGGCCGGCGGCGTCTGGCTGCTGAGCAATCGTCCGCTGTCGGCCGCGAGCTGCTGCCGCGTGTCCGGGTCGTCGACTCCGTACAGCTCGCAGATCACCCGCATCGGCAGCTGGAAGGCGAACTGGCTACGCAGGTCCATCACCGTGCCCGGCCCGGCGGCGGCGAGGTCATCGAGCAGTTTCCGGGTGATCTCCGCGATTCGCGGCCGCAGGGCCTCGACTGGACGGCTGGTGAAAGCCTTCTGGATCAGACTGCGCAGCCGGATGTGGTCCATGCCGTCCATGTTGAGCATGGTGGGGGCCGTGATGATTCCCAGCAGCGGCCACGAGTCCGGTACGAGGCCGTCGTTGAGGGCCTGCCAGTGCTGGGGGTTCTTGCGCATACTCGGATGGGTCATGAGCTCGTCGGCGACGTCACGCCGGTTCACCGACCAAGCAGCCACGCGACCAGGGAGTGCCACCGGGACGACGGGCCCGAGCGCCTGCAGTGCCCGTGCGTCCCCGGCGGCGTCACCGCTCCCGAGGACGTAGAGGGGGTTTGTGAGCTCCATGCGCTCGGGGGCGGGGACGCCGTTGGTGAGCTGGGGTTCTGTGAGTGCCATGAGGGGCCTCCGAAGGCGGATGGGACTGGCGCGCGGCGTGCTCCGCGCGGGGTAGTAGTGAAGACGACGTGCAGGGCGGTGAGTGCCCGCACGACAAACGAAGGCCCCCAGGAGAGGGGTCGCTCGGGATGGGCCAGGGCCATATGGGGGCAGCGCTGTCGTAGCCGCTCGACCGCCACCGTGGTGATCAGTTCACCAAGGATGACTGCTGGCTTGGGGCACCGGTGCTGTCCGGCCCCGAATGCGGCGTGGGCGCGGTTGCTGACCGTGTGCGCGTCGCGGGCGCTGCCCTCGCCGAGAGCGGGGTCGCGGTTGGCTGCCCCTAGGCCGTGGATGAGCATGTCCCCGGCACGGATGGTCCTGCCGCCCAGGACCACGTCCACCCGGGCGAAAGACCCCATGACGTTCTCCGCCGGCGGCGCGTTCCAAAGCGTCGCGCGCAGAACAGCTTCCAGAGACAGCCTGTGGGACCGCAGACCCGCGGCAAGCTCCTTATCGGTGGCCAGCTGTGCCAGACAGTTCGCGATCCATCCCGTTGCGGCCCCTGCACCAGAGGTGAACATCAGCCAGATGTCCTGGCGTACGGCCTCGTCGCTCAGCCCGGGCACGGCCGCAATCAGCCAAGAGACCAGGTCGTCCTCGGGTAACTCGCGGCGGTCGGCCACCAGCCGGTCGAGGATGGCGGTTATCTCGTAGTCGGCGCGCTGCGCCTGCTGGCCGCCCTGCAGCATCCGGTGCACCGCGTTGAGGAGCTGTCCAACGTCGTTCCCGCGCAGGCCGAACAGGCGCGCGAGGACCAGGAGCGGCAGCGGCCGCGCGTACTCCGCGACCAACTCGGCCGAGCCCAACGCGCAGAAACTGTCGATGAGTTGATCGGCGTACGCCTCGATGAGACGGCGGGTCTGGGTCTGGTCGATTCGCTTCAGCGCGCTGATGAGGGCGTCTCGGCGGGGCTGGTGGTAGGGGGTGTCGGTGAAACGTGTGTTGTCGCGGTAGGCGACCTGGGGGAGCAGCCGCCAGGTCGCCGGCACCCGTCCCTCTGCTAGTTCGCGCCAGTGCCTGGAGTCGCGGGTGAATAACTCCTCGTGGCTGCAGACCTGCTTCAGCTCCTCGTACCCGATGACCAACCAGGCCGGAATGCCGTTCCCGCCCTCGTGCTCGAGGAGGATGGGCACCACCGGGCCGTACTCCTGCCGAATCCACTGGTACAGCTTGTCCGGGCCTTCCCGCATGTACTCGTTGGAGAGCGCCAAGGGCCGCTGGTTATGGACGGGGCAACCGGGCTGCTGTTGTGGTAACGGGCCGTCGGGATGGGGAGCGTGGCCGAAGTGGGGGTAGGTCATCGCACCGTTTCCTGGTCGAGTACGGAAACAACGGAGCAGCGCGGCCGCGGCGGCCGTGTGCGATCAACACCGATACGTTCTAAGGCGGGTCGCGTGCAGTAAACGGCACCGGCATACGCGATCTCTGATGGCCACAGATCCTGGCGCACTAAATACCAAAGTGTCAATAATCATGAACGATTTGGCGGGCTGTGGAAGCGAAGACGCGAACATCCCACGTGGCAGACAGCATCGGCCCAGGACAGAAGGCGCAAGAGGAAGGCTGAGTCCGCTACACCTGCCAAAACGTCGGGAGGAGAGATACAGCGTCACCCGGCGGCCGGTCATCTGCGCTCGGCCTCCCAGTTTTCAAGCTCTGCCCGCAGCACTGCACAGGCCCGCTCAGCCTCAGCCTGGTCACGCAAGTGCTCCAGCCACCCCTGATCGCCAGCCGGCAGCGTGCCGCTGTCCGGGACAACAGCAGGCCGGCGCCAAGCCCGCGCCGCGTAGATCTCCAGGGGAGAAGGGGCTTTGGCCCACGCCTGGTCCGGCAGGGAGGCCAGGAAATGCTCTTCAGGCTCGCGCCACATCGGTCGGTACGCCGAACTCTGCAGGCGGTGAGCTTGACGGGCCTGCCGTCCTTCGGCCAGACGGCGACGCAACTCGGGGCGGAGCTGCTCGGCATAGCGCTGCCACGCCGGGGAGTGGGCCGCTCCCCGGCGGCGGAGCATCTCCTGACGGCGTTCGCCCCTCTCGTCGACTTGGTCATCGCATACGACCGGTGCAGCAAGGTGGGGCCAGACATGGTGCTGTCGGCGACGGGCGAGTTCGTGGCGTACGTACGCTGCTGGATCTCGAAGATATCCAGGAACTCCCCAGGTCAGGAGTTCGGCGGCAAGGCTCTGCCAGGCCCATCCGGCAGCGATCAGAGGGCGCAGGGCGTGCGCGAGGCGTCGGGCACATCCGCGGTTAAGCCACCACACCTCGCGCTGCAACTGCTCGGCGGTCGCGATGCCCCGTGCGCACTCGGTGGCTGAGACGCGTTCTTGGCCGGTGGTGTCGGCGCTGTCGGTTCGCGTCGCGCGCCTGCGCGAGGTGTAGTTACTACCCCCCTCTACCTTCAGATGACTGCCGTCCTGGGGAACCACAAAAGAAGGGGTGCACGAGCGGGAGTTTTCCACAGGCTCCGCCTGCTGCTTGCGTAGCCGTGCCTGCTGGCGTTCACCGGCGGCGGCCACCGCCAGTTCCCGGCCCGCATCAGTGACCCCCACCTGCCTGGCCGTGTAGCCCTCGCCCCTGATCCGGCGTCCCATCGCGTCGTCCCACACCCGTGGTGCCACCGCCGCGAACAGGGTCGCCGTACCGCGGTAGCCGTGCTCCCTGATCCACCTTGCGCCGTAGCGGGTGCGCAGTGCGTTGCGCTTCGAGCCGTGCTCCGCGTAAGCGAGCAGGCCGAGCTCGCGCAGGTATCGGGCATGGTTGAAGACCGCGCGCCGTTTCAGCCCGAGCTCGCGGGCTGTCGCCTCGACGCTGAACGGGAATGTGCCGTCCTTGCTGCGCCCCATGCGCGCGGCGAACACCTCGGCCAGCCGCAGCGTCGTCGGGCCGGCACTGAGGTGGAACCCGGAGCCGACCATGAACCGTGCGGCAGCGAGAAAATCCGCGCCCCCGCGCAGCTGCCGGGACGCGGTCGTGCTGATCTCGTGGGCGCTGGCGTCATGAACAAGATCGAAAGAGCGACCGGATGCGCCCACGCCCGATGCGGTCTTGGACACATCCACGCGTGCCACCGGTTTGATATGGCGGCACAACAAAACGTCGTGCATCATTACCTCCGTACTCCGGTGCCTTTGTGCCGGGGCACAACGAAGCCCGGTGACGGTGCTTCGGGGTTCTGGAGAACCTGAAAATCTGTCCGACCTGGGGAGGTCGGGCACTTCGCCTGACCAGGGATTAGGCCCCTGGAGAGGGCGGTGGCAGTTCAGCCGAACGGCCCGGTGGGGACCGGGCCTCGTGGCCAGGGACGGCAGTGGCCCTTGAGGAAGGCGCCGCTGGGATCCGCCCCTTCGATGGGTTACGTCATCCAGCCCCCCTCATCGGGGACCGTGGCAGAGCCGCATGCCGGACGGCATGCGGAAATCCACCAGGGGGCCGGAGCTGACACAGCCTCCACCTGGCGGGGCGTGTTGTGTCCCAAAGGACAGTTACGGGTACGCTGCATCGCAGCGAGACCTCGTTTCCAAGACCTCGGTCTCGCACTGTGCGAGACGCATTTGACGAGTAGCTTCCTCGCACCGGCTCGGCCCCGTTGGCGCGATCCAGGTTGTGGCGACCTGGAGCCATGCGGGGCCATCGTCGTGTCCAAGGACCATTTGCCGCGTCCCGCAGGACACAGAGAACGGCGCGGCACCACCCTAGTCCCCTCACCGCACCGAACGGCACACGTTCCACGTGCCCCTGACCGTGTGTCGCTCGAATGTTCGTGACGTCCCCTCACACCGTTGATCTGGGGCCACCGAGCGCGGTGCAAAGCAGGGATCGCCTGGAGCTTGGCGGCGTACTGTGCCACCCACTGACACAGCCGCGGCTCAGTGACTGTGGCACCGTGCTGAAGCAGGAACCGGTCGGTCCTGCTGAGATCACACTTGCTCTCCAACTGGCTGACGGAGGCGGCGCGTTCGGTGATGAACGACGCCCAGCATCAATGGCTCTGGTGCGACGGCGGTCTCCAGGGAGAACACGACAGCGCAGGATGCGCGACGTAGCCGTACGGGCGAGGGCTCTCACAGTTCGGTCCAGGGGCGCCGCTCGCCGCCGGCCAGCGGCACCCACACGTCTCCGGAGGCGCCCTGCACTTCGAGGTCATCCAGGACCGCAGCGCCCATTGCCACCTGCCGGGCCAACGAGCCCACGAGAGGGTGCTGCGCCACCATGGCCTGCAAGTCGCTGATCCGGTTGTCCAGGACGTACTTGGAGGCCCCGGTCAGTACGAACAACACCCGGGGGAACACGGGATACCAACGCAGCCAGATGGCTCCCGGGGTGGCCGGCTGCCTCGAGCGCTGCCGACCGACGGCCTGTGGTTCGTATGACCACAGTCGCGCGTACTCAATCAATTTCGACGCGAGCCGCTCGCTGCCCATGGTCGCCCGGTCGACCTCGACGAACGCCCTGAGCTTCGTCCGCTGATCCTCACCGATGAGGGTGTAGTGCATCACCGCATCCGTGATGATCCTCTCGCCGTCGCTGAGCGGGTGGGAGACCTCCGGCGTCCAGTCCAGGTGACCGTGCTCATCCCCGCGTCGGCGGGCATCGGCGACGAACGCCAGATGGCTGCGGACCACGGTGAGGGTGTGCGGGGTCTTGAGCGAGGCAGCCGTGGCCGAGTTGATCGGATAGGGCGGACGGCCGCGCAGCGCGGGGAAGTCCCGGGTCAGCCGGGCACCCTCGCTCGTCAGGAACCAGGCGCGGGACCGGTTGGACTGCGGCAACACCGTGTAGTCCACCAGGCCCTCGCGGCGCAGCCGGTTCAACGGCGTGGACACGGTCTGACGCGCCGCGCCGGGCCGCAACAGGTCGTGGAGCTGATTCGTGGTCGCCATCCGGTGCTGGCCGAGCGCGGCCAGTAGCTGATGCGGCAGCGGCTCGACCGGGCTCGGCGTACGCCCGGACGACACGGTCTCAAAGGCGGTAGTCACCTGTATCCCTTCTTCTGCAGATGTACAGCCGGCGGGGTGGTGGAGGCGTGCTGGGCGAGGAAGCCGTTCACACGGGTGAGCTGTTGGACGGCCCGGTCCGTGAGCTGGTCCAGCGGCGCCGCGCCGGCCATCGCCCGGGCCGCGCGCTCCAGTGCCTTTGCCTGACCGGGCCGGCAGTAGTCGGCGAAGACCTCGTCCAGGTGCGGGCCGGTGATCCGGACGGGACCGACGCGACGGCCCTTGACTGTCAGCGACATGTAGTGATCGAACCGGTCCAGGGCGGCGACGACGTCGGGGCTAGGCCGGTCGCCCCATTCCGAGGTAATCGGAGCAACGGCTGACTGAGAGCCCGCAGTTGACGCCAGGGTGGAGGCGTTCTGCACCAGCGACAGCCGCACCGGGATGGGCAGGCGGGCCAAAAGCTGCGTCATGCCGTGGACGTGGACCTTGTACTTGCGGAAGTCCTCGAACATCGCGGCGATCGTCTCCGGGGCCGCGCCGGTCAGGGTGATCAGCTCGTCGAAGTACGGGCGGAACGGCACCCGCTGGTTTTCCGGGGTATCGCGGCGGGAGCGCACGGCGCGCAGCAGGTCCCGGGCGAGCAGTGCGGTGACCAGCCGGTCGGTGGGCCCGTTCCCGCCCGGGCACACCCACACGATCATCTTCGAGTCCATCGCGGCGCGGATGTTGTAGACGCCGGCCGGCTGCCCGAGAAACGCGCGGGTGACGGGGTTGGAGGCCAGGCGGGCGATCGGGTTGAGGACCACGGCGAAGGAGTCGACGGGCAGTGTCGGGAACACTGTGCGCCACCAGGAGCGGGTCTCCTCATCCAGGCGCCCCTCCACCCCGGCGAGCGCCGCAGCGCGGAAGACCGAGTCGGTGAGCAGCGACCGCACATGGAAGACAGTGGCCTGGTCCTCGGGGCGCCCGGCCTGGCATGCGGCGTCGTTGACAGTCACCAGCACCGCCAGGGCGGCGGTGAGGATGGTCAGCGCCCGGGGTGCGCTGGCATCGTCCCAGCCGAGTGCGGACGCGAAGGCGTCGGCGGTGGCCTCGACGACCTCGTGCGCCACCTGGCCCTGGTGCATACCGAGCGGGTTCCACGAACTCACCTGCGGAGCAGGCCCATTGGCGTTGAGGTCGATGAGCGCGATCCGCTGCATCAGCACGTCGTGGGAGAGGAACGGCAGAGCGCGGGGCCAGGAGTCGCGGTGCGGGTCGACGAACATCAGCCCACCACCGGCATGCGCCCAGCCGATCGCCTGCGCCAGGGCGCGTTCGGTCTTGCCGCCTCCCGCCTTGCCCACCCCGACCTCGAACAGCGTCTCCTTGGCATAGCTGGCGACCAACCGCCGGCGGCCCTCAGGACCGCGGTAGATGCCCTGCAGCAGCAACTCGGGGTTCCCGAACTCGAAGGTCGGTAGGTCTCCGGCGAGCAGCGGCAGTCGGCAGTGCACCGTGGGTGGCTTGAGTAGACCGGCCAGTTCCTCCAGGCGCACCCAGTTCGGGCGGGGCGGCTGGCAGTGCCTCAGCCGCCAGCGGCGCTCGAAGCCGCGTCGGCTGGGCCAGCGGTCGGCCCCGAACCGCCACGGGCCCACGAGCCACCCGCGCATCGCCCACCGCGAGCCGCCGCCGAACACGTCGAAGGCGGCCTGCAGCTGGGCGAGCCGGGCCTCGGATCGGCCTTTGGTGTTCGACGCGCACATCACGAGCAACTGCACACGGACGAGGTGGTCGTCATCGGCGAGCTTGCCCAGTGCGTCCTCAGGGTCCACCCGGCGGGGGACAGGTGGCATCACCAGACGGCGCCCGCCCCCGCCCTGCTTTCCGCTGACCAACTGCTGCAACTGCCAGGCCAGCGAGTCCTCGATGCCGGCGGCGTCCTGCCGCACCCACCTGGCAGCCCGCTGGGCCTCGCGCCGCTCCCTGCGGCGGGCGTCCGACATCAGCTGCACACGGCGCGCCCGCAGCGCCCACTTGGGAGCCCGCTGGATGTCGAGCCGTATCTCGGCCAGGTCACCCAGTTCCGCCCGCAGGTCGGAGACGGCATCGACCAGCGGCTGCAACGGGTCCGGGTCCAGCGGAACCTCACGCAGCGGGGCCGTGGGCTTGCCGCGCAGGAAGAACTCCGCCCGCACCACATGCTCACGCGGCTTGTCGACGAGCGGACGAGCCCGGTTCACCGTGACGGCCGGGCCGAAGGGAGTGATCGACAGCAGGCGTTCGCCGCCTGCGGGACCCTCGATCCGGTAGCGCAGCGGACTCGAGCCGTCCGCGCGCAGCCGGATCTGCACCGCCTTCGTACGGCGCGGCGCCCACCACGGCATGCTCGTCGAGGCCCGGGCGAGCTGGACCCCACGGCGGAAGATCTCCTCCAGGCCGGGGTCGAAGTGCCGCGCCGGCACGAGCTCCAGCGCCATCCGCTCGGCCGAGGCCTTCCTTGCCAGGCGGCGCACCACCATCTCGCCCACGCCCCAGGCCACGGCGACAGCCAGTGCCAGAAGGTACCAGTGGTCGTAGAACCAGCCGACGGCGTCGACCAGCCAGGTGATCAGGCCGAGTACCTGACCGGAGGCCATCTGATCGGTCTGGTTGGTCAGATATGGGGCTGTGGAGTCCACGCGGCGCCTCCGTCCTTGTTCGAAGTCGTGCGGGTGAAGTGCAGGTCGGTGATGCGGCCGTCGGTGTAAGTGCCGCCGCGGTCGGCCCCCGCCCACACGAGATGGACCACCGCCTTCGCGGAGCTCCGGTCGCGGCGGGCGATCGCGGCCTGGATGCGGAAGCGGGAAGTGGCGAACGCAGGGGCCACCGCCTGCTTCCGGGAGGGGAAGAGGGCGGGCCAGTTGGCGCGGCCGATCCCGGTGGCGTCCGCGCGCAGGAGAGCACGCCCGGCAGTGAGCAACTGACGCTCGTCGCCCGCGGGAAGGTCAGCGGGCCACGCAGCCTCCAACGCCTTCTGAATCGCCTGGTCACCGGCTGCGCCTTCGCCGTGCGGCGGCAGCACGGACTCGAGTGCCGCCTGGCCCGGAGGCGTGCTGTCCGTCGGCTTGTGGTCGGAAGGCGAGGAGGCCGCCGGTGAGGGATGCGTGGACGCGGTCGCGCTCGGCGGAGTCGCCGAAACCGGTACCTCCTGGTCGTGCGGCAAGCTCAGAAGGACTACGCCAGCCACGGCGAGGACGACAGCGCTGATCAACAGCAGACGCGGTGTGCGTGGGGTGGTGGTCATATCAGCCGGGCCCCTCCCGCATAACCGGACATCGCGTCGACCGCGTCCAGCCGTACGACAGTGCCCGGGCGCGCAGCGTTGATCATTTGACCGCTTCCGACATAGATGCCGACGTGATAGATCGTCGAGTCGCGACCCGGGGCGTAGGCGTAGAAGACGAGGTCGCCCGCCTTCAAGGCACTGGTGCCGAGACTGGCGGGGATCCGCCGTCCGACACCGGCCTGGTCGGCGGCAAGGCGCGGCAGACGGATGCCGACCTTGGCGTAGGCGTAGGTGGTCAGCCCCGAGCAGTCGAAGCCCTTGATGTTTGTGCCGCTCTTGCCACGGGGCGAGCAGCATTTGCCGTACGTCTTGCCGCTCGCGTTGCCCCCGCCCCACGAGTACGGGACACCACGCTGGGAGAGGGCCGTCTCGAGGACGGTTCGGACCTTGGCGGAGACGTCCTTGAGGCTGGGGCCTTTGGCGGCCGCTGTGTACTGGTCGACCCAGCCCAGCACGTTGGAGACGTACTCGGACGAGTGGTTGTACTGCAGGATCGCCCCCTTGAGCTGGGCGCGCTTGGCCAGGTCGCGGCCGTTTCCGCACAGGTAGATCGCGGCGCCGAGCGCTGCGTCGTCGGCGTTGTGCGGGTCAGCCGTCTTGTCGCCGCCTGCGTCCTTCCCGACGCCCTCCCAGGTGGAGGGCAGGAACTGGAAGGGACCGACGGCGCGCTCACCGTGCGCGGTGCCGTCCCAGCGGCCGTTGTCGGTGTCTGGGAAGACGGTGGTGTTGCCGCCGGCGCCGGAGCCGTTGAGGAGCACCCCGTAGATGCGCGGGCGGATGTCCCCGTTGTCCGCGATGTTGCGGCCAACAGCGTGGTTCGACTCGACCTTGGCGATGCCGGCCAGGATCGGCCAGCGCATCCCCCGGCACTTCGGCACATGCTTCCCGACCTTCTGGACTGCCTTCTTGTACGCGGTGAGCATGCGCGGCGGGATGTCGGCCGCGGTGCCGCCCTCGGCGATCCCGCCGTCGTCACTCGTCCTGCTCTGCTGGGCCATGACCGCGCTGATCGCGTTGGAGACGGGTGCGGCGCAGCACACGGCGGTGAACAGCAGCAGCACGGTTAAGCATCCCCACCGCGCCATGCGGCGCCGGGCCGGCCTCACTCGTCCCCACCGTCCTCGTCCTGGCGGCCCCGTTCCTGGCGCAGTCGCTCGGCGTCGGGCTCGGTCCGCCGCAGCAGCTCCTGGAACCTGGCGGCCGCCGCGTCACGGGTGCTGCTGCTGGTGCCTCCGCCTCCGGGAAAGACCGGCCCGGGCCTGGTCGGTGCCGGGTTTGCCGGACGCTGGGGCGTACCGCCTCCGAGCCGCGTCGGGGACGTCGGCGCGGACGGAGCGGCACTGCCTGCGGCTGGTGACGTCGGCGCCATGGGGTGTGCGGCTGGACTCGTACGGCCTGCGGAGCTGGAGGATCCGGGCGGAATCGGAGGAGTGCCCGCACGCCGGGCCGGGGCCGCCCGGGTCGGCAGGCGACGGCTGACGAAGGGGCCGGGCCCGCCGCGGTCGGCGGTGTTCTCCCGAATGACCCCGGACACATGACGCCCCGTGTCTGCCCAGGCCCGTCCGTCCTCGCGCACCGTGTTGCCCCATACCCGCACCTGCTGGCGGGCGTCCTGGGAGTAGCGCGAACCTCCCGACCGGGCCCGGCGGACGCCTGCCGGCACGCCGACCGTCGCCCCGTACGCGGTCCTGCCGCCCCGGTGGAGAATGCGGTAACCGCGGAAGCGGACCAGACGGTTGTGGGCGCGCGTCGACAACAGGGTGCGGTCGGAGTTCTGGTCGTGCAGCACCTTGCCGGAGTTGCGGTCGCGGACCTGGCCGTCCTCGTCGCGGTACCGGTCGGGCGGACCGCCAGGACGGCGCGGCCCTCCACCGCCCGAACCGCCGCCTGGGCCGCCGGACGGGCCGCTCGCGTTCGGGTCGCCGTCAGCTGTGGGCTTCTGCCACTTGGCCAACTGTTCCTTGTCCGGCCGACGGCCGATCAGCAGCCAGTGCGCGCCCTTCGCACCGAGCCGCGCCCCCGCCCCGCCCACGGCGGCCGCCGCGGTGAGCGGGGCGAGCCCGCGCCCGGCTTCCGCGGTGGCGTCGGCGAGCACGCGGCCGGTGTCCACCGGCATGCCCGCCCCGTCGAACAACGAGGTGAGGGCGCCCATCAGCCGCTGGCGGGTGCCGAGCATCCCGTACCGGCCACCACCTCCGGTGAAGGCGCGCAGTCCGCCCCCGTATCCGCCCATCGCTGCGGGGGAGTTCATGGCGAGGGCGGCGCCGAGTTCGGAGGTGTCGCCCGGCATATGGGTGCCACCGACCTTGGCGTAGCGCATCCGCATCGCCATACGGCGGCCGAAGGAACTGATGCCGGTCAGCAGGCGGCGGTGACCGGCCGCGCCCGCGATGGCCAGCACGTCAATCAGCAGGATCCGCTCCACCACCAGGTCGGGCCCGTTGGTGATGGTGGCGTCCACGGCGATACCGAAGAACGGCACGAACGCGCAGATCCCGACCAGCGCGAGGATCGCGATCCCCCACAGCGACAGCCACTTCCACACCGACTGGCGCGCGGGCCCGGGCAACATGCCGGCGACGAACGTGACCCCGCCCGCGGCCGCGGCGGCCGCGCAGATGCCCTGGGTGCCGAGCAGGACGATCGCGGACGACAGCAGCATGCCGCAGATGAACAGCGCGGCGATCAGCAGCAGGGCGGCGCCGCCGACCCGCCACCAGGTGGGCTTCTCGGCGTAGGCGGCGCACGACTTGCCGACCGGGCCAGCCTTCTTCAAATCGGCGAGGAACGCAGCGAACTCCTGGTCTTCCTCACTGACCACCGGCGTGACGGTGTCGAGCAGTTCACCACCAGGCGTGAGGGAGGGAAGGTCGTCACTCCCACGGGGAGAGTCGTCGGTGCCGCGCTCGCAGTACTCCTTGGCCGGACCGTAGACCAGGCTGCAGGCGTCTTTCCGGTCTTCCGAGGGCTCGCCCGCCTTGTAGCCGCCGACGATCCACTTCAGATGGATCGCATACGCCTTGCGGTCGGAAGGCTTGGCCGGGTCGAGGATCCGCCCGTACTGCAGCAGCATGTACGGCTTCACGATCAGCGCGTTGGTGATCGAGTCCTGGAGAGGGCGGGCCACATCCGTCGAGGAGACAGGGGCTTCGGCTTCCCGCTGAAGGCACTTGGTCTCCTGCATGCCGGCCATGCCGTCACACGGGCCCTTGCTGGCGAGCTTGCCGCCCCAGTTGTAGGAGTTGACGCTCTCCTTGGCGACCTCGGCGGCCACCTGCTGGGTCTGCCCCAGCGGGCCGTCCTGGGTGAGCAGGTAGTCGGGGCGGACGAACGCGGAAGCTGCGAACGCCGCGATCAGCAGAGTCAGGAAGATTTCGCCCAGACCACGGCCCACCCGGCCGCGCACGATCATGAAACCGGCGAAGACGAACGCCCAGGCCAGCAACAGGCCCTTCAGACCGAGGGTGTCGACGACCACGTTGTTGTAGGCGTCGGCGACCTTCTGCGCCGGTGCGGTGAGGATCTTCAGCAGCGGGAACCGGAAGGCGACCTCGATCGCCCAGCCTGCCAACCCGACCAGCAGCCGGATGAGAGTGAAAAGGCCGGACAGGGCGAAGGCGAGGGACTGGGTCTTGAAGCTGACGATGGAGCCGCCTTCGGCGGCCAGCTCGTAGCCGTTGATTGCCACCCCCTCGGAGGAGGTGATGTTCAGCGGCCCGAGGAGGTCACCGGTCTCACTGCTGCTGCTCGCCGCATACACGACTTGGCTGTTGACCAAGACGAAGACGCCGGAGAGCAGGACGACGACACCGGCCGAGCGGAGCGTGCCGCGGTCTGGGCGCCGCATTCAGCGCCGTCCTTGCCGAGCGGCGCCCCGGCGCCGCCACATCACGAGGGCAGCCAGGCCCGTGCCGGCTGGCACCAGCGTCCACGCCGCCCCGGCGACGTCGGCGGGGTGCTCGGCGGGGGCAGAGGCAGTCGTTGTGGTGTCGCGTTCGCAGTACGCCTTGGCAGGTCCCACGATCAAGCCGCACGGATCCTCGCGCGCGGAGGAGGATTCGGTGGCGAAGGCCTGTCCGGTGCGTGGCCACCAGGCCTCTGGCAGGCTCGCCCCGAGCGCCAGGACGAGCACGCCGACCGCGATGGCGATCGCCGTGAGGGCGCTCGCGGCTGCGGCCAGGCGCCGTGAGCGACTGGGTGTGAAAGAGGTCATCGAAGTTCCTTCGGACGGTCACCCGTGGCGGCACCCGCGAGCGGCGCGGGCACGGTGGTGCGGCGTCCCGGTGTGGTGGTGATGGAGGAGGAGATCCGTTCGATGCGGGGGATGACGACCTTGACGCGGCCGGTGTTCTGCCGCGGGCAGGTGATCAGGAACTCGCCCTCGCGGCCGCGCTGTCCGACCGGGGACAGGCCGGTGGTCACCAGCCGCAGCAGCTCCGGGTCCCTCGGATCGAGACCGAGGAACTCCAGCCCGCGGCGGGCGCGTTCGCGATCGGCGGTGCGGGCGAGCGCGCGGTAGGCCATCAGCCCGCGGTCGGGTCCGAGTTCTTCTGAATCGTGGGATCCAGCGAGGAGCCCGGCGCCGTGCTTGCGGCCGTCGTGGAGGATCTCGTGGACCAGGGCGGTGCCCTCGGCCGACGAGGTGAGCCAGTACAGCTCGTCCAGGACCACTGCCGTGAACCGCTCCGGGTCCTCGAACGCGGTCTGCCGGGCAATCGCCGCGATCAGGTAGAGGACCGCGCGGCCGATCAGGGCTTCGAGCGGCTGCTGGTGCAGCACTTCGGGCTTGTCGAACGCCGCCTTCGGCGGCAGCTTCAAGCCGGTCGTCGTGATCACGATCATGTCGGAGGCGCTGGAGGCGTCCAGCCGCACGGGCGGCAGCGTGGGGTCGAACACCATCGCGGCAAGCGGGTTGCTGGCCACGACGCGGATGAGTCCGGCGAGGGTGGCGGCCGCGTCCTGCCGCTTGCCCGCCTCCGCCCCGGCCATCTCCTCGAGGACCTCCACGACACGGTGCATGGAGGGGGCGTCGCTGGCTGCGGCCCGCTCGACAGCGTGGTGCAGGACCTCCCCGTTGGTGCTCATCGGACCGATGCCGAGCTGGAGCGTGAGATAGGACAGGGCGTAGTGGCGTCCCTCGGGGCCGTCGAACATGCGCAAGGGGTCGATGGACACCTCGGCCTGGGCTGCGTCGATGATCTGGCAGCGGCCCTTCGCCGCGGTGCGGGCGAAGCTCGCCCACTCCCGCACAGGCGTGCGGTCGATGCAGATCGCGCACCCGCCGCGCGCCCACACCGCCTCAGAGATCAACTTCTCCAGGACGCTCTTGCCCGCGCCGAGATCGCCGACGATCCCCATGGAAGCGGACGCGTCCTGTTTCGGCGCGTCCGCCACATTGATCATCACGGGGCGGGTGGTGCCGCAGTCTAGATCGATGCCGAGGAACATGCCGTTGGGGTCGCCGACCTCCGCAGCGGTGAACGCCCCGCCCAACGCCCAGTCCTCGCTGACCTGGTGCTGGGTGAACTCCCGGACTACACCCGGCCGGGCGGTACCGGGCAGCCCCAGGGTGAACAGGGCCTCCTGCAGGCCGGCCGGGCGGACCGCCCGGTAGTCGGCGGCGCTAAGCAGCGCGACCAGGGCGCGGGCGCGGGCGTCGCACACGGCGGCGGTCGGCCCCCACACCGTCAACACCGTCACCGACTGGACCTCGACCTCCACGCTGGTGCGGGACAGGCGGGCGTCCAGCTCGCCCAGGTCGCGGGCGGCGTCGGTCAGGGAGGCGGGCATGCCGGTGGGGCGCGCGTCGTACTGGTCGGCCTGGTCGATGAGTTCGTTCTTCTTACGCCGCACCTGGTCGCGGGCCTTCTCCGCCGGCACCAGGGTGAGGTCGACGGCGTAGTCGACGGGGAAGTCCAGCATTTCCAGCTGAGCAAAGAGGTCGGCGGCGTCCTGGCTGACCCCGGGCGGGCACTCGGCAAGCGCCAGCTGCGCCTGATAGCCCACTCCGCCGTCGGACTCCACCTGCAGCCACCGCCGCCGCAGCGGCGAGGCCGTCTTCAGCCGCCACCAGGCCTTGCGGCCCGACCGGCCGATCCGGTCCGCACTGGCCAGGTCGTCAACGTCGTCGAGCGCGGGATCAACGCCGCCCTCCTGCAGGCGCACTTGGCCGAGATCGGCGTAGCTGGGGGAGTGCAGCATCCCCGCCGTCAGCTGTCCGCCGTACAACTCGCTGCTCTCGGCTTCGGTGAGCAGCGGCTCGTCCAGGCCGCGATGGAGGGCGTGCTGGATCATCCACACGATCTCCGCCGGGCGGGCCGGGCGGAAGGCGACGCCGCCGGCGAGGGCGGCTTCCACCCGGGAGGCCTGCTCGCGGTAGGAGGTCACCTCGCGGCGCGCCACGGGAGCGGCCCGCATGCCCAGTATCGGCGCGACGTCCGCCCACATCGCGCCGAGTGACGCGGTCACCTGCCCGCCGGCGGCCTCGTTCTGCAGCGGCACCGCCAGCCAGAGTGTGCGGCGGTGCATCTCCTGCTCGTTGAGCAAGTCCAAGGTGGCGTCGACGTTCTCCACCCACGGGTGCGCGCTGCCGGGGGGCTGGTCGCCAGGCTCGATGCCCTCGATCATGCGCAGGGCGATCTCGCCCGGGTCGACCTGGGCGCACAGCCCGAACAGGCGCGGCGCCCCGGTCAGGGAGCGGACCAGGTGCGTGATCTTGGCGAGCTGTTCGTCTCGGACCGCGGCCGGCACGTACGTGCCCTGGACGGTCTCCTCCCTCCGGCCGCGCGCGTCCGGGCCGGGGTGCAGCCGGTAGAGAGCCCACACGCTGCCATGTGTCGACCACACCAGATGCCCGGCGATGTGACGGATCGGCACCCTCACCGCGCACCCCCCGCCTGCTGGGCGAGGGCGAGCAACTGCTGGACACCCGACACCGGACCCGCCTGCGGGGGCACCTGCGCATCCTGGCCTGGCCGCACTGACGGGCGGACCGCCAGACCGCGGCGTGCACTCCGGCCAGCTGCAGGCTGGTTGGCCCGGGGCGGTGCGGCCATGGCAGGGACAACGGGAGCAGCCTCTTCGACGGTGAAGCCGCCCAGCAGGGGACGGGAGATACGGTCCCGGGCGGCCCTCCCGCCCATCCGGCCGCCCTGCGGCTGCCAGGCGAGCAGCATCCAGCCCAGAGCCGCCTGCAACGGGGCGCGCCCCTTGATCTTCGGTCGGCGTATCGCCCAGACCGTCAGAACCCAGGCCACGATCGGCACCGGGCCCATCCACGACCACCAGCTGATGGTCTTGACCAGGAGGAAGCCGCCGCCGACGGCGACCGCGATCTGTGCAGGGGTGTACGGGCCGAGCGGGATCTTCCAGTCGGCGACCTTCCCCAGTACCCAGGGGTGGCGGCGGGCGGAGGTATAAAAGCGCCCCGTACGCACTTGGGCGGCCGCGCTCACAGCCAGCCTCCCGCGCCGACGGAAAGCTCACGCGGAATCGGGTCGGTACTGCGCACGATGCCGGGGACGGTGGGCGCGCCCTTGGCCGGGTTCTTGACCTCATCGGTGAACATGTCCGCCAGGTCCTCGCGGGAGTCGTACAGCCCCAGCGCGATGATCATCAGCAGGAGAGCGCCGATCCCGGCTTTCAGGCTGAACTTTTGGATCATGATGACGACGACCAGCACGATGAGACCGGCCTGCAGGCCCTTGGTGGCCCAGTCCTCGAACATGTTGATCCAGCTGTCGCCGAGGTCGTCCAGCTGCCCGGCGAGCATCAGGCTGTGCACCGAGTTCACCGGGCACCCCCGTCCTGGACGCTCCCGGACTGCAGCGCCGAGATTTCCCACCGGCCGGAGCGGGATTTGAGGTCGATGTCGTACGCCAGCGGCCAGCGCCCGGCGTCATCGCGGGCTTCGACCTGGACGCGGACGCGAACCTTGGTGCCGTCGGCCGGCACCTGTTCGGCGGCCGCGGCCTCCTCAGCGCCCCACACCTCCTGGACGGTGACCGCGGTGTACGGGGCGGGGGAGACCGGCGCCAGCTTCACCCCGGGCGCGAGGTAGCGGTCCACCTCCCCGGCCCCGGTGAGGTACGCGCCGAAGAACTCCCCGACCGCGGACCCTAGTTCGCCGCCGGAGGGAACGCTCACGCCGTACGGCGACTGGGCCACCGTGGCGCGCGCGGGGCCGGCCACTACGCCGGGGGCACCGGTCACGGCGAACGAGCTGCCGCTCGAGTCGGCGGCCACGGGAACGACGAAGTAGCGCACAGGGCCGTCGGCGTACTGCGCAGCCACCGTCACCGCCCACTTGCCGGCGTCGCGCTGCGTACTGCGCACTGCGGTCACGGAGCCCAGCTTCGGCTGCGCACTGGGAACCGGGTCCGGCAGATCGACGTCCGGCGCGAGGGACTGCGCAAGCCGAGCCTGCGCACTGTTGGCGTCGTCGGCACTGCTGCGCAACCACGCGTCGACGAACACCTGCGCATAGCCCGCCGGGTCCGCCGCGGCGGCCGTGCGCACAGCAGTCGGCTTGTTCGAGGGGGCGGCGGCAACCGTGGTCGGGCCGGACATCACCGCGACGCCCAGGGCGACGGGCCCGGCCGCGATCGCGGTGAACAGGGCCAGGCGCGACAGACGCACGCGGCGCCTCATCTTCTCCAGCTCGACGCCTGCGGCCATCGGAGGGGCAGCGCCGCTCTCCGAAGCCTGCTTGCCAGGAGACATGGTCAAACTCCCAGGTCAGATCGTGTACTTGCTGACCTTGAGAAAACCCGGCGACCCCGACCCGACCACCGACCACGAGACCCCGACCACGGTCACGATGGGGATACGAAGCTCATGGTCGGGGTCATGGTCGGCCCGACCACAGGCCCGACCACGGGTCAGGCGTGGGCCGGTGGGAGCCGAGCGTGCTCGGTGACAAGTCCGCGGCCGAAGACCGCCGTGACGCCCTTGCGCCGCACAGCGACCGGGCCCGTACGCCGATGCGCAGACGGCCACAGCACCGGCCGCGGCAGGTGCCTGCGCATTGCGACACCCGGACCTGCGCAGGGGCACAGCCGGCGCCATGGGCTGGAATGCGCATCCCCGCCCCGCAACCCGACTGCGCACGAACCTCGATCGGTTGCGCAGCCCCATTGCGCAGCCCCGGACGGGCGGTGCGCAACGGGGACTGCGCACCAGGCGGCCGGCGCTGAGGGCTCATGGTCGGCCCGACCATGAGCCCGACCACGGCAGCTAGACGGGCATGTTGCCGGATCGTGACCGATGGTCGGGGCTGGTGGCCGTCAGCGTGGTCGGGGTCGGCCGGTGAGCTGACGGCATGGAACACACGCACGCCCCCGCATCCAGCTCCACCGGCCGCCCCACCCCGGTGGCCCTGGTGGGCTGCCTCGGCCACCGCGCGCGGCCTGCGTCTGGGGCAGCGCGATGAGCCGCTTCGGGGCGGGGATCCGCCGTGGCGTGATGGCCGGCGATCAGTTCACCCAGATCGCCAACGCACTGTTCCGCGACACCGAGTTGTCGTACAAGGCCAAGGGAATCTTCGGGTACATCAGTACGCACCGGGACGGCTGGCAAGTGACGATCGCCGACTTGGTCCGCCTGGGCCCCGACGGACGGGAGGCCGTGCGCGCCGGCCTGAAGGAGCTTCAGACGCACGGTTACCTGATCCGTGAACGCCTGCGCCGCCCGGACGGCACTCTCGGCGAAGTCGTCTACAGCATCACCGACCGCCCGGCCACCGTGGACATCGCGCTGATCGAAGCCGACCTGGTGATCACGGCGCCCGAGGCTGGGCACGACAGCGGCTTCGGCGCGGGGATCCGCCGTGGCGTGATGGCCGCCGATCAGTTCACCCAGATCGCCAACGCGTTGTTCCGCGACAGCAGGTTGTCCTTCAAGGCAAAGGGGATCTTCGGCTATCTCAGTACGCATCGCGACGGCTGGAGGACGTCCACCGCGGATCTGATCCGCCAGGGCCGCGAAGGCGAGGCTGCCGTAAACAGCGGACTGAAAGAGCTGGAGAACCACGCTTTCCTGCAGCGGCACCGCGAGCGCAACCCGAACGGCACGCTGGGCGGGGCCGCGTACTTCATCACCGATCTGCCCAGCCTGCAAAACACCAGGTCACAACCAGAGTCGGGTTTTCCAGTACTGGATAAACCTACGTTGGCTAACCCCGGTACTAAGAACACCAACAGAAAGAAGACCACCCAGCAGAACACCAGCTCCGTCCCTCCGTGCGACCGCGGCGAAGCCGCGCGGACGCCAGCCGGGACGGATCGACTCGACGCGACCGGGGCGGATGAGATGCATCCGGGGATCCGGCTGCTGCTCGAGATCGGAGCGAGCCGTCCGGAACTGCTCCTGACCGGGGCGCCGCTGACCGATCAGGGCCGCGTGGTCACTGTGATGATGGACGCTGGCTGGAGCCGGGAGCAGCTGCGCCACGTCATTACCGACCGGCCCCTGCCGCGGCCGGTGCGTACCACGGTTGGCGCGATCATCGCCGCCCGGCTACGCGCCGCCCAGGCCTACCCGCCGCCCGCGACCGTGGCAGACCACCACGACGCGCCCCCGCTTCACGAGCCGCTCCCGCAGGCGACCACCAAACGATCGTCGACGGCGTCTGCCGCCCACACGGTGAGCGAGGCCCTGGCCTACCGGGCCCTCGTCGAATGCGCCGGCTGCGGTGTTCCCGGCACAGCCCCGGGCGAGGACCTCTGCCCGGCCTGCCTGGGCTGGCCGCTGTGCCGTACCTGCCCGGGCCCAACTCCCCGGCGCGCCCACCCCGACGGCGACGGCCGCTGCACCACCTGCGCCACCGCATCGACCCACCTGGAAGGAAGGGCCCCATGACCACCCATGCACCGCCGACGGCCTGGATCGCTCAGCGGCTGAGCCCGTTCCAGCAGCAGCGGCAGCGGTGGGAGAGGAAACGGTCCCGCGCGGTGCGCGACGGCCACGTCTGCTGCGGCTCCGGGTGCGCGGCTGGCTGCGAACCCGTCCTGATCCGTGAACGGACCGGATGGGGGTGGATCGACTGGACCGTCCCTGCCGACGGCAGCTTGCCCGAACAGCCCCACCGGATCGCCGTGTTCACCCCGATCGCGACCCACTCCCAGCGCCTGAGCCTGCGCTGGCTGGCCAGGCGTCCCGCACACCAAATCCGCCTCGGCCCCGTTGCCGTACGGACAGCCACAGCCGCCGTCGCGGCCCTCACCCTGCTTGCGGCCACCCTTGCGATCATTCACGGCGTCCCCTTCAGCATCGTGCTGCCGGCGGCCGCCTTAGCCCCGCTCCTCGTCGAGCACCTGCCTGACCCGCTCGATGCCCGCGCCAGCGAAAACGTCCGGATCGTCGAGGCCGAAGCCGCCTGCCGCTACCTGCAGCGCCTCGCCGCACTGCATGCCGGCCTCGTCCAGACGGCCGTCGGCTGCGACCGCCACGAGGTACGGCGCGCCGTTGAAGTCGGCCACCACCAGCTGTTCGACACAGCAGACCTGCTGCAGCGCCACGACACCCGCTCGGCCTCCAGCGAGCTCATCGCCCGGGAGCGGCTGATGCTGCAACTCGCCGTCCAGACCGGCCAGATCGCCACACCCACGCAGGGCGACGCACCGTCCGCCCGGCGCGACCGGCTCGGCGTACAGCGGCCGCTGGGCCCCTACCCGCCCGGCCCCCGTCCCTCAGCCGACCGCACGACCCCCATCTCGTCGACGAAGGAGGAAACACACATGCCCCAGGACGGCCCCGAGCAGCCCACCCGCCAGGTGTACCTGCTCTTCTCACACGAGGCCTACTACCCGGCCGCCGCCAAGGAGATCAACACCTCGCTCGTGGCCGCAGCCTCCCTGCTGCACCCGCGCGTACGGCAGCCCGACGGCGCCCGCATCTACGACCGCCTCACCCGCGGCCGCCGACAAGGCGAGATCGTGCCGCTGTCCACGCTCACCCACGAACTGGACGGCGGTGCGCGCTGGCCGGCGGTCGGCGACTGGGAAGCGGTCACCGCCGACCTGCTCCAGCTCATCCAAGACCGTGAATGCGACGCCCTCAGCCTGGGCCTGCCGGACATCGCCCGTGCTCTGGTGTGCGTGGGCCCGCACAGCGAGGTCCGTGCCTACGACCCTGCGGCCGGGCGGTATAAGACGTACGGGCCCGCCGACCGGATCGAAGTCCTCGTCGCGGTCGGCAAACAACTCGCCTGCGCGGAAGCGGGGTGCGCTCTGTGGCCGGGCAACGGCCTGCTGGTTCCCTCCAATCCCAGGGAAGGCAAGTGATGTTCGGCTACGAGCCACGCGCAACCTGGGCGGACCTTCGACGGCTGCTGCGCCTCCCAGCCAGCCGCATCCCGAGGGCTGTGCAGGCCGTGAGAGCTTGCGTCCCGGGCTCAGATAGCGTGCCCTTCATGACGGGCACGCAGCGCACCCAAGCAGAGCCGGCCACTCAACGGGCCACGGACAGGGACGGTGTACGGCTGCCGCGGCTGCGCTTCAAGGACGTGGTGGTACGTGGGGCGGTGCAGGGGATCGCCGCCGTCGCCCTGCTCTTTGTAGGCATGTTCTTCGTTACTGATCACCATGACCGCGTAACGTTCCTCGCCGTGGTGGCAGGGTTCTCCATGGTCTTCGCGGGGGCGGGGATCGTGTTCGGGGGCTTCTTCTGGATGGCTTGCGGGGGTGACATCCGACGGTGGCGCGACTGGCGCACGATCACTAGCCAGACAGGCGGCGTCATGATCATGGCGCCGGTACTTGTACGGTGTGGCGTCCTCGCCCTGGTGCTCTTCCCCGGCGCCCTCGGGCTCTACGACCTGGTCGACAACGCCGCGTTCGACAGCTGGCTGTACGGGAGCTAATCCCGAACGCAGCGGACGCCCCAAGCGACTGCGGCTTGGGGCGTCTTGGTGGATTCTGTCTACCGTGCGCGCAGGATGCTCAACCGCAGCCACGGCCTGCTGCACGAGGTCCGTGTCCGGATCGGCGCCCGTCGGGTCGGCGGGTGAACCAAGGTCGCTGAGCTTCTGAAGGGCCTGTCCGATCTCCCACAGCACATATGGCAGACGGGACTTGGCCTCTGCGCCGCTGGCTGCGGACCGCTCCGCCAGCTCAGGCGGCTGATGACCAAGGCGCGGACCGGGTCGCTACAAGGCGATCCACGGGCGAGGCTCGCCTCCAGTCAGCGATACCCACACTGCCCCGGAGGGACCGTGTTGCTCGATGTCTTCCAGGACGGCGGCCCCCAGCTGAACCTCGCGGGCGAGAACCGCGACGAGCGGATGTTGAGCGACCATCGCCTGCAGATCGCGGATTCTGTCTCCCAGCCTTGCCCTGGAGGCGCCGGTGAGCACGAAGAGTACGCGCGGAAAGACTGGATACCAGCGCAGCCAGGCAGGGCCGGTGGCGGCCGGCCTACGGCGGCCGACGGGCTGGACTTCGTACTGGAGCAGCCGGGCGTACTCGATCAACTTCACGGCCAGGCGCTCGCTGCTCATCGTGCTGCGATCGACCTCCACGAACGCCCGCAACTTCCACCGGTGTTCCCCGTCGACGACGGTGTAGTGCATGACAGCGTCAGCCGCGAGCCGCTCTCCCTCACCGATGGGGTGAGAAACCTCAGGGGTCCAGTCCCACGGGCCGTGCTCGTGTCCGAGCCGACGGGCGTCTGCCGCGAAGGGCAGGTGGGCGCGCACGACTGTGAGCGTGTGCGGTGTCTTCAGCGACGCTGCGGTTGTCGAGGTGATGGGATACGGCGGCCGCCCTCGCAGGACAGGTAGATCTCGGGTCAGACGCGATCCTTCCGCTGTGAGGTACCAGGCGTGGGTACGCGACCGGCCTGACTCCGGAAGAGGGGTGAGGTCAACGAAGCCCGTGGCGCGCAGCTTGTTCAGCGCGCGGGAGAAGAGCTGGCGGGAGCCGTCCGGCCGCAGCATCTGGCGCAACTGGCCGGTGGTGGCCATGCGATGGAGGGCGAGCGCGGTCAGGATCTGCAAACGCAGCGGCTCTGCGGGGCTGGGGGCCAACTCGGCGGCCGGAGCACCTGGTGTGGGGCTGGTCATGGGTATGAGACAACCCTCCGCCCCCGACCCAACCCCCGACCATGAGGCCCCGACCAAGGTCACGACCCACGAACGTTCTCGTGGTCGGGGCCATGGTCGCCCCGACCACGAGACTGCGCGAAGGCTCAGGAGTACCCGGGGCTGCGTGGGGTTTCAGGAACAGCCCACGGCAGCGGTCATGGAAGACAGGCGATGGCCGGTCCGCAGCAGCTGATGCTGCTGCGGGGCGTGGTGGCGAGCCACGCCATGCCGGCCATCGTGCGACACCCGGCCCGCAAGGGACCAACGCCCGTAACCGGCTGCCGCGTCTTTTGGGGCGGTGAGCGGAGGTGCGCTCACCGCCGGGTTTCACCTTCTGGACTTGCGCTGGGAGGCCTGCTCAAGGATGCGTCGGCGCGTCCACCGCCGACGCCCGTTCTGGCGCCCGGCATTCTCGGCGACCGCGTCCGTGGTTTTCAGCAGCGGCAGGTTTCCCTGGGAAAGACTGCTGGAGAAGGAACCGATGCTCTTGTACCCCAGCAAGGCAGCCGCCTGCGTCGCCCCCAGAAGTTCGTCAGGATCACCGTCGACGGGGACGTCGGGCAGCGAGGACTCGCGGTCGACGCCGGCACGCCTGCCGCGCCCGGGCCGCGTGGCCATCCAATCCAGCAAGGTCTGCACGCGCCACAGCTGCCGACGGTAGGGGTTCTCGTCCGTGCCCAACTCTTCGACGACGTCCGGGTCGGCGAAGTAACCGGGGTGATCGCGCATGAACGTGGTGACCTGGTTGGGGTTCTTGTAGCCGAGGAACCTCGAGGCGTCCGCCGCGTTCAGCAACTCCTCAGGGTCGCGGGAGGGCGGCGTGTGACCCTGGAGCCTTGCCGGCGCGCGGTGGGCGAACCACTCGGTGACCTCTGCGTGGTCCCACAGGCGGGCGCGGCCGCGCTTGTCGACAGGCTCGGGGAACGTCTCGCCGGCCGCGTTCTGCGCGTGACTGGTGTAGAGGCTGGTGATCCGCGCGGGCGTCAGGCCCTGTTCAGCCGAGATCTCGGCAGCGTCGGCCAAGCGTCGCGCGGAGCCGGTGGCCATGTGGGCGGTATCCGTCCTGTCGCAAGGAGAGCCGGCCTGCCCGGCTCACAACCCACATAATGGCAGGAGTCTGGTGGGAGGGCCAGCCTGCGGCCTCAGGTTTCCAGCATTGAGCGAAGTCATTACTTTGCGTAGGCCATGGCGGTCGGCGTCATCTTCCACTCGACCCGGGCCAGCAGTGATCATCTCGTCGCGGTCCTGCGATCCATCACAGGGCATGTCGGCAGCGTTGCGTGGCGGTGATCCACACCGTCGTCCAGGGCGGACAGCGCACTGGGGTCGGGCACTCCGAAGGTTTCGGAGTGCCCGACCGGGGGCGGTGATACACCGGCTCGGCGCAGGGGTGGTGCCGCAACCCTCCTGCTCGGGCGCCCAGTGATCGTTGTACTCGCTGTGACCCTCGTATGGGACATGGTGGGCATGCATTCGGAGCAGCAAGGTCGCCGCTTGAAGATCCACTCTCGTGTCGCCCACGGGCGTGTATCCGGTGGCGGTGTGTGAGGCGTTCGTCGTGCTGGCCGGACTCGCAAATCATATAATGGCAGGAGTTCGGGTTGGGGTCCAGCCCGTGGCCCCGGGTTCTCCCGGATGGCCGGACTCGTCACTCCTTGGGGATCAAGCACACGCCGCGGCGCGCGGCGTCCTCGGCCATCTCCGCGTACGCCATGGCGGCCGGCGTCATCTCCCACTCGACCAGGGCCAGCAGCAGGATCACCTCGTCGCGGTCCTGTGAGGCATCACATGGCATGCCGGCCGTCTCCGCAGCGAACATCAGGTCCGCGGTCGCCAGTCCGCCGAGGCGCTCTGCCACCTCCCGGTGCAGATCCTGCAGGCCCTGTTGGTACAGCTCGTTCGCCTCGCCCAGGAGCAGCACCAGGTCCTCGCCATGGCTGGCCGGTGCCGCCGCAGCGAGGTCGAGGATGAGCTGGGTCGTCGTCATCGTCATTGAGTACCCCTCCCGGATGGGGGTGAGCGCGGTGTGGTGGTCAGCTGCAGCCATCGCACCCGGCGGCGCTGTGCAGGAGCTCGCCCGGCCCGGTACGGGCCTTGGAGTCCCATGTGGGCGGCTTGCGCAAGGCGGCGTGGACGTCACGCTCCATCCGCTCGAAGTCCTCGTTCTCCTCAACCTCGACGCCAGGGTCCGGGGCGTCGCGCCGACGGGACAGCGCGATGAGCTCGGCCATGGTGATGTTCGGATTGAACGGCACCTGGCGGACGCGTTCAACCAGCGCGCACAGCTCGGCGAGCCGCGGCCGGCGCCCGGCGGTCAGCAGCAGATCGCGGTGGTTGGCCAGGGTGCAGGCCGAGCACGAACAGCGACTGGAACCACGCCGGTCCTTGGCGCCGGGGTACGAGTCGTAGCACCAGTGGTAGGGCAGCCCCGCACCGATCGTGCGTTCCCAGACCTCCTCGGTGGTCACCTGGTGGGCGGGCAACCACTCGTCGACGACCCGGGCCGAGTTGTCGGTCGTACGGCGCCACACCTCCCGGTTGCGGCGGTCCGGGCTCTCCTCGGCCCGCATCCCGAGCACGTTTGCGAACATCAACGGGCCGTCCGTTTCCCTCCTGAGCGCGCGGACCTGCGGGGTGAACGCCTGGTACACCATCTTCGTCTTCCACGGGCCCGTGCAGGTGCGGGCCCGGCCGAGCCAGGGCCAGTCGCCCCGCTCCGCGATGAAGGTCAGCAGGTCGAAGGGCACCCGTTCACCGTCGACTTCACGGCTGCGCCGGACCTCGAGATGCCGCTCGGGCAGCACGCCGAGGGCCTGGCTGTGCTGTGCAGCGAGTTCGCTGGCACTCGGCCAGCGAACTCCGTCCACGGTGACGGAGGGCCACTCCATCGGGCCCAGACTCGCGTGGGCGGTCCAGACGCGGTCGGCGACACCGGCCTGGCGGGCAGCGTCCATCGCGATCACGCCGGCCACAAGTCCGTCCTTCCCGCCGGACAGGTTGATGACAATGCGGTGCCGGGTCGCGGCGAACTCGACCGGGTCGACGTACAGGGGGTTGGGGTGCGACATGGTTCCTCTTTCCTGGTGGGCGGGTTAGGGGGCATCGCTGACGGGGCCGGTCTGGTGGGGCTGGGAAGCGGTGAAGTAGGTGCACTGGGCCTCGGGCGGACGGGCTTTGCAGTGCCAGCAGGCCCGTGCCTCGGGGTAGGCACGTATGTGGTGGTGGCACTGGTGTCCGGCGTACGAGCCGCTGGTGCGCAGGTGGGTGAGGAGGATGAGGTCGAAACACGTGAGGGGCGCCCAGCCGGTCACGCCTCGTTGGGGGTGCGGGTACTCGGTGTCTCCGCCGGCGATGACGACGCTGCTGATCGACACGAGCAACTTGCTCTGGGCGGTGTCGACGGCGTGGATGCTGTATCGGGTTCGGTTCCCGGGCCGCGTCGACCAGGGGGCGGTGTCCTTGGGGCCGTGTGCGTGGCCGATCACGGGAAGGCCTTCGAGCTGGTGCACTGAGAGGGTCGGCGGCGGATTCCAGAGGGCGGGCATGGGTCTCCTCCTGAGGGAGCACGGGACAATGGGCGGCGACCGGGGGGGGCGGTACGGACTGCGCGGCTGAACAGCCCTCAGACCGCGATCGCTTCGGGGTCGGGCTGCTTGGGATAGGGCCGTTGGGCGGGGAGGCCGAGCTTGATCTGCTCGCGCTCGCGCCGGCTTCGGCCCAGCCGCCATACGTAGCGGTGCGCTCCGCGGTGCCGTACGTTGCGGGCGCCGACCGCGACCAGGGCCTCCCGAAGCCAGACGGCCGGGTTGCACCCGGCCCGCGGCACCGGAGCCCCGAGCGCGATGAGCTGGGCTTCGGCGTACTGGTGGCCCTGCTCCTGGCGGCGGATCTTCTGCGCCGTGCGCTCGTGGAAGACGGTGCCGTCCGGCAGGAGCTTCACCGTCCGGGCGGTGGCCCGGCTGGCGTAGACCGCGTTCGTGGCTGCGTAGATCGTGCCGACGTGCCCGGGCATGACCAGAAGTCCCGAGGCTGTCCGGCGCGGGACAGGGTCCGCGAACGAGACGACTCCGTGTACACCACTGGCGAGCAGGCGTTTTAGACAGTTCGCGAGGAACCACGACTCCGAATTTGCCGGGCACTCATCCAGCAGGACGAACCGCGAGCACACCAACGACTCGGTGTACGGCCGGAGCTCGGGCAGTGGCTTGGTGAGGACGGCGGTGCTCACCGGCACCCCGAACACAGCCACACCACAGAGCCGCTGCTCGCCGTCGACGACGTCGTACAGGCCGAACTGCACCGTCACCGCCGGGTACGAGCCGGAGTAATGGTGTGCGAGTACGAACCCCTTGGCGGGCTCCTCGTCGGGGATGACGTCCACGGTGTAGCGGCGAGCGTCGAAGCCTCCGTCCCGGACATGCGCCCAGGAGTGCCTCCGTTCGCGCCACCGCTGGCACCAGGGTGACGCGGTCGGTACCTCCGGCAGGTCCTCGAACGGCAGGGTCTCCTGGACCGGGGACCTCACGGTGCCTCCCCGTCCCCGCGCTCCTGCGGCCTGACGGCGAAGAGACTGAGCTGATCCTCGGCGTCCGGAGCAGGCCCGGATGTGGGCACGGCCCGTCGGGCGACGGTGGGTTCCCCGGGGCCGCCGGTGTCGGCAGTCTCCTCGACGTCCGCCGGGTGAGGACAGGGGCAGAGCCACCGGCAGGGCCGCTGGCCCGGTCCGTACCGGATCACGGCGACGACGAACCCTTGGGCGTCGGTGACAGTGTCGGCGTGCTCGTCAACGCGGGGGCCGCCTGCGCTGACGCACCGGTCGTGGTGTCCGGAGGCACAGCCGGGGCAGATGCCGCGCTCGCAGGAGCACCAGCGGTGGAAGCCGCGGGGGTAGGCGTCGTCGATCTTGCGCAGTCCCTTGGTCCAGGCGTGCGCGCGGACCCAGGCGCCTTCCTCCTCGGTCATCGGGGAGGGCGAGGTGGAGGGAATGGGGTCGAGGATGCCCATGATCGCGGCGCCGATATGACGCAGGCGGGTCGTCATGCTTCGTCTCCGAACAGCGTTGGGGTGGCGTGGAGTTCGTTCATCCAGGCCAGGAGGCGGGGGAGGTTGGTGTCGGGTCCGAAGGCGAGGTAGGTGCCGTCGCAGCTGGTGCAGCCGAAGGCCTGCGCGATGCGCAGCCGCCGGCGGGAGTTGACGCGGCCCATGTGGACGGCCAGGCCGCGCTCCCGGGCCTCAACGGCCAGCCGGTGGGCCGCCGGTGAGGTCTTCCAGGCGGTGGAGCCCGCCAGGAACAGGACGTCGATCGAGTCCCAGGGGATGAGGCCGTGCTCGCTGCCGTCCTGGGCGGCGAACGCGGCCGGGATGCCCCGGGCGCGGATGGGCTCCAGCCAGGGCCGCGACTCCGCGAGGGTGGCCGCGGCGTCCATCGGGACGTCAGGGGCGACGGCCCATAGACAGTGGTCAGGGCCGTAGCGGTCGACGGTCGCCTTCAGCCACGCGAACCAGGCCCGCTCGCCGGGCCAGCCCTTGCCGAACTTGCCGTTGTCGCACGCGTACAGGGCGCCGGGCGGGATCACGTTGCCCTGGGCCGGGGTCGTCATGCAGGCCAGAAGTCCGGCCTGCATGGCGGCCCGTACGTCAGCTCCGGACGGCGTGGCCAGGTACAGCACGGCGGAGCAGCGAAGCAGGAGCAGGGGCTGAGGGCATGGGCGCGCGCACGGGAAGTCCTTCCGGAGGGTGGCAGTGAGGGGCAGTTCAGACGAGGGGGAGCTGGGCAGCGGAGCCCGAGACGAGGGCCTCCCACAGCTCCTCGAAGTGCTTGTCCTGCTTGTCGATCACGCGGGCGGGGGCGGTGGCGAAGAGCTCCTCCGCCATCGGCCAGCCCCTTGCGCGGGGGCGGACCCAGGCCCGGGCGCGCCTGTACGCCGGGTCGTGCTCGACGGCGACGCCGTGCCGCTCGGAGATAGAGATCAGGCGACTGGCGAGCTGGTCTGGGCGGCCGAGGTCGACGCGCGCGGTGGAACGCTTCACCGGGCGACGCCTGCCGTCCTCGGACAGCAGGAACAGACGGCGCACGTGGTAGAGCGCCCACGGCATGTCGAGCTCGCGCTCGAAGGCCTCCAGGCACGCCCGGTCCCGCGGTTGGGTCGGGTCGAACATCTCCAGGAGGCTCTTGCGCCCGTAGAGCTTGGCGTTCGGGTTGAGGCTCATCGCCGTGTACTCCAGGCGCAGCACCTTGCCGGCGATGTCCGGGTGGGAGCGCATGCGTTCCATGTGGGCGGGCAGAGATCCCATGGAGGCGGAGAAGCAGCAGAAAGTGCAGTACGACTTCGGCCAGTGCACGCCGAACCGCTTCATCAGGTAGGCCTCGCACTGCTGCCGGTGCCAGCCCCAGTCGATGAGCGGGAACTCCCCGGTGCGGCCGGGCATCTTCGAGGTGATCTGGTCGCTGAAGCGGCGGCCTTCCTCGTCGGCGTTGAAGCCCATGATCTGCCTGAACGGGCGACCGCCGAAGACCTGCTTGAGCCACCAGTCGCCGACGTCGCCCTTCGCCCACAGGGAGCATTTGCGGGTGCCCGCGACCTGGGGCACGGTGCCGACGGACTCCTGGTCGTCCCACAGCGTCCAAGGCCCGCGGGCGAAGAGCTGCTCGGGGTGGCGGGAGTCGTCCAGGATCGTGAACCCGTCGGCCTGGAGGTGCCCGTTGCGCGCCAGCTGGACGAAGCGCACGCCGTTCTCGCGCAGCAGCGGGATCATGAACTCGTCGGCCAGGAGCCGGGTTTCGGGCCACTCGCTGCCGGTGGCCATGTAGAGGACGGCGGTGCGATCGAGATCGATCCCGTGGGCGTCCGGGGCGGTGAGCATCCTGGTGATGTAGGCCGTGGAGTCGGCGCCGGCGCCCCAGTTGATGACGGTGTCCAGGTTGTCGTCGGCGGTGAGGCCGGGCAGTGACGGCGTGTATGTCGTACGGGACATGGCGGCGGTCACTCCTCGAGGGGCAGGTCGGGCAGCCGCTGGGCGGAGACGATGAGCAGGAGGTCGTCGGCGGGCCACGGATCGCAGGACTCCCAGGGATCGCCGTTGGACAGCACCACCACCTCACCGGGCTCCGTGATGAGGCAGCACACGCCGCATCCGCACGACGGGTCGAAGGGCTCGGGGTGGGCGATGTAGGGAGTGTTGAAGTAGTCGGCTCCCTGCTCCCAGACCGCCGCGAGGACCAGGTCGCCGTCCGTGATGTCGCCGGCGCGTGCCACGCGCGCGTGCGGCAGGGCGAGCGCGAGACGGGGGTCCGGGCTGTTCACGGCGAGTTGCCCGTCGAGCAGGCGGGCGTTGCCGCTGGAGCGGACGTCGCCGGTGGCGGGCGCGGCGAGCAGGGGCCGGTGGAGGTCGACGGCCATCTTGGCCGCGTACATCGCCTCGATGTGGTCCACGGCCTCGACGAGGATCACCGCCCGGGCGAGCGCGGCCAGTAGAACGGCGCTAGCCTTCAGCGTCGCGCCGCTGGCCGCTGTGCCGGGCCGGTAGAGGCTGACCGCCGAGCCGCCGTTGTCGAGGATGGAGCGCAGCAGCGGGGCGTGCGCGTGGGGGTGGGCGCCGTCCAGGCCGCGCGGCAGGACGGCGAGGGATGCCTTGCCCGTTTCGGCGGCGGCCTGGTGGGCGGTGGAGTCGACGCCGTAGGCGAGCGTGGCGGTGACGGTGTGATCGGCCTCGGCGAGGGCGGTGGCGAAGTCGTGCGCGCGAGTGACGGCCTGCTGGGTGGGGACCCGGTTGCCGGTCACGGCGACGGCGCTGTCGGCCAGCCGCGCAAGTCGCTCGCGGCCGCGGACCCACAGGCCCAGCGGGCAGGCGGGCCCCAGGTCGGCGAGGGCGGTGGGCCACTCCGCGTCCGAGGGGATGATGAACGGGCAGGTCAGCTCTGCTTGGGCGAGTTCCTCGCGCGGCCGGTAGGAGGCAAGGAGTCCACTGCCGTCGCTGCGGACGCGCCGGTCCCACACCTCGGCCGGGGTGTACTCGTGGAGTTCGGCAGCGAGTTGGCCGGGGGCGAAGTGGGCGCCGAGCGCGGCGCGTGCGGCTCGTTCGGACAGGGCGTGTGCGGACATGACGGTCGGCCTTTCGGGCAGGGCGCGGCACCGGCAGGCGAACCGGTGCCGCGCCGGGGCGGGCGAAGGGGGGAAGTTGGCCATCAGCCGACGGGAAGGGGGAGTGCCGTCGGCGGCCGGTGGAGGCGCCGGGCTAGGACCAGCGGGCGGCCCGCTTCTCCTCCCACCAGGCGGGTGGGCTGCCCGGCCGGGACGCGGCGGCGGGCTGAGGCACCGGGGGTGCGACGACCGGGCGGGCGGCGATCGGACTGGGCAGGCTGGTCTCGGTGTAGGCGATGCGCTTGCGCAGGCTGATGCCGAGGTCGTCGACGCTCAGGTAGATGGAGTTGTCCCTGATTCCGGTGATGCGCCCCTTGACCAGGACGTTGACCCCGTCGACCAGCGATTCGGTGGCGTTGCTGGCCAGGTCCCGCCAGGCGGTGCAGATGTAGGAGATCGGGGCCCCGTCACGCCACTTCTGTGCGGCGGTGTCCCACTGCGTGGGGGTCTCGGTGAGACGGAACCGGCAGACGGCGATGCCGTCTTGGGTGAAGCGGACTTCCACGTCACCGGCGACGGTGCCGGTCACGTGCGTGACGGACGGGGCCATACGAACACCTCCTATTGCAAATATTAGTGTTTTTCGGGTGAGGGTCAACCCCCCTGTCGGCGCTCCCTGCCGTGGGAGAGTGCGGTACGGCGGGCGAGCCGCCAGATGCGGGCCTTCCACCCGGTCGGCTCCGCTGGGGCCGGCGGCGGGGTGAGGTTGTCGAACACCGTGGCGGTTTCGATCTCCACTTGCATCGGGACGGTGCTGTCGGCCCGGATCAACTGCTCGTCGGTGGTGTCCAGATGAACGGAGACCCGTACGGCCCCGCGGTCGGCGTCGAGGTAGGCGAACACGAGGATTCCGGCGATCTCGATGCAGGGCAGGCCCTCGTCGTCGGGGCCCTCCATCGGGTGGAAGACCGCCGTGCTGTTCGCCTCCGCGCAGTCCTCGGCGTCAGAGAGGCTGAGGCTGCGAGGCGTGCGCACGCAGCGGGAGATGTCAGCGGCGTACAGCGTGTAGCCCTCGTCGCCGCGGTACACCTTCGGTCCGTAGTAGAGGTCCACGGCCGTCCGGTCGTCGGCGGGAGGACAGTACGGGACACCATCGCTGCCTACCACGTTGTCCCACGAACTGCGCACGTGCTGCGCCAGCGCGGCCAGGGCGGAGGCCTCGTCGGACCAGAGCGTTACTTCATCGCTGTCCCGGTCCCACTGGCGCAGCACCCACGCCCGGCCGGTCACCTGGGAGGCGAAGGACTCCGAGACAGCGAAGGTGAAACGGCCCAGCCATCCGCCGAGGATGTCGACGGTGTCCGCGCCCGGCCACTCGCCGGTGTCTTCCTGGAGTTCATCCATCATCTCGGCCAGGTCAATGACGGCCTCGCCTTCGGGCGTGGCCGGGTCCGGTTTGATCAACATGGCAGGCTCCTTACGTGCGGTTTCGGGGGCGGTCAGGACCCGTTCATGAGGCCGTTCCACAGGTCCATCAGGTGTTGCTGGTCGAGGGTGAGGGCCGCAGTACGCAGGACGCGTTTGCGCAGGACGGGCACGTCGAGGCTGATACCGGAGGGCACATCGGGCCGGTCGGGCAGCGAGACCAGCCGGTAGTTGTGCGTGTGGATCATCCAGGCCTCGTACCGGTCGGCGGGACTGCCGTTGCGGGCGGCATGACCCGCGTCCGTGGTGCGGGACGGGCAAGGGCAGGACGGATCGGTGCAGGGCCGTCCGGCGGGGTGGCTGGCCAACACCGGGCTGCGGCGGTAGTGCGTGGCGGTGCCGTTGAGCATGGGGCAGTGCGCGGCGGTGTACGGCAGGCACTCGGGGTGCAGCCCCGGTTCCGGAGAGCAGCCCTTGAGGACGTCGGCCGGGCGGACGAGCAGGAAGCACCGCTCGTCCAGCGGGTGTTCGCAGATCTGGCACAGGCGTCGCCGGAAGGCGTTGATGGCTTTGTCGGCGTCGAGGACACCGAAGGCCGCGTGGCCGTCGTGGATCAGGGTCACGTACGGCACCACCAGCCCGCCCGCCAGCGGCCGGTGGGCACAGCGTTGGGGTATCGCGCGCATAGGTCAGTTCCTTCGGATCGCGGGAGTGTGCGCGGCGGGGGCTCGGGCCGCCGGACGTCAGTTGCTGGCCGGTGGGGGAGGGTCGGCGGGGCCGCCGGCCAGGAGCGCTTCCCAGTGGGCGTAGCGGCAGTCGGTGGCGTCGTGAAGGCGCAGGTGCAGCCAGCTGAGGTTCTCTTCGGCCCGGATGACGGCCTCGGCGCCGATGGCAGCGGCCCGGGGGTAGACGGTGCCGTCGTCCGGGTCGACGAGTACGACGATCAGGCCCGGGCGGTGCGGCACGTGGCGGAGCGTGAAGTTGGTGTAGCTGCGGTCGTCCAGGAGCACGAGCGGAGCACGCTGGTACTCCTCGGCGCTGAACAAGGGCGACGGCAAGTGCAGGCGAGGGACCGGGCACGTCCGCAGGCCGACCGGATCGTCGTCGGTGCTGTCACTGATGACCAGTACCGGGGCCTGCGATCCTTCCCTGGGGGCTTGTGCTGGGGCGGACATGGCGGTGACACGTCGCTTTCGTGAGGACGGGGCCAGGAACGTGCCCCGGGGACAAGGGGAACTGGCGGCCTGCGGGGCGGGGCGGCCGATGGGGAGGCCGCCCCGCCCTGTGGGATCGCTCAGCCGAGCGGGAAGAGCACCAGCGCGGGGACGGCGGTGTCGGGGATGCGGTCCGCGTACAGCTCGCGCATCTCTGGGTCCTCCTTCAGCTCTTCCGGTAGCGGGAAGACGTCGCCGACGAGGTCGGTGTGGGTTGGCGCGTACCGGGAGAGGTTGTAGAAGGCGAACGGCGAGAAGAGGTTGCCCTCGACGTCGCGGGACAGCACGACGAGCGTGTCTCCGGGCAACTTCTTCCAGTCCTCGCGGACCAGCTGGCGCAGCTCGGAGAGCGTCACGGGGCGGAGGGTGGCGTCGTCGTCCGGCTCGGGGGACGGTGCCTGGTGCTGGTCAGTCATGACGGCCTTTCATGCGCGGGCCGGGCTGCGAGGGCACGGCCGGTTGATCGGGTGTGCTGGCGGGCGCCGCCCGTTGCCGGGGCGGCGCCGTGAGGCCTGGTCAGTCCTCGATCAGGTCCAGGCAGGAGACCGGGATGCCGCTGCCGGGCAGCCGGTAGCGCCGGGTGTCCTCGGGGATGCGGTACTTGGGCCTGCCCGGCTCGCCGTTGCGCGGGTCGGTGCGCAGCCGCTGGGTGGACTCCTCGTCGAGGATGAATCCCGCGCGGCTGCCGGTGCGGTTGCGCTCCTGAACCGTGCCGGTCAGGCCCCGCAGCAGCGCCGGGCGCAGCGAGTCGTTGATGCGGGCCTGGCGACCGGGCAGGACGCCCGCATACGCGGCCTTGTCGAGCTCGCCGAGCCGCTGCGCGGCGGCCTCCTGGACCTGCGCGACGGCTGCCGCGTCGGGCAACTGCCGGATGAAGCCCCGGACTTCGTTGATGGTGATGGGCATGCGGGTTCGCCTCTCTGCGTAGAGGGGTGGGGGACCGGCCGCGCACCGGGCGTGCCCGGCCGGGGCTTGACGGGGGGGAGTGGCAGCGGTCAGGCCTCGGTGTCGGGCCGGTGCTTGGCGACCGCTTGGTCCTCGACCTCGGACAGCTGGTAGCTGCCGCTGTCGGCCCGGCCCAGGGATTCCAGGAGCAGCAGGTAGGAGGCCTGGAGCCGGTCCGGGGACTGCCACAGGTAGACGTGGTCCATCCGGGCCGTGTCGAACTTCTTGGGCTCGCGGATGTCGTCCTCGAACGCGGCGGCGACCTGGGCGAACACCACGTTCGCGAGACGGCCCTTGGGGACGCTGGCCGCGATGTCGGCGGCTGACTCCCGCTCCGGGTCCTTGGCGCCCAGCAGGAACGCCAGCGTCTCGGTGCGCTGCTTGTCCGCCCACTTGCCGTAGAAGCGGGGCAGATCCAGCATGATCCGCTGGGCGAACTGCCGGGCCTCATCGGGCACGGCCTTGCCGCGCACCAGCCGCTTGACGAACTCCTGCCTCGGTCCGGCAGCCGCCTTCCAAGCGCGGTTGCACGCCACGGTCCGCGCGCGCTCCTCGGCCTTCTGCTCGTCCTCTTCCGTCTTCGGCTTCTTCGGCTTCGGACGGACCTTGTGGCCATACTCAGCCGGGTCGGCGCAGTGCCACACCGGCCGGTGCTCCTCGTCCAGCCGGGCACTGTGGCCGGGGCAGTTCTTGTGGTTGTCCTCGGTGAGCGGGTTGCCCAGGCCGGAGGTCAGCTCGGTCAGGGGCTGGGACGGGTCCTTCTCCCCGTACCCCGGCTCCCGCAGCAGCGGGATGTCCGCCGCTGTGAGTTCTTCCTCGGCCTTGGCGCGGGCGGCGGCGTCGGCCTGCTCGGCGTGCAGCAGCGCCATCTCCTGATCCCAGTGGCCGCGCCCGCCGTTGCCCTCCTCGTGGTCCCGCTGGAGGGCCCGCAGCAGCCGGTTCTCCGCGCCGCGCACGTTCTCCACCTCGGCGAGCTGGGCGGTCTGCTCCAGGTCCATGCCTCCGGCCGACGCCCGGCGCAGGGTGGCGTCGTTGAGCTTCTGCGCCGCCTTGGCATGCTTGGCGGCGTTGTGGCTGACACCGAGGGCCTTGGTGGCCTTGCGCCGCTCGACGTCGCTCATGTCGATCAGGGACAGTTCCTGCGACCGTAGGGTGTCCCGCTCGCTCATCCCCTCGCGGTGCTTGTTCTCGACCAGGGACAGGAACCGTGTCCACCCGTCGCGGCCGACCAGGTCTTCCCGCACGTACGCCTTGATCCTGCGTACCGGGCGGCCGTCCTCTTCGGCGGTGGCGTTGGCGATCTGCGCCGCCTGTGCGCGCCGCCAGCCCTTGAAGGCGCCAAAGGTGCCGTCGGGCCGGGGCCGGACGCTGATGGGGTCCTCGACGCCGATCTCCTTGACGGAGGCGATCAGTTCCTCGTCCGGCTCGGTGTCGTGCTCGCGGGCGTTCTGCTCGTCGCGCACCACCTTCGCCGGGTCGAGGTAGACGAACGGCGGCACTTCCTCCTCGTGTGCGTCGGGGCTGTTGGTCGGGGCCGAGACAGCGGTGGCCATGGGGCTCTCCTTCTCCTTGCCTCATCGGCGAGATAGGGCGGATGAGGGTGTTACCCCTCGCTTTAAATTCAATATTAGTGTCTTTTGGTGTGAGGGCTAGATACCCTCTGACCTGCGAAAACGCGGGATTGCTGAGGATGGGTGCCTAGGGCGTTCCACACGGCGGCCGGGCAGAAAGCGGGCCCGCCCTCAGCTCAGGTCGTGTACGGAAGGCCAGCCGTGATGCGTTCTGCGATGGCGCGGGCACAGTGGGCGGAGTCCTCGGCGAGGGTCGAGCCGGGCGGGGAGGCGTCGAGTGTTTCGACGTGCTCGCCGTCGGCGTCGTAGAGGGAGGTGCCCCAGGCCTCGTCGTGGGCGGAAGCGACGCGGTCGGTGTGCTCTCCGCAGGAGATCCGGAAGTGCGGTCCCTTGTAGACGTCCCTCTCCGGCGTTGCCGGGTCCTGAGGTACTGCCAGCCAGGTAACGCCGCTTTCGCCGTCCTCGTATGCCGGGAGGCCGTAGACGTGGAGTGCGGCGCACAGGACGTCCCCCTCGGTGTGCGGGGGTTCGAGCCGGGTGGGGATCAGCTCGGTCTGTGCGCGCTGGGTCACGACGTACAGCCGGTCGTTCGGGTCGCGCAGGAGAAGCGCGTCCAGGAGGCCGACCGAGGTCTCGATCAGGCGGCGGGCGCGGGCCCGGCTGAGCGTGCGTGGCTCGCCGGTGAACCACGCGCCGTCGACGGTGGGCACGTTGGGGCGGGACCGCAGCACCTTGTACCCGGGGGCGCTCAGGAGCTGGTCAAGGTTCCGCAGGTCGCGGACGGGCTCGGCGCGTCCCTCGGCGCTCGCGGCGGTGGTGATTGGCAGTCCGCTGGACCAGGCCTGTTCCAACTGGGCGGAATTCTCGACGACTTGGGTGGCGGCGTCGAGTGCCTTGCGGTGCCGGGCTGCGGCGGCCCGGTCCTGTCCGGGGGTGCTCTGGTCGTGGTGAGCCACGTGTCCTCCTGGATTGCGGTCTTCTTCTTGGGGCGTGGAAGGGGGCCGCCGTCCTGCGGCGCCGGTTCGGCGTCTGGGTGGCGGCCGATGCGGACAGGGCCGGGGGCGGTGGCCCGGAGGCCGGCGCCTCAAGTGGCGCGCGGGTGCCGGCTCCGTGTGTGGGCGGCCCGGATCTCGGCGTCGAAGTCCGGGTGCCGCCGGGACGCTGAAGGCAGCAGCGCGTTCCGGACGTCCATGGCCCGGGTGAGGACCCCCAACTGTGCGGGAGACAGCACCCAGGGACCCCGCTCGTCGGCGTCCAGGGCGGCCAGCAGGCTCTCGGCGGTCTGGATGTCCTCGGTCTGCCGGAACACCGGGTGGGTCCGGTTGAGCCGCAGCGCGAGGGTCAGGCTGGCACCCAAGTGCGGGGCGTGGCAGCGCCGGTCGGGGGTGATCACCTGGTGGCCTTCCGGCACGGTGAGGATCTGGAGGACGCCCGCGTGCACGATGAGCCGTTCGTCGCTCTGTAAGCGGAACGTCGACTCCGTCGCCGGGCTGCCGCAGGAACCGCAGTGAAAGGACCCCGGACTCTCCGGCTGGTAGTGGCCACCGTGGCAGGCGCGGCAGGGGATCGGAACGGGCACGGGGCACCTCCGTGCGGGCGCCCCTCCGGCGGGGCGCCCGCAGGCTTGGGCGGTCAGGGCTTCACGCGGGTGACGCGGGAGGTCGGCAGATGGACGCGCAGGACATCCGCGTGCGCGGGCGGGTCGAGTGACGCGAGCCGCTGGAGCGCCTCGGTCAGCCTCGGGTCCGCGAAATCCTCCTCGGCCCTGGCCGCTTCGCCGACCGGCACCATGCGCGCCGTGCTCTCGGTGTGCCTGAGGTCCGGCATCTCCTCGGAGGGCGCCAGGGCCGCGATGAACGGGCTCCAGCCCACAGACATCCCGCTGCCCGTCCGCTGCTCCGTCGTCGTGAAGTACGCGGCCACGGCCTGCGATCCGTCGCCCGGCTGCTCGTCGGCGAAGGCCCGGACCCGGTCGACGATCACCTGTCGCCATCCCTGTTCTGCGGCCTGGTCGGCGACGGTGGCCAGCGTCTCCAGGGTCTTGGGCGGAAGCGTGCGCAGCGCGGCGCGCATCAGGGGAGTGGTCGGCTCGGCCAGCAGCGCGGCCAGTTCCTCGTGTTTCATCGCCGGTGTCCTTCCGTGGCGTGGCAGTGAGGGGGCCCGTACGGCGGGGCGGCGGCCCCGCCGTACGGGGTGTTCCGCAGGACCAACAACATCAATAATAGTGTCTTTTGAGGGAAGGTGAACCCACCCCTGACCTGCTGTTTTACGGCCAGTCGCGCTCTCGGCGGGGCGGCAGCGGGAACGTGCGCCCAGGGTCCATGCGCACGCAGCGCTCGCAGTAGGCCGTGACACGGTTGGCGGTGCAGTCGCCCCACTGGCACTCGAAGCGCTCGCGCGGCCCGCAGATCAGGCACCGCCAGAGCGTGATCCCGTGCAGCTCGCACGGCTCGTAGCGCCTGCGCGCGGGCAGCAACTCCAGGGCGGGGCGGGGGCGTTCGAGGCGGGCGACGTCGGCGGCCGGGAACGACTCGTCGCCGTCGCGTATCCAGCGAGGCGACAGCTGCGCGTACCGCTCGGGCGTGGTGTAGTACGGCAGACCGGCCGGGCTGAACACCATGGCCAGATGGCCGCCGGAGATCAGGGTCTCCAGTCGGTCATGGCTGAACTCCCCGCGCAGGGACAGTATTTCGTCCTGGCGCAGGCTCCAGGCGTACCCGTACCGGCGCAGGATCCGCCGCTCGCGGGCGGCCGGGCCCCTCTGGGCGGCGTCGAGCTCCTCGACGGCTTCGATCGCGGCCGTCGGGTTGGCGGTCAGCTCGCGTACCGCCTCCTCGGCGGCCGCACGGTTGGCGTGGCTGCTGAGCGCGTACCCGTGGAGCTGGTCCACGGCCTGGTGGTGTCCCTCATGCTCGGCGGCGGCGTACCGGACGGGCCGCTGCGGCTGAGTGCGGCGTCGGGGCATGGCGGAACTCCATCTGCGCAAGGGGGAGGACTGTGGGACGGGGCCGGCCGGGCGGCGGTCAGCTCCTGGGCAGCGGCTTGTGGGCGGAGAAGACGTAGTGGCCCAGCTCGCGCAGCATGTCGGCGGTGTTGTCCACGGCCGCGGGGACGTGGTCGGCCTGGCGGGTGTACGCCTCGATCTCGCTGTTCCAGGCGAACCCTTGGCTGGCAAGGGACTCTTCGGTGAGGAGCGTGAGGTCGTCGGAGGACTGCGGGGCGGCAACGAGTCCGTGAGCGGGGTCGGGTGCGACGAGGAACACCGGGCGCTGGCCGCCCTGGTCGGGCGGCCCACGGACAGGGCGGACGGGGGGTCAGCGGGTGACGGTGACGGTGTAGTCGGCTTCCATCACGGCGAGGGCGGCGCGGATGGACGCGCGGGTCTCCGCGCTCGGGACCGAGTAGGGGAAGTCCAGGGCGAGCACGGCGTCGTCCAGGTCGTCGTCGGACATCGGCAGCGTGTATCCGCTGCGGTAGAGGGCGACGGCGGTCGCGGTGGCGACACGGACGCGGTTGTAGGCGATGGCTTCCCCGGCCGTGACGTCGGTGCCGAGTGCTTCGCGTGCAGTGGGCGGCAGCGCTGTGATCCCGGCGGTGAACCGGCGGGCGGGGATGCGGATACGTGCCGGTCGCAGGGCGCGGCGCAGCGTTCGAAGCATGGCAACTCCGGGGGCTGGAGGGGGGAGGGAGGGGCCGTCACCTGGTGAATGGGGGGTGGGAGAGGCGGCGGCCCCGGTCATGAACTAATAATAGTGTTAGTCTCGGGTGTGTGAACCCACCCCTGACCTGCGCAAACGGGGAGCCGGGCGAGTCCGCGCCCGGCAGGTCACAGCTGGGGGGCGTGCGCGGCCAGGGACTTCGGTGCCGCGCTGGTGTAGATGCCTTCCAGGCCGGACGGGGCGATCAGGCTCCAGGTGAAGGAGGCGGTGTCGGCGTAGAACTGCCCGCGCCGGGGGTGCGGCGGCGCATAGGCGCGCAGAGTGCCGACGCCGTAGACCTCCAAGGTGCCGTCGAGGAACCCGTCCTGCTGCTCCCTGGTGGCGTCCGGTCCGTACTTGTAGAACTCCTCGTCCGCGACGACGGCGAGGACGGGGCTTAGGTCATCCTCGACGGAGCCGAACATACTGCGCCACCAGGCGAGTTCGGCCATAGCCTCGGCTCGGCTGGGGCGGGTGTCGCGGTAGCGCACACCGTCGCGGTGGTCGGGGAGCTCGTCCGTGTCGTACAGCCACGCCTCGAACCGGTGCTCCGCGTACGCGCCGACGCCCGAGTGGCGGCGGCGCAGGTACCCGAAGGGCTCGCCGTCGACGAGCACGGGATGCCGCTCCGTGCAGAACTCGCAGGTGACGCCGACGTGGCGCAGGAGGCGCTGCAGGCGGGGGAAGCGGGCGAAGCGGGTCGAGCAGTTGCAGCAGGTGTACACCTCCCACCTGGAGGGCTCGGCGAGCGTGTCGTGGCGGCACTGCGGGCACTGGTAGGCCTTGTTGCTGTACCAGTCGATGACCTGCGGGTTCGCTTGCACGGCAACTCCTGAGACGGGAATCGGGTGAAGGGGCGGATCGTCGCCCCGGCGGGCGGGATGCCGGCGTGGCGGTGGCCCCGGGCTCACTATCTATAATAGTGTAAGACTCTTCTGTGTGAACCCACCTCTGCCCCGCGGCTTCGCTGCGCTGCACCCCGGGCTGTGGAGTTCATCCCGCGGCCGATCCGTTTGGCCGTTTCGACCGCCTCGCGGCGCGCCGCAGCCTCGGCCTCCGCGGCGCTGACCGCGAAGACGACCTCTACGCTGCCGAACGCGTCCTCCGCATCCAGTGAGCATTCCTCCAGAGCGTCGGACCGCTCGGCGGCGTCGACTGGCGCCTCCAGTGCCGCCCAGACTTCAACGTCGGGGCCGGACCATTGCCCGATGACGAAGAACGGGCGCTCCTGGGGCATCGGGACTCCCTCGGGGACTGCGGCCGCTGGCCCGTCGGCGTAGTGATCGGGTCCGGTCATCCTTCGTCCTTAGTGTCGGCGGGGTCGGGGCTCCAGCGCATCGCGTCGGCGGTCAGGGAGACGTCCTCGGGCACGGTCCCCTGAAAGTGGCCGTCGCCCGGGTCATCGTCTTTGGCGTGGGCGTCGACCCATTCGTCGGCGGCCTGCTCAGCACCGAGGGCGCGGAGGAGGTCGGCGAGAGCGTCGACTTCGGTACAGCCGAGGCTGGCGGCGACGTCGGCCGTGATGGTGCTGTCACACCAGGCTTCGGCGAAGGCGTGGGCGACGTCGGCCGGGATGCTGACGGTGTCGGCCATCGAGGGCTCCTGTGGACGGTCGGGCCCGGCGGCGGGGAGCAAGCCGGTGCCCACTGGCGCGGGTCGCGTGTCCGGCGGCCGGGCGGGCAGGTAGGTGCGTGCCTGCGAGGGGATTTGAACCCCTGTCCACCCGCAAGTGGGGCCGCTCTACCGCTGAGCTACGCAGGCTTTGGGGCCGCCGGTGCGGCGGCCGGGTGATGGTGGGTCAGCGTCCGGCAATCTCGCGAAGCCGCTTCAAAGCGGTGGGCGCGTCGACGTACCAGAACGTCTCACTGGGCCTCAGCCCGAGGGCTTCGGAGGCAACGTCACAGATCAGACGGCGCTCGTTGCCTCGCTCCGCGTAGACGCTGACAAGCGTGTCGTACTCGTCGCCGTCGTCGTCCACGCCGGTGACCTCTGTCTGTTCGTCTTCAGGCAGGGACACGAGCGTCCAGCCGGTGAGGCGCGCCGTCCATCCGGCTGCGCACAGCATGGAGCCGCACGCCGGGCTCTCCTCGGGTGCCAGGCTGTTGATGTCGGGCAGCCATGCCCAGTGCTCCATGTTGAAGACGTCAGGCTGCGCCTCGATGGCGTCCAGGACGGCAGACGCCACGTCGGCGGGGGTCTCGGGGTGCGGGGTGACCTCGCTGTCAGTCATCTCAACTCCAGTCGTGGGGAACAGTGTTGGGGTAGTGCTGGTGGGACTCGAACCCACGGCCTCAGGACTTATAAGATCCGCGCTCTGCCAGCTGAGCTACAGCACCTCGGTGTTCGGTTGTGCGGGCCGCGCCCCGTCGGTCCGAGCGGGGCGCGATCCTGGTTGGCGGCCGGGCCCGAGGAGTTGACCCGACCGCCGTTCTCGCAATATCAATATTAGTGTCTTTCGGGAGGGTGGGAACCCGCCCCTGACCTGCTCTTCTCATTCCCGTGGCGTTTGGGCGAACGCCGCCAGCATGGGGATCACGGTGCCGGGGCGGCCGGATGCTTCGACCTGGACAGAGTTCCCGGAAGTTCCGACGACTGCGCACACACTGTCGACCTGGACGGGGCCGTGCTCCCCGGGCGGCCGGGTGTCGTGCTGCCAGACGATCCGGGTGCGCCGGTGCTGCTCCTCGATCCGGGCTCCGGGGAGTGCGCCGGCCACGGCCTCGGCGACGGCGCGGCGTTCGCTTGCCTCCGCCTGCTGCTGGGCGGCGAGTTCGGCGGCCTGCTGTGCGGCCTCGGCGTGCAGCGGGTACAGCCGCCTGCTGATCTCGCGTGCCACGTGGCGGGCGCTGCTGGCCGTGACCCCGATCGACGGCGCGGTCATCTGGGTCTCGTCCGGCAGCGCGGCGTAGATCTTCAGCCGGTCGGGGCGCCGGTCGTCGGGCTGGTACAGGCGCAGGGCGCGGCCGTCGCCGTCGATGATGAGCCGCCCGATGCCGCGCACGTAGCCGGTGAGCTGGTCCGTCCGGCAGTGTGTGCCCAACTCCTGCGCCACCTCGTCGGCGAACGCGTCCAACTGCTCTTGGGTGGTCAACTCCTGTGGCATGGCGGCGTCTTCACTCCTTTGAGCGGCTGGTAGGGGTGGCGGGCGGTGTGGCCGCGGCCTGGTCGCGGCGCTCGGCGTCGGCGCGGGCGTCGGCGGCGGTGTATCCGGTGTCGCACCATCCGTGGCAGAGCTGGCCGGGCGGCGCGCCGCAGGTCTCGCACCGTTCGTCGAAGTCCTCGGGGCGCCATGGCGGCGGTGGGCTGCTCACGGGGAGCAGCCCCTGATGCGCTCCGCCAGCATGCGGGCGGACAGTACCGGGGTGGTCGTTGTCAGTTCGCTGCAACTGGCCTGCCAGATCTGCGCCGGGGCTGACGGCGAGATCTGGAAGTTGGTGGCCGGGCTGAGCTGCCACGTGCGGCCGTGCGGGTCGGTCACGGTGTAGGTGAGGAACTGCGGTTCGTCCTGGCGGTGGTTGTCCCGCCAGTCAAGGCCGGCGGCTGCGAGGGCGCGGCCGAGCTGGGCGCAGCGTTCCGGAGTGACGTGGGTGAACGATGCCATGGGGCCTCTCTCCTTGTTGCCGAAATCAGGACAAGAACGCAACCGGTCCCGGGGCAGCGCGGCCATAGGCCACCCCGGGACTGCGGCACGGCGGTGAACCACCGGTTCATTGCGCACAGGGCCGCGGAGAGAGGCGGTCAGTACAGGTCGCCGACGGTGTCGGCGATGGCCTGAGCGATCGCGGTGAGGTCGGCGGTGGAAGTGAAGGGCAGGTGGACGCTGTCGCCCTGGGCGTCGTTGCGGAGGTAGAGGTGTCCGGCCTCGCAGATACCGACCGTGAACGGGATGTGGTCTGCGTTGCGCAGGTGACCGGTCCTCCCCCAGGGTCCGGGCAGGGCACCCCACTGGTCCCCGAGGAACTCAAGGGCCGCTTGCGCGACCTCTTAGGGGGTGTGGGGGACCTGCTCGGGCTGCTGGAAAAAGCTTCTGGCCATGGCGGTGGTCCTCTCTGAGTGCAGCGGGGGGCTTCGCTGGGCCCTGCGCTCGTGGGTGCTGTGGCCGAACGTGGCCGGTGCGCTGTCTCTTCGGCGGTGGGGCGGTGCTGCTGAGGCGGGTTGGCGGCCGGTCAGGGGCGGCCGGAGGGCTGGGGCTTGCGGTAGCGGTGTCGGAATGTGCGACTGCGCGCGGTCACGGACTGCCGGGCTGGTCAGGACGTGGTGGTCCACAGCGGGACGCCGGTGCTGGAGCGGGTGGTGATGCCCGCGCGCACCGGAACGTCGCGATAGTCGGACACCCGCACATAGCCGCCGCGCTCCGTGTCGATGCGGACGGGGTCGCCCTCCCACTCCCACCTGTCGATCAGTTCTGCGGGGAGGTTCTCGATGTCGTCTGCCTCAACCTGTATGGCCCAGGCGGTCAGTTCCTCGCCGTACGCCTGCCGCCACTCGCGCAGGACGGTGAAGAGGTGGCCGAAGTCGTCGACCAGGGCCAGGGCGCGTGCCTTGTCGGGGGCGGGGCACTCGGCGTAGCGGGGCACGTCTGGGCGGGTGCGCTCACCAAGGCTCATCAGCCAACGCATGATCAGATCGTCTCCACGGTCGGGCGGGCGGTGGGTGTGTGGGGAGGGGCGGTGCGTCAGGGGCGCCCGGACGTCTGGGGCTTGCGGTAGCGGTACAGGAAGCGCGCGGCCCATTCGCGGCTGGCGAAGCCGGGGATGCCGCCGCCGCTGCCCGGGTGGTTGCCGGGATACTCGGCAACCCACTTGCAGCACTCCGCCTGGTACCAGGCGACGCCGTAACAGGTGGCGCGCTCCCGTCGGTCAAGGACGCGGTAGCCGATCGATCCGGTGTTGACGGTGAACGTGAACTCCTCCGGCACGGTGTCTCCTTTGATCGACCCAGGGTGCGAGAGGGGGCAGGGTGGGGGAGGGACGCCCCCTCTCGCATCACTAATAATAGTGTCTCCTGATGAGGTGTGAACCCGCCCCCGACCTGCACCTTTCCCTGTGTCAGTGGGCGGTGACCAGGGCCCGGCGGCGGCCGCGTGGGCGCGCGTGCTGCTGAGCGCGCAGGGAGGCGGCCTCGGCCTGGGCGCGGCGGGCGTGTTCGTGCTCTCGGGCAGCCTCGGTGAGGCAGTAGGGGCCCCACCACTGCTTGACGTCGACGGTGCGGGCCAGCGAGTCGGGGAACTGCGAGTACGGGAGATCGGCCAGCATCAGCAGCAGGACCGGATGCGGGGAAGCGAGGAACCACCGTGCGACCGTCCACCAGGCCGCCACGGCGGCACGCCGCGCGGGGCGGGCGGCACGGGCTTCCCGCTCGTAGCGGGCGGCTTCGGCCTGGGCGTGCGCGGTTGACCAGGTGAGGAAACGCAGCAGGGCGGGGGTGTCGCGCTGTCGGGAGGCGTTGAGGATCTCGGGCAGATCATCGCGGTGCGCGACATGGTCGGCGCAGGCTCGCATGACGGCGGTGAGCGTCGCTGCCGTCTTCTCCGACGGCTCGTGTCCGGCCGCGGACTCCATCGGGTACACCGTCACCTGGGGGCGGTCGGTGTAGTCGTCGCGGTAGAGGGTCAGGCTGCCTCGGTAGCCGGTGCGGCTGCGGGCGAGCCGCGGCAGGGCGTCGGCGGGGGCGGTGGCCTGGAAGGCGTTCACGGGGCCAAGACAGGCGCGTACAGCGGTGAACTGGTCCCAGTAGTGGGGGTGGTGGGTGCCGGTGACGTGCACACTGCCGCGCATCGCCCCGCCCAGCTCGAATACGACGACGTCGTCCGTGCGGGGGCCGGCGGTGGCGCGCACGGGGCCGGCGGGCGTGTCGATGGTCAGGCTCGGGCTGGTCATGGGCTGCGACTCCTCGGTGCTCGACTGGGTGGGCTGTGGGGCCTGCCGCCCCGCGCTCGCCGAAGGGGAGGGTGCGGGCGTCGGGGCGGCAGTCGGCCAGTGGCGCGCTGGCCGGGGCGGCCGTCCACGCCCCCGTACCGGGGAGGGGCGTGGACGGCGTCCGTTGGATTCCTTGCGGCGTCGGCTGGGTCGTGCTGGCGGGCGGAGCGGTGCTGAGGCGGGCCCTACGGCTCCCGTGCGGGGTAGGACCAACAACCCGTTCCGTCGGTAGCACGACCGCCCCATAGGCCGTGTTCGGATTCCAGGCGGCTGCACCTGGGGCACGGGGGGCCCCACGATGCGGGCTCTTCGGTCGGCTCGGCGGTGTAGATGGCTTCCCGGCTCCAGGGGGCGCCTCCGCGCTCGAACCTGACGGACGTGTCAGTCATGAGGTGGGCCCACCCTGCGGACCAACCGACGGGGGGCTCAATGCGGCACGTCGTGATGGCAGCGCGGACGGTCTGACCTCGCCACAGTTGCGTGACCCCGGTCGGGCCGGTCACGCGGTAGGCGGCGGCTGTCACTTGCTCGTCCGGCCGGTTGATCAGCACTCCGGAGGTCTTGTCGGGTACGAAGGTGACTACGGAGTGATTGCGCCCCCGGCGGTACCGGATCACTCCGTCGTCTGCCATGCGCGCATCGCTGGACAACCAGAAGTTCAGGTTGTTCCGCAGGAAGCTGTCGACGCTGCGGCCCTGGACAGTGCGGCCGTAGCCTGCCGTTTCGGCTGGAAACTCGCCAGCGCGGCCGACAACTTGGGCGTACGTCACATGGATGTCAGCGCGGTCCATGTGGATGTACGAACCTGCGATCCCCCAATGGGGTACGCGGTGCGCGATGAGGCGTGTGCCGGGGAGGGGCTGACCGGCGGGGATGTCCTCGGGGTCGGTGCAGGTGCCGTTCGAGGTGCCGGGAGTGTCAGACATGCGGGTCCTCCTCGTCGGGGTTGGGGAACTGGAGGAGAACGGGGGCGGGGTAGACCTCTCGCGTGACGGCGGAGACGTCGGGGCACGGAATGACGGCGGCCTGGAGCTCGGCCGTGTTCATGGAGTGCAGCCACCCGTCGTGTACGGTCCAGCCGCACGCACGGGGGTTGGGCTCGGCGGCCGTCGTGGCGACCAAGACGGCGCTCCGCACGGTGCTGCCCTCCAGCGCGAACACCAGCAGTGCGCGCAGGGCGCAGAACTCGTCTTCGTCCAGCACGGCCAGGCGGAGCGGTCCGGTGCCGATGGAGAGATCGGCACGTCCCGTGACGAACGCGTCGTCGGTCCGCTCGGCCACGAGGTTGATCGTGTGTTCGCCGTCTCCGAGTGCCTGGAACACGGCGGCAAGGGCGGTCAGAGTGCGGCTCATGGCGGCCGCGATGGCGGCGTCGCCGGGGTGGGTGAGCTCCGGGCGTGAAGACATGAGGGCTCCTCGCGGGACGGGGCGGTGAGCGCCGGAGGCCGGGCCGCACTGCGCCCGAGGGACAGCAGGCGCCTTCTGGGCGCGCGGTCTGCTCCGAAGACGCGTCGCGCTGCCGCTACGCGGCAGGGGGACGGGGCGGGCGCGCTCCGCGCTCCCTGAGCGGGTGAGAACGCGCGCTCCGCGCTCTGGGGGAGGTTGGCCCGTGCGGGCCGGGCTCGGGGAAGTTCCCGGCCCGCACGGGGGTCTGTCAGCTGAGCTGCCGGGTTCGGGGCTCAGCGTGTGCGGAGCTGGAGCAGGCGCCGGTGTGCCTTGGTCTTGATCTCGTCGTCGGCGCCTTCGAGTACGGCCGTGGCGCGTGCGATTTCCTCGGTCATGGACTGGGGCGGGCGCCTGGGGGTGACGTGGTCGAGGTAGCCGGTGATGGCGCGCTCGGCCGCGTAGGCGGTCCGTCCGACGCGTTCGCTCTCGGTGCGGAAGATGTCGTCGAGGGCGTCCAACCGGGTGGCGTGGTTGGTCCGCTTCCGGTTGGAAGCGTCCTCGTCGAGGGGCCACAGGTCGGCGATCACCTGGTGGAAGTCGGCGATAGCGATGTCCGTGCGGGCGAGCGCGGTCTCTTCGTCGGCGAACCGCTCGAAGTACTGGGAGGAGAGCCCCAGGGTGCGGCGGGCTTCCTTGATCTGGCTGGTGGCTCCTGCGGTGTGCCGGACGGCCCAGCGGGTGACTGCGTCCCGGACGGCGAACCGCTCGGTGTTGGCGCAGACAGGGCGCCACGGGGTGACGACGCACTGGAACTGGCCGTTGCCGGAGTGGTCGTTCATGACGGCGATGTACGGGACCACGATGTCGTTGATGCCGTCGGCGTCCACGGTGACCGCCTCCGGGAGACGGATGGAGATGAACACGCGCTTACCGCCGCGCAGGAGTCCGGCGGACTCCCACACCACGTCATAGCGGCTCACCAGTTCCTGAAGGAACACGAACCCAGCCCGGTTCTGAATCGGCGTGTACCGGGAGCCGACTGCGCCGAGGGCTGCGCCGGTGTCGGAGCGGACGGTGTGCTGTTGGTCGGCGTGCTCGCGCGTCTCGCCCTGCCACTCGTACAGGGCGGGCACCGTGGTGACCTCGAAGTCGAGCCCGGACAGACGCAATACCTCGTCGATGTCCGTGGTGCCCCCGGGGATGATCTGGCCGAGGCCGTGCCAGGCGGGGGACGACGCGTACAGGGAGATGGTGCCGTCCGCCTGCTCGTCGAGCCCGTGATTGGCGATGATCTGCTCGATCTGCCCCTCGGTGTTGCGGGAGACGGTGAACGTCTCGCCCCGGTCCCAGCCGGTAAGGACCTCGTACCTGTCGGCACCGATCATGCGGACCTCGCCCCGGTTCACACGGGCCTGCAAGGCGCGCTCCTGTTCGCGGACGGCTTCGACCTGTGCGGTCTTCTCGGCAGCGAACGCGGTGTTTACGTCGGTGATACTCACGATTCCCCTTCGACGTTGGATTCTGCGGGTTCGGGGGGCGGGGCCACCACCCCCCGAACAACTTCAATATTAGTGTCTTTCAGGGGTGAGTGAACCCACCCCTGAACTGGCGGTTTTGTGCTCAGCGGGCGCTGGCCAGGGCAGGGCGGGCGTGCTCGTGTTCGTGGGTGGCCCCGGTGCACTCGTACGCCGGCACCGCTGCCCTCCGGGGCGGTGGGCTTGTCCGCCGGCTCGGGCTGGACGGGCGGTGAGCGTCGGCTCCTCCGCTGCTGCCCTCTCGGTCGGGGGCACCGCGGTGGCTATGGCCCGTGGCCCGGCTGTTTGACGTGCGTCTCGCCGCCCTGCACCTGCCCACCGGGAGTGCGGATGCCGGGGCGGCGGGCCTTCGGCCGGTGAGTCTGGCCGGGGTGGCCGCGCCCTGCCGAGGAGAGGAAGCAGGGCGCGGCGGCTCGGCGCTGCCGCTACTCGGGCCTTGGCGGCTTGTGGCCCGTCTCGGTCATGCCGTGACTTCCACGGCCTTCGCCTCCGTGGCGCTGGCAGCTGTCAGGGCTTCCTGGATGAGGGCGTCCAGGGCTTTGCCGATACGCCGCCTGGCTCCCGGATCCATGGGGCAGCAGCCTTCCCGGTCGATCCGCTCGAAGACTGCCTTCATGGCGGGGCTCGGGGGCTTGATGCCGGGCATGACTCCGGCATTAATCGCCTGGCGCCTGAACTCGTCCCAGACGCTGCACCAGTCGTTCTTGTCCGCCAGATCATCAAGTTCATCGACCGTGGCAGGAAGGGCGGCTAGGACACTCTGAGCCTGTTCGCGATATTCAGTGCAGTTCTCGGCAATCCACTTGACCAGGGGATCGCTGGAGACCTTGAGGGCGCCCCAGGCGGCCGCCTGGACGCCTGAGCACTTGGCGTAGGCCTTGTTGATCTCCTCGCTGTAGGCGTTGTACTCGCGCCGACCAACTTCGCCGCAGCTGTGCCGCTCCGGGTACTTCTGCTCTGCCGCTTCCACGGTTGCGACGCGAGCCGCAATGGCCGCTTCAACGCTCTCGACGAACTTTTGTACCTCCGGCAGCATCTGCCGTGCTCCCTGCTCTGCCATTTGTCTTCCCCTTCGACGTTGGCTTCTGCGGGTTCGGGGGGCGGGGCCACCGCCCCCCGAACAACTTCAATATTAGTGTGTTTCAGGGGTGAGTGAACCCACCCCTGACCTGCACACTTAGAACCTGCGGTGCGCGGGTAGCGGCGTCAGGTTGGCCCGTCGCACCCCCGTGACCATCGGCACCGGGGTGACTCCGCGCATCTCGCACAGGTCGTAGCGCAGCGTGGGGGCTTCGCCGAACGGGTCGGCGTGTGCGTGGATGGCGCTTACCCAGTAGGTACCGTGACGCTGCGTCACACTGCCGTGATACTCGACCTTCTGCCACAGCACCGGTCCAGCGTGCTGGGGGTCCAGACTCCGCGCGACCGACAACACAAGGGCATCTGCCACCCGCTCGGACATCAGCAGGACAAAAGCGCGCGCGACCGTGCTGCGGTCCACCGGCACATCAGCCATGGCCGGGCCGGTGTGACCGGTGCGCACACCCATCGCCCAACCCAACTCGAAGAAAGGCTGTACCAACTCCAACTGCGCCTGCGACACCCGCAGAGCATCCGGGGCGCTCTCGCTGCGCGCCAACTCCCGTAGCGCGTAACCGGCCTGCTCCTGCTCTGCTGCCGTGAGCGGTGCTCCGGTTTCCTCGACCTGCTCTGCAATCCGCGTGTTCTCCATGGTTTCCATTCCCCTCTCAGTGATGCCGGGTGGAAGGGGGGCACTCCGTCCGGAGTGCCCCCCGGGGCGGATTACTTCAGGAAGCCGCGCGACCGAAGGAACTCGGCCGTGATGTGCGCGACTCCAGCGGGCTTGTAGATCTGCGGGAATCGTCGCATCTCAACTTCGCTGCGCCCTTTCTCGTCCGGCTCGATCAATTCGTGTACGAGCCGGTAAGAACCATCACCCGTCGGAATTTCGAGAACCACCGGACCTACCTTGGTCTCAAAGCGAATGCCGGTGTAATTCGCGTCGGAGTTGTGCACGATCTTTGCACCCGCGCGCTGGCATAGCAGGGGCAGGAAGTTCGCGACCGTACGGGCCTGAATTGAAAGGCCGTTCATGGGCGCGTCCTTACCGCCGTGCACCCGCCGGACAATTCCGTCAGAGATCTGGATCTCCACGTCTTCCCCTTCGTTGGTCCCTTGCGGTTCCCGGGGGTCGCCTCCCCCAGGACTTCAAATAATAGTGTCTCACCCGGGTCGAAGGGAACCCCTGTTGCGCTGCGAGTTGCGCTAGATGTTGCGCCATGGCGTTGCGGTGGAGGTTGCGCTAGGTGTTGCGCGGCCCGGTGCCGGGCCTCCACGCTGCCCCAGGTCACCCGCACAATCAGGCCTGGTACGCCTGCTGACATCCCCTCTGCTGCCGCTCTCCCTGCCCGAATGAGAGAAAAAGGGTGGTGGGCTGGGCTGGGTGGCGCGGCGGCGTCGGGGATCGGGGCGGAGGTTGTGGGTTGCGCGTCGGCCGGGCCTCCGCGCGAGCTGCTGACACGGCCTGTCGACCTGGTGCCCCGTCGTTGGTGCCCGGAGGGCAGCTGCCTGCCCCTCTCATCCCTTCTCACACCCGTACAAGGCTTCCTGACCTTCCCTCACACTCCAGGGCACCCGGGAGGGTTGGGCCCGGAGGGCCTAACCCTCCCCGGTATTCCGTGGTTTACTGTTCCCCACGGAATACCATTTCAACTCCCCACCCTTTCCAGGGAATCGGAGATTCCCAGGAAACCCCTCAAGGGCATGGAATGCCCGTCAATTCCCCCACCCACCAAAACCCCTGACATTCCCTCAATCTATAACCCTCCCCCGCAATCCCAACACCCCAAAACCAAACCCGCTTTTCGTGCCGGAGGCACGCCGTTTATGAATTAGGCCGGAGGCCTAATTC